>NZ_JBITWR010000009.1:0-118165 GCF_044544025.1 Streptomyces sp. NPDC055243
ACTGCTGCATCAGCCACGTGCAGAAACCGACCCCGAACAGCGTGCCCGCGTTCAGCGTCAGCCAGTACCAGCGCGGGAACCGCGCCCGGCCCAGCACACTCATGCCCACACAGATCACCACCGCGTACGCGGCGATGCCCAGCATCGGGTTCGGGAACCCGAAGACCGACGCCTGCTCGCTCTTCATGATGTTGCCGCAGGAGACCACCGGATTGAGGCTGCACCCCGGCGTGAAGTCCGGGTCCTCAAGCAGCTTGAACTTGTCCAGCGTGATGACCCACGCCGCCAGCAGCCCCGCCGCACCCGTGATCACCAGGAGCAGCGCGAACGCACGGCTCCCACCGACGCCAGCGGGTGGCGGCTCCACGCGCCCTGAGGGGGCTTCGGGCTGACGAGCTTCGGGCAGAGGTGTCTTGGTGTGCATCGGCTGCGGTCCTCACTGGGTTCATGGGCTGCGGGGCAGCCCGGCACCCTTTGCAGTAGTGGGGCATCTCTCGGCAGGACAGGCCCTGTGGGCGACCACCCGCGTCACCACCGCGCCGGGGCCCGCCGGTCCGTCCCGACCGGCGGGCCCCGCCGCGTCCGGGCACCCCCTCGGCCGCTCCTAGCCGCGCAGGCTTCGCGCGGAGAGCAGGCAGTGCGCGGCGTTGGTCATGGTCTCCTCGGCGCCCGCGAAGGCGGCGAGGGCCTCCTCGGCGAGCGGAACCCCGGGCTTGGCCTCGGGCCAGGGACGCGTGGTGAACATGAAGTAGGCGTGGCCCCGCTCGCCCACCGCCTCGAGCCACTCCGGCGGTACGACGCACTGGGCGTTGAGGTGCGGCATGTTCAGGACGGCCTGGCCGGCCTCGACGAGGAGGGTGACGGGCAGGCTCGGGTTGCGGGAGCTCTCGACGACGGGGCCGCCGATGGGGAGCCCGGTGTTCTGCAGCAGGATCTCGATGGCTTCGGTCGAGGCCTCGGGACCGCCTTCGCCGTCGCCCAGCGAGTACGCGAGCAGGAAGGGCATGTCCTCCTCGTCCTCGGGGTGTTCACCACTCCAGGGGACCACGGTGAGGGTGCCCAGATCGGCGGGCCGGAAGGTGCGGGTTTCGCTCGATGTCGAGGTCATCCCGGAACCGTATCGATGTGTCCCTACGCCTCGGACCCGTCTGTCACTTGACTGGGTGAGTGGGGGCCAGCCATCACACGATCGGGGCACGCGCCGGTCGAACTCCGGGGCCCCTCAGTCGAACTGAGGCCCTGGGAAGGCGTGCGGGCCGGGAAAACCCCGAGGGCCGGTTCCGCAGAATGCGTCTGCGGAACCGGCCCTCATCGCCGCGTGCCGTTCGCTCGCGGCAGCACTTCTCGGGGAGAACGTCAGCTGGTGACGGCCGCGTCGCCCGCGACGTTCACCGGTACGTGGACCGGGACCTCGGCCAGGGTGCCGAAGATGACGCCGGGCGAGCCGCCGGCCGCGCTCCCGGCACTGGAACCGCTGCCGTCGGCGGCGAGGCGTTGCCTCATGGAGCGGTCCGCGGAATCCTCCGCAGGAAACACGCCCAGGCAATTGCTTCCTTCATTCGGCCCTCATTCGGCCTTCATTCGGCGCGATACGCCGTCCGCGGGAAAGCGGGAAGGGTTCTACTTTCCGACGGGGAGTCCGCCGAGCAGCTTGCCGGCGCCGCCGCCCGCGTGCAGGTCCTTCGCGGCACCGGAAACGGTGTTGACGACGGAGTCCTTGTTCTCGGTGTCCAGGGCGTTGGTGGCCAGCGGGGCCGCGTCGAGCGACGACGTCTGGCTGGCGATCGTGTCCAGTGCACCGTTCAGGCTGGTGGGCGTGAGGTCGGCGGCGAAGGCGGGTGCGGCGGCACCAGCGATGACCATGGATCCGGCAACGACGGCGGCAGCCTTCAGGGGCTTCATCGTGTTCCTTTCTTCGGCGACGGACGGTCGCCAGAGGGGATTTTCACTTCGCCATGGGTAACGAGCGCTGTGTACGGCGGAAACTCTGTGCGGCGGAAATTCACGGAACCCACCCGAACGAAGGCGGTGTCTCATTCTCGTATGAGATGGGCGGCGAGATGGGCGGCGAGAGGGGTCGTGAGAGGGGCCGTGAGATGGATGGCGATGGGGACATGAAAAGCCCGTCGCGCCGACCGGGAAGGCCGACGCGACGGGTGGAGATCGATGCTGACGGGGGCTGACGGGTGCCGACGTGTGCTGACCGAGGCTCAGGACAGCGCGGGCGCCTGGGGCACGTTGGGCGCGGCCGGCAGCTTGGCCTCCGGCAGCTTGGGCAGGGCCGGAAGGCCTGCCAGATCCGGCGCGGGCAGGCCGCCGCCGAGCAGCGTGGCCGCGACGACGTTGACGAGGCCGGTGAGCACGGTCGGAACCGCGCCCGCCACCGCGGCCACGTCGCCGCCGGTCGCCGCCTTGAGCAGGGTGTCGACCGCGGTCTGCAGTGCCTTCAGGGCGTCGGCCTTCGGGTCGGCCGCGGCCCTGGCGTCGTCCGGCATCGCCTTGGGGAGCGCCGGGGCCTCCGGGAGCGTGGACGTCTGCGGGAGGGCCGGGGCCTCCGGAGCCTTGGGGGCCGCTGCCGAGGCCTTGGTGATGGCGGCCTTCACCGGCTCGGCGAGCTTCGCGGCCTCCGCGGCGGGCAGTTGACCCTTGTCGGCCTTCAGTACGGCGGTGAGCAGGTCGGTGACCGGGGTGAGCACACCGCCCGCGTCGCCCAGGGTCTTGGCCTGGGCCAGCAGCGCGTCCGCTCCGGCGACCGGCGCGCGGGCCGCCTCCTGGGCGTTGCTGGGAGGGGAGTCGCTCTCGGCGGCGATGACGGGACCGGCCGTCCCGATGAGGAGCGAAGCGCAGAGGACGGTGGTCGCGATACGCCGTACGGGCAGAGCGCGCATGAATGTTCCCTTCGGTGATGCGTCGGATCTTGTGTTCACCGTGAAAGCGGTGGACACCGTCCGCAACCGAGCGACTGCCATTCGGGGGCATGGCGGCCGTCCGGGGCATGCCGGGGAACGGACGACGGCCGTCCTCCTCAGGGGAGAACGGCCGTCGCTCAGTGCGTGCTGCCGAAGCGTCAGCTGTTGACGCAGGTGTTGCCGAACGCCGGGTTCAGCAGACCGATGACGTTCACGGTGTTGCCGCAGGCGTTGACCGGGATGTGGACCGGGACCTGGACGGCGTTGCCGGAGATGACACCGGGGGAGTTGGTGGCGGCACCCTGGGCACCGGCGTCGGCGGCGGCGATGCCGGCGCTGCCGGCCATGGCGGCCACGGCAACGGTGGAGAGGGCGAGGGCCTTCGCGGTACGCGACATGGAGAGTTGCTCCTTGGTGAGTTGATGCATCGGCAGGGCGGGGTGCCCGGCCCATGGATCAACGGAACTCGCCCGCAAGGGTTGTGGGCCCAAAAGGGTGATCTGTCGGCGCAGGGTTAACGCGAGGCCCCGGCCCGTGCTCCCGGCAGGCTCCCGGCAGGCTCCCGAGCGTTACTCACTTCACGATTCCGACACACTTGACAGCCTTCCTGGATTAATGCGGAAAGCGGCTAGTGTTGCTCCCTCCTGAAGCCATTTGAAAGAACAAGTGCGGGAAGTTACGAGACGAGTGTGACTGTCGCATTTACATTCTCCCTCCTGGTCCGGAACCTTTCCCGAAAGGGCAACGCCGGTCATGCGTAATTCCCTGGGCCCCTTGCTGCGTCGTGTGACGCTGTGCGCCGTTTCCCTCGTGGTCGTCGCCACGCCGGGCGGCCCCGCCCTGGCCGCACCCGCACCCCCCGCCGCCGAAGCGGCCGGCATCAAGTTCGCGCAGCGCTATCACGCCCTCCAGCACGGCGGGATCACCCGCGCCGCCAACACGGCCATCACGTGCCGCAAGCCGATGGCCCCGCGCGCGGTGTCTTGCCCTTCCGCGCGCGGGGGCAAGGCGGCCGCCAACAACGACTTCGACATGTTCTACGTCGACGTCGACAAGGACCCGAACACCTACAACTCCAGCCGCGGAGAGGTCCGGCTGCCGCAGGGCTCCCGGGTCTCCTACGCGCGCCTGTACTGGGGCGGCAACCTCCGCGTCGGCGAGCAGAAGCCGCCCAAGGACAACGGCAGGGCCCTGATCGCCGAGCCCGGCGGCAGCTACCGGGACGTGCAGGCCGACACCCTGGTCGGGCACCGCACCGCCAACGGAGCGGACGCCTTCCAGGCGTCGGCCGACGTCACCCCCCTCGTCAGGGCCAGCGGCGCCGGGCTCTACACCGTCGCCCAGGTCAACGTGGCGATGGGGCACTCCAAGGCCGGGGCATGGGGCGGCTGGACGCTGGTCGTCGCGTACGAGAACGAGACCGCGCCGCTGCGGCACCTGACCGTGTGGGACGGCTTCGACTCCTTCGACGCGCGCCGGCGCAGCCATGCGGTCCGGCTCGGCGGCGCGCCGGTGCCGGCCCGTGCCAAGGGCAGCGTGGGCATGGTCGCGTACAACGGCGACCGCGGAACGAGAGGCGACACGCTCACCGTGTCGACCGACCGGAGCAGGCCCGTGCGGCTCTCCGACGCGGCGAACCCCGCCCGCGACGTACTGAACTCGACCATCAGCGAGCCGGGCAGGCAGATCGCAAGGACGCCCGCGTACGCCAACACGCTCGGCTACGACTCCGACATCTTCCGGCTCGACGGAGCCCTCAAGGCCGACCGAAAGGGCCTGCTCATCCGTCTCGCCTCGCAGCGAGAGTCCGCGTGGACCGGTGTGCTCTTCGCCGCTGTGGACGCGAAGCGGTAGCGCACCACCTTCCCCCTGAGCAAGGCGCCGTGCATGCAACTGTCATCATCTGACCCCCGGCTGAGCGTCCTTCATGTCGCGCAGCCCGTCGACGGCGGAGTGGCCCGCGTGGTCACCGACCTGGTGAAGTCCCAGCTGTCCACCGGGATGAGGGTCCACGTGGCGTGTCCGGACGGCGGCCGTCTGCCGGACGCCGTGCGCGGCCTGGGAAGCGATGTCCACGGCTGGGCGGCGACCCGCTCCCCGGGCCCCGGCCTGCCGGGCGAGGTGCGGCGCCTCGCCCGCATCGTCGACGCGCTCCGGCCCGACGTCGTGCACGCGCACAGCGCCAAGGCCGGGCTCGCCGCCCGGCTCGCCCTGCGCGGCAGGGTCCCCACGGTGTTCCAGCCGCACGCGTGGTCCTTCGAGGCCGTCGGCGGCGCGACCGCGCGGCTCGCCCTGGGCTGGGAGCGCTTCGGGGCGCGCTGGGCCACGCACGTGGTCTGCGTCAGCGAGGCGGAACGGCTCACCGGGCGGCGCTCCGGGATCGACGCGCGCTGGTCGGTGATCCCCAACGGGGTGGACGCCGAGCACTTCCGGCCCATGGCCGCGCAGGCCGCGCGGAGCGCCCTGGGGATCTCCGAGCAGGCGCCCTTGGTGGTGTGCGTGGGGCGGCTCTGCCGGCAGAAGGGGCAGGACGTCCTGCTGCGGGCCTGGGCCGCGGTCAGCGCGTGGATGCCGATGGCCCGGCTCGTCCTCGTCGGGGACGGGCCCGACGCGGCCGGTCTGCGCGAACGGGCGCCCGCCTCCGTCCGGTTCGTCGGAGCCGTCCAGGACGCCACCTCCTGGTACCAGGCGGCCGACGTCGTGGTCCTGCCGTCCCGCTGGGAGGGCATGGCCCTCGTACCCCTGGAGGCGATGGCCTGCGCCCGGCCCGTGGTGGTCACCGATGTGGACGGCGCGCGCGAGAGCCTGCCGCCCGCACTCGTGCCGCACGGTCTCGTCCCCGCGGAGGACCCCGACGCGCTGGCGCGAGCCCTCGTCGGACTGCTCGGCGATCCGCCCCTGTGCGAATCCCTCGGCCGTGCAGCGCACCGTCACGTATCGACCACCCACGATGTGCGGCGCACCACGGACGCTGTCGCGGCCGTGTACCGCGAGCTACTGGGCGTGGGGCCCATCAAGTGCAGGGAGTCCATCAACCCGTGAGTGCGGAACGAACCGTCGCCCCTGCCGCGCAGCCACGGGCGGCCGACCATGCCATCGCCACCGCCTCGGTCATCCCTCCCCGCGGGGCCGGGGGCGGCCGCAGGACGAGCATCGGCTGGGGGTCATCGACACGCCGTTCGTCGGCCCTGCCCCTGGTCGCCGTGGACTGCACCGCCGCCCTGCTCGGCAGCGTGCTGCTCGCCGATCCGCAGCGCCACCCCCTGCTGGTGGTCCTGCTCCTGGCCGGCGTGACCGGCCTGAACACGCGGGCCGCGCTGTACCGCCCGCTCGCCGTGCCCTCCGCCCTCGACGAACTGCCGTCGCTGGCCTGGCAGGCCCTGCTGAGCTGGTGCGCCGTGGGACTGGTGGCCGCGAGCTTCCCCGCCCTGAGCCCGCTCTCCCTCACCACCCTGTGCACGGCGGCGGCGCTGCAGAGCGTGCTGTGCTGCGCGGGCCGCGGCTCCCTGTACTGGTGGGCCCGCAGGGCCACGCTGCGCCAGCCGCGCCCGGCCCTGGTGGTCGGCCACGGCGCCGTCGCGCGGCGCGTCGCGGAGGCGGTCCTGCGCCATCCGCAGGCCGGGGTGCGGCCCGTGGGCATCGTGGGCGAGGCGCCCGCCGAGCGCACGGAGCCGGAGGGGGCCGCCGAACTGCCGGTGCTCTCCACCATCGAGGAGCTGCGCCGCGCCGTCATCCAGAACGCCGTACGCACCGTCCTGGTCGTCGGGCCGACGCCGGGACCGGAGCAGATCGGGTGGCTGCGCGCGCTGAGCGGCTCCGGATGCGACGTGTGGGCGATCGACGCGACGCAGCCGCCGGGCTACGACGCGCCGGGGAGACAGGCCAGATCCGGGCGGCTCGCCGGGTTCCCCTGCCGCTTGCTCGTGCCCGCGAGGTCCCGGCACTTCAGCGTCAGCAAGCGCGCCCTCGACCTGGTGACCTCGGGGACCCTGCTGCTGCTCATCAGCCCCGTGCTCCTCGCCTGCGCCGCCGTCCTGCGGGCCACCGAAGGACCCGGGGTGATCTTCCGTCAGGAGCGCATCGGCAGGGACGGGCGGCCGTTCACCCTGCTGAAGTTCCGCACGCACCGCCCCGTCGACCCGCAGGAGGCCGCGACCCGGTGGACGGTCGCGGGCGAGCAGCACATGAGCCGGTTCTGCCAGTTCCTGCGCCGCACCTCGCTCGACGAGCTGCCGCAGTTGTGGAACGTCTTCTGGGGCGACATGAGCCTGGTCGGCCCGCGCCCCGAACGCCCCTACTTCGTGGGCAAGTTCAGCCAGACCTACCCCGGCTACGCGGAGCGCCACCGCATGCCGACCGGCATCACCGGGCTCGCCCAGATCCAGGGGCTGCGCGGCGACACCTCGATCGAGGACCGGTGCCGGTTCGACAACGCCTACATCGACAGCTGGTCGTTCTGGCAGGACCTGTGCATCCTGCTGCGCACCGCCGCCTCCCTCGTACGTCCGACGGGGAGCTGACCCGGGTGAACGGTGCCTCCATCACGCTCCTCCCGCCCGGCTCACCGGCCGCCGCGATCTCATCGGCGCTGCGCGGTGCCGGGCCCGTGCTGCCCGTCATGGCCGTGGTCGCCCTGCTCGCGCTGCCCGTACCGCCGGGCGACGGCGGCTCCGGGGGCGGCACGGCCGCCGACGCCGTCTCCGCCCTGGTGGTGTGCTGGTGCGTGGCCCGCGCCGTGCGCGGGGCGCGGCGGCCGCTGACGCGGACCGCCGCCGTCGTGCTCGGCCTGCCGGTGATCGGCATCGCGGTCGCGGCGGTCGGCGCGAGCACCGCCTCCGCCGGGATGACCGGCCTGGTGCGCTACCTGCAGATCTTCGTCCTCGTACCGGCCGCGGTCCTGATGCTCGTCCGCGACCGCCGCGACTTTTGCCTGGTGGCCTGGTCGATCGTCGGCCTGGCCCTCTTCCAGGGCTCGGTCGGCGTCTACCAGTACGTCACGGGGACGGGCGCCTCCTACATGGGCTCGGATGTCAGGGCCGTGGGGACCTTCGGCGCGACGGACGTCATGGGAATGGCGACCGTGGTGTCGTACGGAGTGGTGTGCGCGGTGGCCCTCGCGCTCGGCCCGGCCTCCCCGAAGGGGCGTCAGGCAGGCCTGAGCCAGCGGCAGATCGCGCTGGTGTGCGCGCTGCTCCTGACCGTCCCGCTCGCGCTCTCCTTCAGCCGCGGCGCCTGGATCGCCACCGTCGTGGCGTGCGGCGCGCAGCTGGGGCTCGCGGGGGTGCGGCGCGCCCTGCGGGCCCTCGCCGCGGTGGCCGCCGCGGCCGTGGTCCTGGTGG
Organism: Streptomyces sp. NPDC055243; assembly: GCF_044544025.1. Classification (NCBI taxonomy): domain Bacteria; kingdom Bacillati; phylum Actinomycetota; class Actinomycetes; order Kitasatosporales; family Streptomycetaceae; genus Streptomyces; species Streptomyces sp. NPDC055243. Next base: position 8,249 of record NZ_JBITWR010000009.1, read on the forward strand.
GCGGCCTCGGCATCGGCACGCAGATGCTGCAGGAGCGGATCACCAGCATCACGCAGGTGACCGACGCCCCCGACCAGTCCGTCACCGACCGGTACACGATGTGGGCTGCGGCGGTGGACATGTGGCGCGACGAGCCGGTGTCGGGCGTGGGGCTCAAGGCCTTCCCCGACCACCGCGACAGCCACGCGTCGCTGGCCCTCTCCTCGGCCAGCGACACCGCCGGCGCGGGCGCCGCCTTCGCCCGGCAGCCGCTGCTCTCCCCGCACAACATGTATCTGCTCGTCCTCAGCGAGCAGGGGCTGCTCGGCCTGTGCACGCTGGTGGGCAGCTGGGCGGCCTTCCTGCTGCTCGGTCTGCGGCGGCTGACCCGGGTGCGCGGGAGCGCGGGCACGGACTGCGCGCTCGTCGCGTGCGGTCTGCTCGTCTGGCAGCTGGTGGACTTCGCGTACGCCGACATCGGCGGGCCCTCGACGGTGCTCATGGCCGTGGTCCTGGGGCTCGTGGCCTGGTGGGCGCTGTCCGGCCGTGCCCTCGCGGCGCCCGCGCCGGGGGAGGCGCCGCGATGACCTCCACGACCCACTCCGTGGACACGGCACCGGCGGGCAAGGTGCCCGCGCCGGCCACCGAGGCCGAGCCCGTCAGGGGCTCCGACCCCTCCAACGGCTTTCTCGCCAAGGCCGCTCTGATCACCGCGGTCCTCACGGTGGCCGGATCGGTACTCGGGCTCGTGCGCGACCAGGCCCTGGCCCATTTCTTCGGGGCGGGCTCCGAGACCGACGCCTTCCTCGTCGCGTGGACCGTCCCCGAGGTGGCCACCACACTGCTCATCGAGGACGGCCTCGCGTTCGCCCTCGTACCGGCCTTCAGCATGGCGCTCGCCCGCCGGGGCCAGGGCGCGCGGCGCGACCCGGTCCGCGCCCTGGTGGCCGCGTCGCTGCCACGCCTGATGGTGGCCTCCGGGGCCGTCGCGCTGATCCTAATGGCCGGGGCGCCGGTCCTGGTGGAGGTCCTCGCGCCGGGCCTGCCCGACCCGCGCCTCGCCGTGGACTGCACGCTCCTGACCGCCACCTGCGTCTTCACGTTCGGCCTGGCCGGGTACTGCAGCGCGGCCCTGCGCGCCCACCGCAGGTTCGTGGCCCCGGCCGCCATCTACGTCTTCTACAACATCGGCATCATCACCGCGGTGTTCGTCCTCGCCCCGCGCTACGGCGTTAGGGCGGCGGCGCTGGGCGTCGCGGTCGGCGGCGTCCTCATGGTGCTCGTCCAGGCACCCTCGCTCTGGCGGCAGCTCACCCGCGACACGGCGGACGCGCCGAACGACAACGCGACGGGTCCCTCGGCCCCGGCGCTGATGGGCAGGGCCGTCGTCGCCACCGTGCTGCTCTTCGCGCTGTGCCGGCAGTCGCAGGTGCTCATCGAGCGCTTCCTGGCGTCCTCGCTGCCCTCGGGGGCCATCTCGCACCTCAACTACGCGCAAAAAGTGGCGCAGGTGCCGATGATCCTCTCCCTGATGCTGTGCACGGTCACGCTCCCCGTCGTCGCGCGGGCCCTGGCCGAAGGCGACGTCAAGCGCGCCAGGTCGCGCGTCGAGCGGGACCTGGGCCTGGCCGGCTGCGTGGTGCTGCTGGGCACCTCCGTGGTCATCGCCTGTGCGCCGCAGCTCATCCAACTCCTGTTCCAGCGAGGCGCGTTCACCGCGGACGACACCGTCGCCACGGCGGCCGTGATGCGCGTGTACGCGCTGGGCCTCCTGGGCCACACGCTGGTGGGCGCGCTCGTGCGCTCCTACTTTTCCGGCGGGCGGGCCACGTGGTTCCCGCTGGGCGCGATGACGGTCGGGATCGCCGCGACCGCGGGGATCGGCACCTGGGCGGTGGACCTGTGGGGCGTACGCGGCATCGCGCTCGCCAACGCGGCGGGGATCAGCGTCACGGCCTTCGTGCTGCTGTGCGGGATGGGCCCGCGCAACGTGCCGATCCGGGTCCGCCGCGTCCTGGGCGAGCTGGTCAAACCGGTGGCCGCGACGGTGTGCGCCACCGGGTTCGGCGGCGCCTTCGCGAGCCACGTCGACGCGCCCTTCAGTGCCTTCGCCGTCGGCTCCACGACCGTCGCCGCCGTCTTCTTCCTGGTGCTCTGGGCCCTGAAGGCCCAGGCCTTCGAGCCCGTCATCCGTTCCGTCACATCCGCCACACGGAAGCTCTGGCATGTCCATTGACACAGCACTCGGTGAGACCACCCGTTCGCGGCGCATGCGGCACTGGCTGCCCCAGGCGCCGATGTGGGTGGCGATGTACCACTCCGTGGACAACTGCGCGGACGACCCCTACAAGATCACCGTCTCGCCCGAACGCCTCGCGGCCCAACTGCGCTGGCTCCGCCGCCAGGGGCTGCGCGGGGTGAGCATGACCCGGCTCCTCACGGCGCGCGCCCGCGGCGAGGGACGCGGCCTGGTCGGCCTCACCTTCGACGACGGATACACCGACTTCGTCGACCACGCCCTGCCGCTCCTGCGCCGCTACGACTTCGGCGCCACCGTCTTCGTGCTCCCGGGCCGCCTCGCGGGCGACAACGCCTGGGACCCGCTGGGCCCCCGCAAGCCGCTGCTGAGCGCGGAGGGCATCCGGCACGCCGCCGCCGAGGGGATGGAGGTCGCCTCGCACGGCCTGACCCACGTCGACCTCACCCGGGCGGACGACCGGCTGCTGTGGCAGGAGACCAGCGGCAGCCGGCTCGCGCTCTCCGACCTGATCGGCCGCGAGGTGGAGGGCTTCTGCTATCCGTACGGCACCGTGGACCAGCGCGTCGCCGACACCGTACGAGCGGCCGGCTACCGCTACGCGTGCGCGATCTCCCCGGGCCCGCTGACCGGTGTCCACGCCCTGCCGCGCGTCCACATCGGGCAGGAGGACACCGCCCTGCGGCTCCAGCTGAAACTGCGGTTGAACCGGCTGCGCCGCCGTGCGGTCCGCGAACCGGCGGTGGCCGAATGAGGGCCCTGCACGTCATCACCGGCCTGGGAGTCGGCGGCGCCGAGCAGCAACTGCGCCTGCTCCTGCGCCACTTGCCCGCCGCCTGCGACGTCGTGACCCTCACCAACCCCGGCCCGGTCGCCGACGGCCTGACGGCCGACGGGGTGCGCGTCATCCACCTGGGCATGTCCGGCAACCGTGACGTGGGCGCCGTGCCCCGCCTCGTGAAGGTCATCCGGGGCGGTGGATACGACCTCGTGCACACCCACCTGTTCCGCGCCTGCCTGTACGGGCGCATCGCCGCCCGCCTGGCCGGGACGCGCGCCGTCGTGGCCACCGAACACTCCCTGGGCGACTCGCAGATGGAGGGACGGCCGCTGACCGCGGGCGTCCGCGCGCTGTACCTGACCGGCGAGCGTCTGGGGCGGGCCACGGTGGCGGTGTCCCCCTCCGTCGCCGAGCGGCTCACCCGGTGGGGGGTGCCCCGGCAGCGCATCCACGTCGTGCCGAACGGCATCGAGGTGGAGCGGTTCCGCTTCGACCCGCGGGCCCGGGTCGCCGTCCGCCGCCAACTGGGGCTCCCGGACGAGGCGTTCGTGGTCGGCGCGGTGGGCCGGCTCGCTCCGGGCAAGCGGTTCGACGTCCTGCTGCACGCCCTGGCCGCGCTGCCCCAGGACGTACGCCTGCTGCTGATCGGCGGCGGCCCCGAGGAGGGCGGCCTGCGCGCGACGGCGGCTCGACTGGGGCTCGCGGACCGGGTGGTGTTCGCCGGGGAGCGGCCCCATCTGTCCACGGAGGCGACCGACCTCCCCGCGTTCCTCGCCGCCATGGACGTCCTCGCTTCGCCGTCGTCCGAGGAGGCCTTCGGTCTTGCCGTCGTGGAGGGGCTGGCCGCCGGTCTGCCGGTGCTCTACGTCCGCTGCCCCGCCGTGGAGGACCTCCCGCCGGACGCCGCCACCGGCGCCGGGCGCGTCACGGGCGACGCGGACTCCTTCGCGCGGGCGCTGCTGGGGGTCCGGTCGGCGGGGGCGCGGGCGCGCCTCGCCCCGGAGGCCGCGCGCCACTACAGCATCACCCGCAGCGCAGCACAGCTGATGCATGTGTACGAGGCAGCTGCCTCCGGCTCGACCCCGAGAGTGAGTTCCTGATGACCGATACCCTCAGCAGGCGGCACCGCCCGGCCGGTCTCCCGGCCCCGATCCTCGCCCGCGTCAAGCGCCTGCCCGCCTGGTGGATCCTGCCGGCGGGCGCCGCGCTCGGCGCCCTGACCGGCAGCGTGTACGGCCTGGTGAAGACACCGGAGTACACCGCGACGAGCTATGTGATCGCCGTCCCGCAGAAGGGCTCCGACCCCACCGCAGCCCTCGGCTTCGCCACCGCGTACGGCAGGGTCGCCACGCAGGTCGCGGTGCTCGGCGACGCCCAGGTGGAGTCGGGCGTCTCGCCGCGGACGCTGCGCGAGAGCGTGCAGGCGGCCACGTCGCCCGACGCCCCGATGATCTCCATCTCGGCGACCGCGGCCAAGCCCGGCAAGGCCCGTGACATCGCCAACGCGGTGTCGCGCTCCCTGACCAACAACGCGAACCACACCAAGGACAGCACGCAGGTGCGCCTCCTGCAGCTCTCGCGCGCGGTCAAGCCCGAGGCCCCCGCGTCGGCGTCGGCGCCCATGACCGCCCTGGTGGGCGGCTGCGCGGGAGGCCTGATCGGCGGGCTCGCCCTCCTCGTGCGCCCGCGGCGCGGCGAGCACGGCGAGAACGGCGACGACGCAGCACCGGCCTCCGTGCCGAGCCCCGCACAGTCCGCCGACGCCAACCGGGAGAGGTGATGGGAGTGGCCGACAGCTCCCTGACCATCGAACTGTGCACGGACGAGGGCGAGTTCGGGGATCTCGCGGCGGCCTGGGCCCGGCTGCACCGCAGGTGCCGGACGGCGACGCCGTTCCAGAGCCACGCGTGGCTGCACTCGTGGTGGCTCTCCTACGGCACCCGCGGGCGGCTGCGCGTCGTCCTCGTACGCAAGGACGGCGAGCTCGTCGCGACGGCGCCGCTGATGCGCGCCTACGTCCCGCTCCCCGCGCTCGTGCCGCTGGGCGGCGCGATCTCCGACTTCACCGACGTGCTGCTGGACGACGCGTTCGCCGACGAGGCCGCCGACGCGCTGGCCGACGGCCTGGCGAAGCTGGCCCGCAGCGCCCTGATCGACTTCCGCGAGGTGCGGTCAGGAGCCGCCGTGGAGCACATCTACGAACGCTGGCGAGGGCCCCGGCTCCGCCTCGTGGACTCGCTCTGCCTTGAGCTGCCCGCCGCGTCGATGGAGGAGCTGCTCGGGCGGCTGCCCGCACCCCGGGCCCAGCGGGCGCGCGCCAAGATCCGGAAGATGGACGCGCTGGGCGTCGAGCGGCGGATCGTACGCCACGACGAGGTGGATGCCTCCGTGCGCACGCTGCTGCACCTGCATCAGCTCCAGTGGCAGGGGCGCAAGGTGACCTCCGAGCACCTCCAGCCGCGGTTCTCCGAGCACCTGATCAGGTCGGTGGGGCTCATGGTCAGGGCGGGCGACGCGGTGGTCACCGAGTTCCGGCTCGACGACGCCGTGGTGGCCGCCGATCTCACCCTGCTCTCGCCCCACCTGGTCGGCGGCTACCTCTACGGGGCGCACCCGCAGCTGCGCGAGCGCAAGGTGGACGTGGCGACGATGCTCCTGAACGCCTGCACGGAGCACGCCGAGGGCGACCGGAGCCGTGTCCTGAGCCTCCTGCGCGGCAACGAACCGTACAAGCACCACTGGCGCCCCGAGGAGGCCACCAACCACCGCTTCCTGCTGGCCCGCAGGCGCACCGCCCCCGTGCTGCGGGCCGCCGCGTGGGACGCGGCCGCCCGCAGCCGGGGCAAGGAGTTCCTGCGCGGGCGCAGGGAACGCCGGGAGCGGTCCTGAGCGCTCTCTTCTACGGCCGCTTGTACCAGTCCAGGCGCATGCACAGCTTGCCGCCAAGCCAGTGCTCGACCCAGTCGCCGAGGTTCAGCGGCGAACAGTTCGGCGGCGTCGTGGGCGTGGCCGGCTGCGTCGGCTCCGGGGCGGTCGGCTCGGTGTCCGTACGGCCGAAGAGCAGGGACCGGTAGGCCTTGGACGACTTGGGATTGTCGTCGCACTGCCACACGCCGTGCGGGCAGTAGTCGGTGACGGTGTTGTACAGCGGTTTGTGCTCGTCCATCCAGGCGAGCATTTTCCGCATGTATTCCTCGTTGTCCCCGTTGCGGAAGAGACCCCACTCCGGATAGGAGATCTCCTTGCCGTGGGACTTCGCGAATTCCACATGCTGCCTGAGGCCGTACGGTTCGCTGACCTGCTCGGCGAAATCAGTGCCCGTCGGCTGGTCGTACGAATCCATGCCGACGATGTCCACGACGTCGTCGCCCGGATAGCACTCGGTCCACGGAATGGCGTCCCGGCCCCTGTTCGGCGTGAAGTCGAACTTGAACTTCTGGCCCGGCACCGACCGCATCGTCGTGATGATGCGCTTCCAGTACTTCTTCCAGGCCTCCGGGTCGGGACCACAGCGATGGGTGTACGTAGTGCCGTTCATCTCCCACCCGAGCACCACCACGGTGTCGGGCACCTTGAGCTTCACGAGCCGTTCGGCGAGCACGCGGTAGTGCTGGTCGAAATCGCCCGCCGCGCCCCGGCGGAGCTGTGCGCGCACCTCCGCGTCGCCGACGCGGTCCTCGTTGCGCTCCAGCATGGGGACGTTGAGCACGAAGAGCCGGTCGTCCTTCTCGCGCCGCCACTCGGCCCAGCTCTCGAGGAAGTTCGGCGCCCCCTCGATATTGCTCCACAGGTCGCCCGGCAAGTAGGTGTGCCCCACGCGCAGCTCGGCGCCGCCCAGCCACTTGCTGAGCTCGGCGATGCGCTCCACGCCCTGGGGCCCGTAATTGAGGTAGGCGCCGAAGGCGGGCTTCTTGGGGGCCTGGCCCGTGCCCGTGCCCGTGGCGCTGGGCGTCGGGGAGGGGTCCGCGCCGGTCGGGACGGCAGGGGTCGCCGGGAGGGCCGCGGAGGGGGACGGGACGGGCACCGTCGTCGGCAGCCCGGGCAGGGCGGGCATCTGGACCGGTGGATCGGGGTCCTGTCCGGCTCCCCACGCATAGCCGGGTCCGACGGCGAGCGCTGCCGACACGACGATTCCGGTGGCGATGAATGCCAGCCGTCTACTGGTGGTCCGGCGTCTCTGCAAAGCCATGGCCGCTCCTCATGCTGCTCCTTCGTCCACTGACACTCAGTCATATGTATTTCTATTGCGCCAATCGAGCCCCTAATCCTTTGGGCGTGCCCATCGCCCGCATGGGGGATCGAATTGAGAGGATTTGGCCGTGCTAACTCTCGACACCCGGGTCCCCGCGGTTCTGCTGCGGATCGACCGGAATCCCTTTCATCACGGCACGCTCGGAGCTGTTCGGTCACTGGGCCGCGCGGGAGTGGAGGTACATGTGGCGGCCGCGGATTCCGCGGAGAGCCCGGTACGCAGATCCCGCTATCTGCACCAGACACACCCTCCGCCGCCGCCGGGAGCGTCTCTCCAGGAAATCGCCCTCGTACTGCGCCGCATTTCCCACCGGGTGGCTCGGCCGTCCGTGCTCATTCCGATGGACGACGCGGGCGCCCTGGCCATCGGTCGCCTGCAGAGAGAACTGGCCGACGTCTATCTCCTGCCGGACCAGGCGGTCGGACTCGCGGAACGGGTGGCCGACAAGGCGACGCTGGCCCAGGTGTGCGCCTCGGCCGGCATTCCCCACCCGGTGACGCTCCAGCCGGAATCCGCCGCACAAACAGCCTCCGCAGTACGCCAGTTGGGACTGCCCGTGGTGGCGAAGTGGAGCCGCCCGTGGCTGGTCCCGGCCGGAACCGACCTGCGCAGCACGGTCCTGGTGCGGTCGGCGAAAGAGGCCCAGGAGCTCTACCGGCGCAGCGACGAGGCGGGCAGCCGCCTCCTGCTCCAGGCCTTCCTGCCGGACGGCCCCGGGCGCGACTGGTTCGTGCACGGATACGTCGACCGTACGGGCGCCGTGCGCGGCGGCGGCTCCGGCCGCAAGCACCGCTCCTGGCCCCGCGGGGCGGGCCTGACGGCGGTCGGCGAGTGGACGCCCGACCCGGGCCTGCGGACCGGGGTGGAGAGGCTGGTCGACACGCTGGGCTACCGGGGCATCTTCGACCTCGACTTCCGGGTGGACTCCGCGACCGGCGAGCACTGCCTGCTCGACTTCAACCCCCGGCCCGGCGCCCAGTTCCGGCTGTTCGCCGACGGGGCCGACCTGGACGTGGTGCGCGCCCAGCACCTGGACATGACGCACCGCCCGCTGCCGGCCGCCGCCGTCCTCCCGGGCCGCGCGTTCGTCGTGGAGAACTACTCCCCGCTGGCCGCGCTGCGCGTCCTGCTGACGGCGGGGCCCGCCTCCACCGCGTCCCGGCGACGCGAGCTCGCCTGGCACGCCCAGGACGACATGGCTCCCGCGCTCGCCATGTGGGTGCTGTGGTGCCGGCACGTGACGCGCCGGCTGCTCGGCCGGATGCGGCGCACGGTCCGTCCCACCGGGCCACCGGGGGAGGAGGTGCGGGTGCGGATGGTGCGCCAGGCGGGCGCGCCGGAGGGCTCCGGACGCGCCGACGCCGCCCGTATCGACGACGAGAGAGCGAGCAGTTGCTGATGCATGACCTGTTGGTTGTCGGAGCCGGCCCCTACGGGCTCTCCATCGCCTCCCACGCGGCCGACGCCGGACTCGACGTACGTATCTTCGGCAGACCCATGGCGTCCTGGCGCGACCACATGCCGCGGGGCATGTTCCTGAAGTCGGAGCCCTGGGCGTCGAACCTCTCCGACCCACGGCGCCGCTACGGCCTGGCCGAGTACTGCGGGCGCAACGGGATGCGGGCCCGGCACGGCGAACCGATCTCCGTGGAGACCTTCGCCTCGTACGGACTGTGGTTCGCGCAGCACGCCGTGCCGGACGTCGACGAACGCATGGTGGCGTCGGTCAGCGCCTGCCCCGGCGGGTTCGAGGCGGTCACCGAGGACGGCCAGACCGTCCGCGGCCGCACGGTGGCCCTGGCCGTGGGGGTGATCCCCTTCGTCGAGATCCCCTCGGCGCTGCACGGCCTGGGCACCGAGCACGTCTCGCACAGCAGCCACCACCGGGACCTGGACCGCTTCCGCGGCAAGGACGTCACCGTGATCGGCGGCGGCCAGGCCGCCCTGGAGACCGCGGCGCTCCTCGCCGAACAGGGAACGCGCGTGCGGGTCCTGGCCCGGTCGCACCGGCTGAACTGGAACAGCACGCCTCCGGAGTGGAAACGCCCGTGGCGCGAGTCCGCCCGCGCTCCGCACAGCGGCCTGGGCTGCGGATGGCGCAACTGGTTCTACGCCGAGGTGCCGGGCGGCTTCCGGCGGCTCCCCGAGGCCACGCGCGCCCGCATCAGCGCGTCGGCGCTCGGCCCCGCCGGGGCCTGGTGGGTGCGCGACCGGGTCGAGTCACGCGTGGAGGTGCTGCTCGACCACGAGGTCGCCACGGCTTCGGTGGCGGGGGGCCGGGTGCGCCTGGAGACCGTGGGCAACGCGAGCGGCGGGCCGGACCTCGAGACGGACCACGTCATCGCGGCCACCGGCTTCCGGGCCACGAGCGCGCGCCTGGGCCTGCTGGCCCCGGACGTGCGCCGCGGCCTGGCGGTGAACGCCGCCCAAGAGCCGTACGCCTCCGTCGAGTTCGAGTCCTCGTACCCCGGTCTGTTCCTCGCGGGCCTGGTGACGGCGTCCAGCTTCGGCCCGGCCATGCGCTTCGTGCACGGGGCGTCCTTCACGGCACAGCGGCTGGTGCGGGGCGTTCGGCGGAGCCTGCGGCGGGGGCCCGTGGGCCCGGCCGTCCCGGCGCCGGTCGGTGAGCTCGGCCGCCGGGCGCCCCTGGGCGCCGTCAAGCGCCGGGCGGCGGCCCCGCCCGTCGGAGACTCGATCAGGTGATGCGGTCGGCGAACGGGTGAATCGGTTCTTCGCGGGCGGCCTTCAGGTGGTGGACTCTGTCGTCATGGGACGGGCCTGGTTGTCTTCCGCCAGCCGTCGGCGTCTTAGCCGTGGGTAGGCAACACCCCCTCGCGGGCCGGCCCCCCTCCCGTTCTGGCGGGGAAGAGACCTTCGGGTGTCTCTTCCCCGCCAGCGGCATGTCCGGGCGGCTAGCGGCCGGATGAGGCGAACCCGCGGCGGTAGAGGATTCCTCCGCCGATCAGCAGGGCGGCACTCGCCGCGGCGGCGGCCAGGAGGTCCTGGTCGCTACCGGTCTCGGCGAGCTGAGGGGCGGCGTGCCGCGCGGCGGGGGCCACCGACGGCATCTCCCGGTCGGTCGAGGACGCGACGTGCTGCGGCGGCACGGTGGGGCGCACCGGCGGCTGGGGGACGGCGCGGTCGACGGGCGGCTCACCGGCCTGCGGAGGCGTCTCGTGGGAGGGAGGCGTCTCGTGCTGCGGGGGCGTCTCCTGCCGCGGAGGCTTGGGCGCGGGCGCTCCGTTGGCGCAGGTGTTGCCGAACGCCGGGTTCAGCAGGGCGATCACGTCCACGGTGTTGCCGCAGGCGTTGACCGGGACGTCCGCGGGCGCCTGTGCGTTGTTGCCCGACAGGACACCGGGCGAGTTCGTGGCACTGCCCTGGGCCACCGACTGGGTGCCCGGGTACGTGTCCGGGTACGTGTCGGCGTGCTGCGGGCCCGGGCGCGTGTCCGCGTGCGACGCCGGGGGCGCGTGCGTGTCCGGGGCGTCGCCGTACCCGCCGTCCTCCCTGGGGGCCGCGTGCTTCGGCGGGGTCGCCCGGTGCGGCGCGCTCTTCGGCGGCGTCGCCCGGTGCGGCGCGCTCGCGTGGCCCTTCGAAGGGGCCTCGGAGTTCGCGCAGTTGTTGCCGAAGGCCGGGTTCAGTCCGGCGGCCGCGTCCACGGTGTTGCCGCAGGCGTTCACCGGCACGTCCAGGGGGGCCTGCACGCTGTTCCCCGACAAGATCCCGGGCGAGTCCGTCGCCACGGCGTCCGCGCCCGCGGCGAACGCGCTCGAGCCGCCGGACAGGGAGAGGATGCTGGTCGCGGCCGCGGTCGCGAGCATCCCTTTACCAATGACCTGTCGCATCTAGTTCGTCTTCTCTCTGAGCAAGTGGAAAGCCGGCCTTGGAGTCGAAGCGACAGTCCAAGGCCGGCCATGAATCAGCCTGGTGAGCTGGGTGCTATCAGACGTTGGCGCAGGTGTTGCCGAACGCCGGGTTCAGCAGGGCGATCACGTTCACGCTGTTGCCGCACAGGTTGACCGGAACGTGGACCGGAACCTGGACGACGTTGCCGGAGAGAACGCCCGGGGACCCGACGGCCGCACCCTCGGCGCCGGCGTCGGCGAACGCGGGGGCCGCCATGCTCATGGCCATCACGACACCAGCAATGATCGTTGCGCTCTTCTTGTGCTTCACAGATGTTCCCTTCTCTGTGGTCATGCCGATCTGGCAGTCGAAACCGAGCGAAACTCCATTTACGTCTCGCACCATGACCTGCAGTCTGCAAACGAGTTGAGGGGGCGGAAGAAACCGCTGGTTCCGCCCGTTCAGTAAATTCACCCGAATTACCGCATACAAAAACGAAGGAGCTCGGGCTGCCAGGCCTTGAAGAAGGCAGGCAGCCCGAGCGGCCTCACACCGGCAGATCAGCCGTTGAACTCACCGTTCCCGGACAGGACCGGGATGTCGTTCAGGATGTGCGACAGCGGCTCGTCGCCCTTCGCCTGCGTGGAGTTCTCGGTGCACTGCTGGTTCTGAGGCGCCGACAGGATCGGGATGTCCTGGACTCCGACGTTCACGAGCGCGACGAGCGACTGGAGGTTCGCCTTGGCCGGGAGGCCGATGCAGGGCTTGTTCAGCGAACCCTGGACGAGGGAGAGCTGGGGGCTCATGTCGCCGTGCGTCGAGGAGTTGCCGTACGCCTGCTTGGCGCCGTTGCCGCTCAGGGAGGTCGTGCCGTGGTCGTCACCGATGGCCAGTGCCGACGGGGCCGCGGCAGCGGACATACCGACGACGGAAACGGCAACTGCCGCCGTGGCCATAGCCTTCTTCATCATTTTGTCTGTTCCTTTTCTGGCAGAAGCTCGAGTCACTGCGCGCTGCCCAACCGGTCCGCAGGAGTTTGAGTTTCGGGGCTTCACTCGGTTGGGGTCCGTACCCGCCCCGTATTGGGCCAATGGAGTGAACCGGAGCAACTAAGGGTGGTGCGTTGCGTTAATCAGCACGCTCCGGCGAACGGGGTTTCTCCAGAAGGGAATTAGTTGTGATCAAGAAGGGTATGGCTGCAGCCGCGGTTGCCGTCTCCGTCGTCGGCATGTCCGCCGCCGCAGCTCCGTCCGCGCTGGCCATCGGCGACGACCACGGCACCACGTCGCTCAGCGGCAACGGCGCCCAGCAGGCCTACGGCAACTCCGCCACGTACGGCAACATGAGCCCGCAGATGGCGCTGATCCAGGGTTCGCTGAACAAGCCCTGCATCGGTCTCCCGGCCAAGGCGAACCTCCAGTCGCTCGTCGGGCTCGTGAACGTCGGAGTCCAGGACATCCCGATCCTGTCGGCCCCGCAGAACCAGCAGTGCACGGAGAACTCCACGCAGGCGAAGGGCGACGAGCCGCTGTCGCACATCCTCTCCGACATCCCGGTCCTGTCGGGCAACGGAGCCGGCAACGGCTGATCTCCCCACGCATCGCACAGCGGGCCGCCGTCCACCGGCGGCCCGCTGTCGTGTTCAACTCCGCCCGGGTTTCAGCCCCGTGGCCAGGGATCGCGTGACATGAGAGCCTGCCACTCCTGATCGGGGCGGCCAGGAACGGTCTTTCCCTGCCTTTCCCAAGAATCCTGCAACGAACTGTAGATGGGATCCTCGACGCGGCGTTCCGGAGAAGTTCTGCTCACGGGGATGAGGCCCTGACGCTTCCACTGCTGCTTGAAGTCAGCCATATTCCCTCGCCTTCGACGGCGTGTGTCGAGCGATCTGTTCCAGACGCGGGATCAGGCGAAACCGAACGCTTAGGGCGAACGAGTTGTTGTTCGTGCGCGCCGCGAACTCCCACGCCATGGAGTGCCGTCGAGCGGTTTACCGTTTCTTCGTCCCGGTACCCCCGCAGCGGAGATCAGCTTGCTCACTCACCTCTACTCACCGACCGGATCCCGGCGGGCACGACGGCTGCGCCTCGCCATTCCGGCGGTCCTGCTGATCGCCGCCGCCGCTGCGACGGGGAATGCCACCGCGCTGCCTCTTCCTGTCCAACGTGTCGATGTCTTCGGTGACATGAGGAATCGACCGAACGAGGGAAACGGTACGAATATCCTCCTGATGGGGACGGACGGCCGCGACACCATCACGCGCAAGGAGAAGCGGGATTTCCACGCGGGCGGAGTCGCCTGCAACTGCACGGACACGCTCATGCTGGTCCATGTCTCCGAGGCCCGGGACCGCGTCAGCGTCGTCAGCCTTCCCCGCGATTCCTACGCCGACATTCCGGCGCACCGTGACGAGGCCACGGGAGAAGAGCGCCCGGCCCACCCCGGGAAGATCAACGGGGCTTATGCGGAAGGCGGTCCCGCGCTGTCCGTGCGGACGGTCGAGGCGATGACCGGCGTCCGCGTGGACCGGTACTTGCAGCTCGACTTCCGCCGTTTCATGGACAGCGTCGAGACGGTCGGCGGCGTGCGGGTCTGCACGCCCCGCGCCCTCAAGGACAGGACGACGAAGCTCGACCTCGCCCCCGGCAGCCATCTGCTCAACGGCGGCCGGTCCCTGCAGTACGTGCGCTCCCGCCACGTGGACATGAGCGCCGACTTCGGGCGGATCCAGCGCCAGCAGCGCTTCCTGATCGCCGCGATGAGCAGCGTACGTACGGAGAACGTGCTGGCCGACCCGGTCAGGGCGGCGCGGCTGAGCCGGTCGCTGGCGGGCTCCGCGAAGGTCGACCGGGGGTTCAGCACCCGGCAGATCCTGACGCTCGCGGCCGATCTGGGCAGGCTCCCGGCGTCGTCCACGGAGTTCACCACGGTGCCGATCAGCGGCTTCAGTACGGCCCTGAACGGCGCGCTGGAGTGGGACAGGGCCAAGGCCGACAAGGTCTTCCGCGCCCTCAAGAAGGATCGGGCCCTGACGCCCGTCAACTCGCAGGCCAGGCTGAGCGATCCGCCGCGTTTCGGCAGCCCGGCGACCGTCCGGGGCGACACCTTGGAGTGCCGTTGACGGCCGTCTGATTACTAGGCCAGCCGGGGCAAAGGCCGAAACCATCGACCGATCAGGCAGTTCATCATCGCGCGGCTCTGCCAACGGAGCCCGCTCTTGAAGGGAATCAAAATGAAGAAGCTCCTGGCATCCGCGGCCATTGCCGCCTCCGTCGCCGGTATCTCGGCGGGCATGGCCCCCCAGGCCATGGCGATCGGTGACGACTCGGGCACCACGTCCCTGAGCGGCAACGGAGCCGAGACGGCGTTCGGCAACTCCGCGACCAAGGGCAACCAGAGCCCCCAGCTCACGCTGGTCCAGGGTTCGCTGAACAAGCCCTGTGTCGGTCTGCCGGTCAAGGCGAACCTCCAGTCGCTCGTCGCGCTCGTGAACGTCGGTGTCCAGGACATCCCGGTCCTGTCGGCGCCTCAGAACCAGCAGTGCACCGAGAACTCCACGCAGGCGAAGGGCGACGAGCCGCTGTCGCACATCCTCTCCGACATCCCGGTCCTGTCGGGCAACGGCGCCGGCAACGGCTGAGAACCTGCCAGGGGCCGGCCGTAGTCGTGCCGGCCGGCCCCTGCGGGTTTCCCCGTGTCGCCCCCACCGTGTGGAGGTGACACGCCGGGGGTAGGGGCTCGGCGTGATTGAACTCGCCGAGATGATCGCGCAGTTACGTGGGGAACTCGCCGCCGCCATGGCCGCGGCGGACGACGAGGAGCTGCGCTTCGAGCTGGGCCCCGTACAGCTGGAGGCGGAGTTCGCCGTCCAGCGGTCGGGCACCGCGGACGGCAGGATCCGCTTCTGGGTCGTCGAGGCAGGCGCCTCCGGCCAGCAGACGAACAGCACCACCCATCGCGTCACCCTCAGCCTGGAACCCCGCGTGCGCGGCACCGATCAGCGGCCCTGGGTCCGCGGTGACCAGACCGCACGCGAGCGCTGAGCCCGGCCCTCATGTCGGTTCCAGGGGGTCTTGAGGCGTCGCGGGTCGCCGAGGTGCTGGTGGAGACGGAGGGCCGCGAGCCCGGCCGGCGCGGGTCCGGATACCGCGTGGGGGACAGGACCGTGCTGACGGCCGCGCATGTGGTCACCGGTCCCGTGGCATCGGTGCGGGTGCGCTTCGACGCCGATCTGTCGGGGGAGTGGAGCGCCGACGTACGCGTCGTGCTGCTCGCCGAGGCCGCGGATGTCGCGCTCCTCGAGATCATGACGACGGAGACCATGACGACGCCGCCCGGCGCCGGGAGCGTCGGGAGTCCTCGCTACGCGGCCGTGCCCGAGACCGATGTGGTGCTGCCCGTCAGCGCGATGGGCTTTCCCCGTTTCAAGCTGCGGGACGACGGCATGCGGCTTCTCGACGACGGCGCTCCCAGTCAGTACCGCGACTCCTGCCATGCCTCGGGGACCGTCTCCGTGCTGTCCAACCGCCGCGAGGGCACACTCGAACTGGCCGTTCTCGCACCGCGCGCGGACCCCGAACCCGGGCGTTCCCCCTGGGAGGGAATGTCCGGCGCGGTGGTCTGGTCCGGCGGCGCGGTGATCGGTGTGATCAGTGCCCACCACCGCTCGGACGGGCTGGGGCGGCTCGCGGCCAGCAGGGTGGAGCACTGGTACGACGTGCTCTCGTCGGCCGCGCTGGAACAGCTCCACCGGGAGGCCGGTCTGCCCGTGCGTGGAGGGCTGGCTTCCGCGGCGGGTCCGCAGGGTGCGACGGTCCCCGCGAGCCTGGCCGATCTCCCCTCTGACCTGCCCTTGCGTGAACTCGTGGGACTGGTCGACGCATTGGTGGAGATCCCCTCGCTGGGGGACGCGAACGGCCTGGGTCTGGTGCTCTCCAGCATCGACGCGGAGATCGCCGCGAACCGGCCGCGGGACTCCCGGCTCAGGATGGACATCTACGGCATCGTGCGCACCTGTCTGCGCTACCGGGGCACACTCGATCAGCTCCTGGAGACCGTCCGTCTCCTGGAGGGGCGGTCGGTGGAAGTAGCACGCGTCGACCGTGAAGCAGCTCAACTGGCCAAGCGTTACTGCTGACTTGATGTCGGGCACGGCTCGGATGCGGGGTTTCGCAGCGTGCCGTGCTGGGTCATCATGAGGGGGAAAGGGACTGCGCATGCACGGAATCGCGGGAGGGGACTTGGCAGCCGTGGAGCAATCGATGCCTGCCGTCGAGTCCGATCTCGTAGATCTCTCGGGGGTTTCTCTTGAAGCGCTGCTTTCCATGGACGGCAGTGCCATCGCCGGGTCGCTGGAGCCCCTGCTGCGCCACATCGACGACGCCCGCGCCGTCACGATGTCGTACAGCCCCTCCCGTTTCGACTGACACGGTGGGAGCGGCCGGGACGGCCGCGGCCGTGTGCGCGCCGTGGAGCACCCATGGCGGATAGCCGCGGGGCAGCGAACGGCCTGACGTTCCACCGGCTTTCGGCGCCCAGCGTCCTCGCGCTCGCGCGGGGCGAGGGCGGCAGAGCGGCCGTGGAGGAGCTCCTCACCGCAGAGCGCAGCCGGCGCCTGCTGCTCCTGCGGGCCCTTGCCGACGGCCTGAGCGGGGGCGACCCGGCGCAGCCCGCGGGGACGGACCCCATGTCGCACGGAGCGGCCTGGTCGTTGCTCGGACGCGCCCAGCGGGAGGCGCCGCAGGCCTTCGAGGACATCCTGATGTGCCCGCACACCGGCATGTGGCTGTCGCTCGCCCTGCGCAGGATGCGGGGCGCGACGGCCTACGAGGACGCACCCCTGTGGGTGGTCGTGGGGCACCTGTCGGCGCTGGCCGCCGCGGCGGCCGCCCGCGCGGGCCTCGACTTCACCCTCACCGTTCCGGTCCGCCACGGCCGGGTGCCGCTGCCCACCCTGGGCTGCGCGGTGCTCGCGGAGGCGACGGAGCCGTGGGGCACGGCGCAGGTTCAGGCGCGGGACGGACTGCTGCGGATCACCGGCGGCCGGGAGACGGTGACGGCAGGCCCCCCGTGGTCGCGGGCCGCGCCGGGCTGGCACGCGGTGCGCCGCCTCGAACTGGACGGCACGGGATCGGGGAAGTTCCTGGTGCTCGACGAGTTGGACCCCTACCGCACCTTCCCGCACCCGAGCCCGCCCCGCCTGCTGTCCGCCGCCGAGGCGCGCACCTGGCAGGACCTCATCAGCCACGCGTGGGAGATCCTGCGGCGCGACGAGCCGGAGAGCGCGGAGGCGATGCGTGTCGGGCTGATGTCGCTGGCCCCCACGCCGGCCAGGGAAAGGTATCGGCCACACAGCGTCACGGCCGGGGACGCGTTCGGCGGCGTCATGGCGTCGCGGCCCGACGACGTGGCGCAGCTCGCGGCCACGCTGGTGCACGAGTTCCAGCACACCAAGCTGGGCGGTCTGATCCATCTGGGGCCGCTGAGCGCGCCACCGGCCCCGAAGGGGGCCCGCGAGCAGCTGTTCTACGCTCCCTGGCGGGACGATCCGCGGCCGCTGAGCGGGCTGCTCCAAGGGATCTACGCCTTCGCGGGCGTCGCCCGGTTCTGGTGCGTCCACCGGCATGCGGCCGATGCCGCGCAGGCTCCGATGGCGCACTTCGAGTTCGCGCTGTGGCGCGCCCAGGTGTCGTCCACCGTGGAGCTCGTCCACCGCCACGAACACCTGACCGCCCTGGGGCGGCGGCTCCTCGGCGCGCTGCGCGGGCGATGCCTCCAGTGGATGGCCGAGCCGGTGCTGCCCCCCGAGCTCGCGCTGGCCCAGGAGGCGGCGGACGACCACCGCGCCCGCTGGCGCGCGCACCATCTGCGGCCGCCCGCGGCAGCCGTGGAGGACGCCGTCTGGGCCTGGCGGCGTGGCGCGGACCGGCCTCCCGCCGCGCTCGCCGTGCGGCCCAAGCTGGTCCCGGACGCCGAGACCCGCTACCTCGACACCGCGGCCGTCCTGGCCCGCTACCGCCTCGGTGACCCCGCGGCCGACCCGAGCGCGGTCGAGGGTGCCTGCGCAGCCGACCTCCTCCTGGCGCGGGGCGACCTGCCGGGCGCGCGCGAGGCCTTCCTCGCCCAACTCGGCGGGAAGCAGCCGCCGTCCGCCGCCTGGGCGGGGCTGGGGCGGGCCATCGCGGATACGCCGGAGCTCCGGGACGCGTCCCGTCTCCTGCGCCACTTCCCGGAACGGGCCTGCGCCGTGCAGAGCGCGCTGGAGCACGTCACGGGGCAGGGGGCCGACCCGGTCGAGCTGGCCCGCTGGCTGGGGCGGGGCGAGGCGCAGGAGAGCTAGCGGGGCGAGGGCGCGGGCCCCCGCCCCTGCGGCCTACAGCGGCACGGGGTCGATGTCGCAGTTGGCCCGCTGTCCCGCCTTGGCCTGGACGGTGGCCGGGTGCGGAGCCGCGGTCGCCGTGCGGAGCCGGGGCTCGTCGAGCACGCGCTCCATCCGCGCCAGTGTGTCGGCCCGCAACGTATTGCCGTCGGCCTCCTCGCCCAGGGCGATGAGGTCAGCCGCCAGGTTGATGGCGCAGGCCAGCGTGGTGGGATGGTCCTCGCCGAGCGTGAACCGGCAGCGCTCCAGGGTCTCCTGGCCGAGCACGCGGGCCGCCGCCTCGTCGCCGAGCGCGGCGAGATCGCTGGCCAGGTTGATGGCACAGGCCAGGGCGATGGGGTGCCCCGGGCCGAGCCGCTCGGTCAGGGAGGAGAGCGCCGCCTCGTCGAGCCGGCGCGCCTCGTCGGGCTGCCCGAGGAGCCGCAGCGTCACCGCGAGGTCGATGTCGGCGGCCAGCACGTGCGGATGGCTGGGGTCGAAGATGTCGCGGTAGACCCGGCAGGCCTTGACGCCCCGCTCGCGCGCCGCGTCGAGGTCGCCGTTCTCGCGCAGCGCGATGGAGAGCGTCAGGGCCGCGGAGAGCGACTGGGGGCGGGTGTCGCCGTAGCGGCGCGTGAAGCGGGCGCTGGCGTCGGTGGCCAGCTCCAGGGACTTGGCGTGGTCGCCCTCCTTGCGGCAGGCCTCGCTGAGTTGGCGCATCGTCTCGATCGTGGCGGGGTTGCCGCGGCCGAAGACCTCGCGGTAGGCGTTCAGGACGGCTTCCTGCCGGGCGCGTGCGCCTACGTAGTCGCCGGTCTCGCGCATGTCGATGGCGACGTTGAGTTCGGTGTGCAGCGTCTGCTGATGGTCCTGTCCGAGCACCCGCAGCTTCAATGTGAGGGTCTGCTGGTCCAGTTCGAACGCCTGGCGGTAGTCCCCCATCAGACGCAGGCTCACCGCGAGGTTGTGCGCGGTGTTCAGGGTGGTCGGGTCCTCTTCGCCGAAGGCCCTGCGCGCCCGCTCGTACACCGTGGCGTCCAGCTGGGCGCCGAGGGCGAAGTCGCCCTCGACGCGGCGCACGGCCGCTTCGAGGTTGATCGCGTCCAGGGCGTCCTCGCGCGCGTCCTCACGGTCGGTCGGGGCCGTGCGCTCGTAGATCTCCCTGATCTGGGCCACCAGCGCCGCGGCCTCGCGGTGGCGGCCGACGCTCCAGTAGAAGAAGGCCAGCTTCTGCCCCATGATGAGCGTCATCTGGTCTTCCTCGCCGAAGACCTCCCGCCAGGTCGCCCAGGCCCGCTCGGAGAAGTCGAGCGCCACGTCGTGGTCGCCCCAGTGGTAGAGGTACAGGGCGACGTTCAGGACGAGCTGGCGCACCCAGGGCTGGTCCGACTTGACCGCCTCGGACGCGATGACGTGGCTGTACAGCTCCGCGTACCGGGGCCAGTTGGCGGGCGACACCGGAGATTTGGGGTCGGCGGCGGCCAGCAGGGTGTGGGCGCCGTGACGCATGCGGACCTGTTCCTCGGGGGTCATGCGGTTGTTCAGGACGAGCTGGACGAGGCGGTGCATCTCGATGGAGTTCGTACGGTGGTCGATGCGGGCCAGGGAGTAGCGGTTGACCTCCCTTATGGCGCGCGCGAGCCGCATCGGGTCGTTCAGCGTCGCGTCCAGCTCGGGGAAGATGCTGCTGTTCCCGAGGCCGGAGAAGATGGACCGCGAGATCGGGTCCGGCGCGAAGTACGAGCAGAGCTGGAGCAGGCGCAGGGCCGAGGGGCTGCGGGTCTCCAGGTGGTCCAGGGAGACGTTCCACGCCGCCGCGACCGGCAGTTGGTAGTCCGGGGGCGGAGACGTCTCCAGGAGCTCGGTGCGCTTGTTCTCGAAGAGGCGCAGATACTCGGACGCCGGCATGCCCGTCTCGGCGCGCCACGCGGCGGCCTGCTCCAGGGCCAGCGGCAGGTCTCCCAGGGCTTCCGCCAGGCGGTCGGCCTCGTCCTCCTGGAGGGGCGGCCCGGAGTGGCGCAGCAGTTCCTTGCTCTCCTCGCGGGTGAAGACGTCCACCTCGAGCGAGCCGCCGACCAGGCCCCAGCGCCGGTTGCGGGAGGTGACCAGGATCGTGCCGTTGCCCCCGGTGGGGAAGTAGTGGCGTACCTGCTCGGGGTTGTCGGCGTTGTCGAAGATCAGCAGCCAGCGCGAGAAGGGGCGGCCCTCGCGCAGCGCCTCGCGCACCGCGGGACCCGCGATGTTCGCCTCGGTGCTGGTCTCCAGGCCCAGGCGCCCGGCCAGTTCCACCAGGGCCTGGCCGATCTGACCGGGCCGCTCGGAGGGAATCCACCAGACGATGTCGTACTCGCCCTGGTGCCGGTACGCGTACTCGATGGCCAGCTGGGTCTTGCCCACGCCGCCCATGCCGTGGATCGCCTCGGGCAGGACCGTGGTCGTGCCCTCCCGCAAGCGCTCGCCGAGCAGTTCGAGTAGCTCTGTGCGGCCGGTGAAATTGGGGTTCCTCGGCGGCAGGTTTCCCCAGACGCGCGGCTGTGAAGTGCGGTCCCCCTCCACCGTTTGCTGGGGCGTAGTCGACATCGCCGATGCTCCTTCAGGATCGGGCCGAGAGACAGAGGTTCCTCCGCTTTTCTCCAGGCTGACTGCGTACCGACGATCGTGCCAGCCAAGTACCCCTGCCAGCAGGGCGGCGCGCTGCATGAATCGTCCGGAGAGTGCTCTCAGCGCGGCGAGTTCCACGCGGAGGAAGCCGATGTTGCGGCTGTTCACCCGGGGCATGGCCAGGGTGTCGAGGGGTTCGGCGGGGGAGGGGAGCAGCGAGGCGGTCTCCGTGCCGTCACCCGCCAGCAGTGCGCGCACGTCGTGCAGTATCCGGGCCGTGTCGCTGCGGCGGCCGAGCGCCAGCAGCTCCTCGCGGATGTCGGGGGCGAAGGAGAACGCCACGTCCGTGATGTCGTCGCCCTGTTCCCCACTGGGCCGGACGAGGCCGCTCATCAGGAGCTCCGAGGCGTGCGCGGGGCCCGCTCCCGGTGTGGTCTCCAGGACCTTGCGGATGAGGGGGATGCTCAAGGGGACGGCGGATAAGCGTGTGGCCAGGGTGAAAGCCGTGGGCGAGGCTCCGGCGCGGAAGTCCGACACGCGCTCGGACGCGGGCACCGTGCTGCGCGGGTCCGGGACGTCGTCCGTCCAGGGCAGGGCGCGGGCGGCGTCGGGCCTGCGCTTCCACTCGCGCGCCCGGACCGCCGACATCTCGAGCCACTGTGCCTCGGGGTCCGTGACGAGCCGGGTCCAGGCCTCGGCCCAGCGGTTGGTCAGGGCCAGGACGGGCACGAGGACCGTGTCCCCCTCGACCTCCGGTTCGTCCGGGTCGCGCGACTCGATGGGGGCCTCGCGCAGCTCCCAGTCGAGGTCGGCGTTGGCCGCCCAGGCGCGGGGGGCGCGCAGCCGCACCCGGCAGACGTCGAGACCCGTGCGGAACCACAACTGCTGGGGGAGCACGTGCACCACGGCGACCGGGCAGTTGCGCCCCCAGGCACGCAGCAGGGGCATGACCGCGCCCGAGCGCCAGCCGGCCGCCAGGCCGTCGGTGAGCACGAGGACCACGCGGCGCGTGTCCCCGCCGGCCCCGGTGTCGGCGAGTTTCTCCTGCGGCTTCAGGCGGGTGGGGTCGGTCTCGTCGGTCCGGCGCAGGCGCACCACGCGCACGCGGGTGAAGTCGCCTTCGCGGTTCAGCTCGTCGACCAGGTCGTCGACCGCCTGTTCCCAGACCTTCATCGTCACGTGACCGTCGATGACGAGGACCGCTTCGGCGCGCTCCTGTCGGCCCGACCGGCCTGGCCGCGCACGGCCGAGTCGGCCGAGAACGGACGCGGCCTCACGACGTGCCCGCGTTGCCGGTCCCTGCCGCTGTCCTCCGTCGTCATGCATATGCGCCCTCAAGGCGTCGTGGCGGCCAGGACAGTTGTGCGGAGTCCCGCAGAGCGCGGGCGTGCGTGACATCCACAAGCGCAGCGTGACAGTGCGCCCGCACTGCAAGCAAGGGGGTACGGCGGCATGGGCCGGGGCGCACGGAAAACGTGCTAGAAGTCACGCGTCCGGCGGCGGAAGCCGTGCCTCCGGCGGAGAACGTCAAGCTCCCCGCGGGGCGCTGCGTGCGCCCTGCGGGAGACGGCCGTACGGCAGTGGAGGCCGGCGCGTTCACGGCGCGGCACCCCCTCTCGCCGTGTGCGGGAGGTTCACGGACATGTGGCCGGCGGGCCCGGTCAAGTCGTCACCGCCGCACGGTCGGGGCCGGGCGGCCCGGGTCTGCGTTCCGGATCGTCGAGCAGGATCGCCAGATGGCGCCCCACGTGGTTGTCCCAGCCCTCGGGTCCCAGCGCCAGGGCTTCCTTGCGCCAATTTCCGGCGCGCGACACCAGACTGGACAGGCCCCTGTCCTGGACCATCTCGGCGACCGCTTCCTTGAACGCCGGGTCCCCGCAGTCGCCCCGGTGCCAGATCATCGCGGGCACCCCCGCCCGCAGGCCCGCCATGAACTCCTGGTGACTCGCCGCCGAGTCGGTGCCCGGGGGCTGGCTCAGCACCAGACAGACCGCGTGGTCGTCCTCCTTCAGCTCGCGCTCCAGGTGGAAGTGCGACTGGCCGGGACGGTTGAAGTACGAATGGCTGTCGGCGGGCTGCTCCTTGAGCTGACGCCACTT
Organism: Streptomyces sp. NPDC055243; assembly: GCF_044544025.1. Taxonomy (NCBI): domain Bacteria; kingdom Bacillati; phylum Actinomycetota; class Actinomycetes; order Kitasatosporales; family Streptomycetaceae; genus Streptomyces; species Streptomyces sp. NPDC055243. The sequence goes on from NZ_JBITWR010000009.1 coordinate 31,424, forward strand.
CTTGTGCCAGGGCCGGTGCCAGGCGGCCTTGCGCAGGCGCTCGAAACTGCGGATCAGGACGGAGTAGTCCATCACCAGAGGCGTCGGTGCGGAGGACGAGGACTCCTTGTGCCACCACTCCACCGGTTCCCCGAGCAATTCCCACGGGAGGATGAATTCCAGGACGACCGGCTGTCTCAGGTCCGCCCACCGCTCCTCGGTCTGCTCGATGAGGACCTCGACCTCGGCGGGCAGGTCGTCGCGGTGCAGGTGCAGGGTCTCGCCCGGTACGGGATGCCAGCCCTCGGCGTCCGACTGGCGCCAGTGCGAGAGGAAATAGCGGTCGGGATCCACTCCGTCGGGCTCGAACTGGATCATCAGATAAGCGGGCACCATGGGCGGCGGCGCCTGCAGCGCGATACCGCTGCGCTGCCAGTCGGTCATCTTCTCCTCGAGCCCCCACGTCCTGGCCTGCTGACGGTTCCAGCGACGCAGTTCCTCCGCTGCCTCCATCTGTCCGTCCTCCACGAGCCGATCGGCGGCCAGGGCCAGGAACGCCATGCTCACGGGGAGTTCCTTCGCGGCGGAGTTGCCGCCGGCCAGTCGTAGAAAGACTGCCCATCCCGAGTCGCACCACGCGGGCAACTCCTGGGTGCGTGAACGGCTGGCCCGCCGGGCGAGCGTGGCGAGTTCGGCCGATGAGCGCATGTCCCGCAGGACGGGCTGCAAGGGGTGCAGGTCGGCGCCGTCGAAGAAGTCCACGGCCTCCCATTCGTCCACCAGGCGCAGCAGCGACAGAATGGCGGAAGACTGCTGCTCCAGATACTTCAGGCAGCGCACCAGACACGGCAGCCCGTCGGGGACCTCCGCGCAGCGCTCCACCAGGTTCAGCAGCCAGGGCCGCAGTGCCGCGTTGCGCAAGGGCTCCAGGGGGGATTCCAGCTCGTCGCTCAGCATGCGCACCCATAGATCGGCGCTGTTCTCCTGTCGTACCGTGCTCGATTCCTGCAGTACGTCGACGATGTCGGCGACCAATTCGTTGCGAACCCTTGCCGGGCTGCGCCCTTCCACCCCCGTGACCTCCCGATCGCCACCAGCAGTCAGCAGTCAGCACTCATGTATCGATGGTGCGGCACCGTCATATCGATGGTGGCGACAAGCGTACGGCCCCTGTCCGACTCAGGGCAGGCCTCCGGCCATGAGCAGGACACAGCCGTGACCATCGGTCGTTGGATGCCAACTTCCTTGCGTCAACGATCAGTTCGTTCGAATTGGGGCCTTCTTCGCCGCACCCGCCGTGAGTGTTACGTAGCGGACGGGTGTCGGGTTCGGTGGGTGCCGTGGGCGGTTTTCAAGCGCTCGCGAGTCCTGATTTCAAACCCGCCCCGCACAGGGGAACCACCGCCGTGCGTTCGCCGAGCGCGCCGTCCCGTACGGCGGCCCAGCACGCGACGCCGGTCGCCTCCACGTACAAGCCGCGCCCCGCCAGATCCAGTTGGGCGTGCCGGATCTGGTCCTCCGTGACCGTGAGGAAGCCGCCGCCCGAGCCGCGCACCGCCCGCAGGATCTGCCGTGCGCGAGGCGGCCGGGGGATCGCGATGCCCTCCGCGAGGGTGGGTGCCGCCGGGGTGGTGCCCAGGGGCTCGTCGGCGCCCGTGCGCCACGCCTCGGCCAGCGGGGCGACCGCCGCTGCCTGCACGGCGTACAGCGCGGGCGCCTTCGCGATCAGGCCCGCCGCGTGCAGCTCCCGTACCGCGAGGGCCGCGCCGAGCAGCAGGGTGCCGTTGCCCACGGGCACGACGAGCGCGTCCGGCAGGCGCCCGCCCAGGTCCTCCCACAGCTCGTGGACGTACGTCTTGGTGCCCTGGAGGAAGTAGGGGTTGTGGACGTGCGAGGCGTAGAAGACGCCGGGTTCGTCGGCCGCCTTCCGTGCCGTCTGCGCCGTCTGCTCGCGGCCGCCCGGGACGACTTCGAGCCGTGCGCCGTGCGCGCCGATCTGCTCCAGCTTCTTGGCCGACGTGCCCTCGGGGACGTACACCGTGCAGGGCAGTCGGGCCCGCGCGCAGTACGCGGCGATCGCCGTGCCGGCGTTGCCGCTGCTGTCGGCGATCACCCGCTCCGGGGCCAGCCGCTGCGCGAGCGCGGCGAGCATGACCGCGCCGCGGTCCTTGAAGGAGAGCGTCGGCATCAGGAAGTCGAGCTTGGCCGAGATCGCGCCATCCAGCGGCACGAGCGGAGTGCGGCCCTCGCCGAGCGAGAACGCGGGGACGGGCAGCGGCAGGGACTCCGCGTACCGCCACAGTGAATTGACCCTTCCGTTCAGGGATTTCAGCGCTGCGGGATTGGGGGAGAAGTCCAGGTCGAGCGGGCCGCGGCAGACGGGGCAGCACCAGGCGAGGGTGCCCGCGGGGACCCGCGTTCCGTCGGTGGGGCAGAAACAATCCGGCAATGCTGTCATGCGGGCAGGCTAGTTCGGCCGGTTGGGACCGGTGTGTCATGGCGGGTGCGTGGCGGTCGTGTTACGTCCGGTCCTGGCTCTTGTGGGATTCCTATGGATCCGCCAATCTTTCGTCCCGACGAGGGCAAGAGTGGGCGGGGTTCTTGACATGTCCCTGCCTTTTGCCTCCGTGCGTGTGGGCACCACCAGCGCCACCAGTACCTCTGGCACTTCTGGCACCATCCCCCACCAGCGCACCACCTATTGAGGAGGACCCCTCAGATGGCAGTGATGCGTCATACCCGCCGAAGACTGGCCGGGATCAGCGCGACAGCGGTCGCGGCCCTCGCCCTCGGCGTCGTCTCCGCCCTCCCCGCGACCGCCCAGCCGGGTCAGGCCGAAGGCACGATCGAGAACGCCGGAGCCCCCGGCGCGATACCGGGCAGCTACATAGTCAGCCTCGACGAGGACGCCGCGAAGGCGGGCTCCAAGGCGGGCAAGGCCCTGGCCGCGAAGTACGGGGCCGAGATCGAGCGCACGTACAAGAAGGCGCTCAACGGCTACGCGGTCGAGCTCTCCGCGGCCGAGGCCAAGAAGTTCGCAGCCGACCCGGCGGTCGATTCCGTCGTGCAGAATCGGACCTTCACGGTCGACGCCACCCAGCCGAACCCGCCGTCCTGGGGTCTGGACCGCATCGACCAGAAGACGCTCCCGCTGAACAACTCCTACACCTACCCGGACTCCGCCGGTGAGGGCGTCACGGCGTACGTCATCGACACCGGAGTCCGCATCAGCCACAGCGACTTCGGCGGACGCGCCTCGTACGGCTATGACGCCATCGACAACGACAACACCGCGCAGGACGGCCACGGACACGGCACGCACGTCGCGGGCACCGTCGCCGGAACCCTGCACGGCGTCGCCAAGAAGGCGAAGATCGTCGGCGTCCGCGTCCTGAACAACCAGGGCTCGGGCACCACCGCGCAGGTCGTCGCCGGCATCGACTGGGTCACCCAGAACGCGGTCAAGCCCGCCGTCGCGAACATGTCGCTGGGCGGCGGCGCCGACAGCGCCCTGGACACCGCCGTACGCAACTCCATCGCGTCCGGCATCACCTTCGCGGTCGCGGCCGGCAACGAGTCGGTCAACGCCTCGACGCGCTCTCCCGCGCGCGTGACCGAGGCCATCACGGTCGGCGCCACCGCGAACACCGACGCCAAGGCGAGCTACTCCAACTTCGGCAGCGTCCTGGACCTGTTCGCGCCCGGCTCGTCCATCACCTCGACCTGGAACACCAGCGACAGCGCGACGAACACCATCTCCGGTACGTCGATGGCGTCCCCGCACACCGCGGGCGCCGCGGCGCTCTACCTCGCGGACAACCGCACGGCGACCCCGGCGCAGGTGTCCGCGGCCCTGGTCAGCGCCTCATCGACGGGCGTCGTCACCAGCCCGGGGACGGGCTCGCCCAACCGCCTCCTGAACGTGGGTCCCGGCTCGACGAACCCTCCGGGCCCCAAGTTCGAAAACACGACCGACTTCGCGATCAGCGACAACGCCACGGTCGAATCGCCGGTCACCGTGAGCGGCGTCGCGGGCAACGCCCCCGCCGCCCTGAGCGTGCCGGTCGCCATCAAGCACACCTACGTAGGTGACCTCCAGGTGCAGCTGATCGCGCCCGACGGCACCGCGTACACGCTGAAGGGCTACGGCACCGGCGGCAGTTCGGACGACATCAACACCTCGTACACGGTGAACGCGTCGTCCGAGACGGCCAACGGGACGTGGAAGCTGCGGGTGAGTGACAACGCGGCGCAGGACGTCGGCAAGATCGACTCCTGGGGGCTGCAGTTCTAGGCCACAGGCCTTGAGCTGAGCCGCTCCGCTCCGTACGCGCTCTCGTCCTCGGGGAAGGGCTTCGGGTCCTCGACCCGGTCCGCTCCGGGGCCGAGAGCGCGTCGTATGTCGCCCGATGTGCCTCTTCAGTCTCCCGCGCGTGCCCCGCATACGATGCGAAGCCCCCCGCATCGACCGACCGGCACGAACGCAGGAGCACGGACCCGTGGACATACCCCCGCCGCCCGACCCCGGTGGCCGCCCTCAGCAGCCCTACGGGCAGGCCCCGTACGGGCCGCCCGCGCAGCCCCCGTACCCGGGCGGACCCCAGGTCCCGTACCAGCGGTGGCCCGGCGCGTACTCGCCGTACGCGCGCCCTCCGGTCAACGGCTTCGCGATCGCCTCGCTCGTCCTCGGCATCCTGTGCTGCATACCCGCCGTCGGTCTGGTCCTCGGCCTGGTCGCGCTCTCGCAGATCGCGAAGAAGGGCGAGCGCGGCAAGGGTATGGCGATCGCGGGCAGCATCCTGTCCGCCCTCGGCATCGTGCTGCTGGTGCTCGCCGTCGTCACCGGGGGTGCGCGTGACTTCATGGACGGCTTCAGGGACGCCGCGCGTGAATCCCGGAACAGCTCCGGGTTCCCCATCGGCAAGGGGGAGTGCTTCAACGTCCCCGGCAGCGATCTCGAAGGCGCCAAGTACGCCTTCGAGATCGACGAGGCGCCGTGCTCGGACCGGCACGACGGCGAGGTCATCGCCCAGTTCCGGGTGAACCACGCGACCTTCCCGGGCGAGGACGCGCTCACCTCGCTCGCCGCCCGCAAGTGCGTCGACCTGGACGCCTCCTACGTGCTCGACTCCTGGGTCGACATCGGGGACGCGGAGCTCACGTACTTCATGCCCGACCGGGAGACCTGGAGCCAGGGGGACCGCCACATCACCTGCCTCTACGGCGTCGTGGAGCGGGAGCGCACCCTGAAGGGAACGGTGCGGCGGGACGCGACGAACCTCGACGCCGACCAGCTGGCCTACCTGAAGGCGGACAAGGCCCTCTACGACGCGTACGGGACCGAACCCGACACGGAGCGCTTCGCGGACGACCTGCCGGGCCACAAGGAGTGGGCGGGCCGCGTCGAGAAGGGCCTCGCCGAGCAGGCGCGGCTGCTGCGCGCGCACGACTGGCCCGCGAAGGCGGACGCCGATGTCGCCGCCCTCGTCGACGCCATCGAGCAGAACCGCAAGCAGTGGAAGAAGGCGTCCACCGCCAAGGACGCCGACGCCTTCGACGCGTACTACGTGCCGGCGCAGCGGCACATCAGCGGCGAGCGCGAGGCCGCGGCCCGCAAACCCCTGGGCCTGGCGACCACTTCGCCTCGTGACGTGCCGGGGGGCGGCGGGAGCCACGAAGACGCCGGGGGCGCCGGGGGCGGGGCGGGCGCCGCGGTGTGACGGAAGGGGGCGGTGGTGTGGCTTGGTGGTGGTGTGGCGTGGGGTGCGTCGGCCGCGGGGCCGGTCGCCGCAACGGCCGCTCACACCACTCACCTTAAGGGCTTTTTGTCCGCTTCTGTGATAGTTCTTCGGCGTGACGACCGTCATGACGCCGACCGTCGCGGCCCAGCGCACTCCGGGGCCCGCGGCGCCGGACTCTCCCCGAAGGGGCAGCCGCAACGGCAGGAACGGGCCCAGGGTTTCGTGCGTCGCGCACCTCTCCCGCGGGCTCCTCGTCCTCGTCGCCCTCCTGAACGCCGCCCTTGTCGTGCTCGTCGCCGCCCCGCTGCCCCGCATCCCCCTCCTGGTGCTCGTCGCGGCGGCGATCACCTCCTGGGGGCTCGTGCTCGTGCCGCCCGCGGTCGTCGGCCTGGCGGCCGGCGTGCTCGCGGGGCGGCGGTACCCCTGGTGCGCCGGGTTCGCCGTCCTGACCGCGTTCCTCGCGCTCGTCTACGGAGTCATGCCGTACGCCGCCGCGCACCGCGCCGCCGAGGCCTTCGGGCAACCCCTGGCCCCCACCGCCTACTTCGAGGGCGTCAACTACGCCAAGGCCCCCGACGGGGAGCGCACCCGCCGCTACGCCCGCATCGGCGAGCGGCGCGAGAAGCTGGACCTCTGGACCCTGCCGAAGCGGGCCGGGGTGCGTCACCCGGCCGTGGTCTGGGTGCACGGAGGGGGCTGGAACAAGGGGCACCGCGGTCAGAGCCCCGCATGGAACCGCTGGTTCAACGAACAGGGCTGGTCGGTCTTCGACATCGACTACCGGCTCGCGCCCCGCGTGACCCAGCTCGACCAGATCGGCGACGTGAAGTGCGCCGTGGGGTGGGTGCGGCGGCACGCGCGCGCGTACGGCATCGATCCCGACCGCCTTGTCCTCGCGGGGAGTTCGGCGGGCGGCAACCTCGCCCTCGCGGCCGCCTACACGGAGGGTGATGACCGCGTCCCCGCGTCCTGTGCGGTGCGTGACAGCTCGGTCGCCGGGGTGATCTCCCTCTACGGGCCGACCGACATGGCGCGCCTCGTCGCCGGGACCGCGCTGCGCGCCGACCCCATGATCCCGCGCCTGATGGGCGGTTCGGCGAAGACCGCACCCGCCCGCTACCTCCTCGGCTCGCCCGCGAGGCTCGTACGGACCGATGTGCCGCCCACGCTCCTGCTGCACGGCAGCGCGGACCGCGCGGTGCCGGTGGCGCAGGCGCGTGAGCTGGCGCGGCGCCTGGACGCGGCCGGAGCGCCGGCGACGTATGTCGAACTCCCTTGGGCGGACCACTGCTTCGACGTGAACTGGGGCGGCTGGGGGAGCCAGATCGCGCGCTCGGCGGTCTCCCGTTTCCTCGCCGTCCGGGGCGCGAGCGCCTGATCACGGCCCTTCTGGAGTGCCGTCGCGGCCCCTTGGAGCGCCGCGGAAGGGTGATCGCCATAGCTGGGGAAAGCCCCTGCGTAAAGCCCTGCACGCACAGACTTCATCACATCGGGTGATTCATTGGCCTTGGGTTGCGGCCAACAACCGACGGTTGCCAGGCTGTTGCTGTCTGTCAACCTGATGGGAGTGGCCAGTGACTTTCGGTGAACAGCCGGCGTATCTGCGTGTCGCGGGTGATCTCCGCAAGAAGATCGTCGACGGTTCCCTGCCGCCGCACACCCGACTCCCCTCGCAGGCCAGGATCCGCGAGGAGTACGGAGTGTCGGACACGGTCGCCCTGGAGGCACGCAAGGTCCTGATGGCCGAAGGCCTGGTCGAGGGACGTTCCGGATCCGGCACGTACGTGCGCGAGCGACCGGTGCCCCGCCGCGTGGCCCGCACCGGCTACCGCGGCTCCGGCGGCTCGACACCCTTCCGTCAGGAGCAGGCGGAGGACGGCGCGCGCGGCACCTGGGAGTCCCGCAGCGAACAGGCGGAGGCGACCAGCGCGGTCGCCGAGCGCCTCGGCATCCGCGCGGGCGACCGCGTGATGTGCACCAAGTACGTCTACCGCGACGCGGGCGAGGTGATGATGCTCTCCACTTCCTGGGAGCCCCTCGCCGTCACCGGACGCACTCCGGTGATGCTCCCCGAGGAGGGACCCCTCGGCGGCTGCGGAGTGGTCGAACGCATGGCGGCCATCGACGTGATCGTGGACAACGTCGCGGAGGAGGTCGGAGCGCGCCCGGGGCTTGCGGAGGAGCTCATGGCGCTCGGCGGTGTCCCCGGCCATGTGGTGATCGTCGTGCAGCGGACGTACTTCGCGTCGGGCAAGCCGGTCGAGACGGCCGACGTCGTGGTGCCCGCGGACCGGTATCGGATCGCATACCACCTGCCGGTGAGGTGACCGGACGCTCCGGCGTACGCCCGGAATCAGGACTGGCCCGCACGCCCGGAATCCGGACGGGCCCGTCCGCCCGCCGTGATCGCGAGTTAACCCGCGCCCGACTTCCGTAACGCCGGAGCAATCGTCCCCTGCGGCAACTTGTCATGCACGGCTCCTAACTTCGTCGCCCGTACCCGCAATCCGGTCGGACGACAGGAGCCCACATGACGGATACGGCCACCCGCGACACCAGTGCCGCCGCCGGCCCGCCGCCCCAGCGCAGCTACGCGAAGATGGCGGCCGACGAGAGCCGCGAGGACTACTCCCTGCGGTACGCGCCGCACTCGTTCCGGCGCTGGTCGCCGACGATGGTGGCCTCGACCGCGCTCGGCGGCATCGCCTACCTCGCGGACTTCGCGATCGGCGCGTCCATCGTCTTCACCTACGGCTTCACCAGCGGACTCGCCTCGATCCTGTGCGCCGCGACGATCATCTTCGTCACCGGCATCCCGATCGCGCGGGCCTGCGCCAAGTACGGCCTGGACATGGACCTGGTCACCCGGGGCGCCGGCTTCGGCTACTTCGGCTCGACGCTGACGTCGCTGATCTACGCCTCGTTCACGTTCATCTTCTTCGCGCTCGAAGGCTCGATCATGGCCCAGGCCATGCACCAGGCCGTCGGACTCCCGGTGGAGATCGGCTACTTGATCACGACGCTCATCGTGATCCCGATCGTCTTCCGCGGCATGGGAGCCCTGGCCAAGGTGCAGGCCTGGACGCAGCCGATCTGGCTCGTCGGCATGGTGCTGCCCTTCGTGGTGCTCGCCTTCGAGGCACCGGACGCCTGGGGCGCCTTCGCCTCTTTCGGGGGCACCGAGGGCGCGGGCAGCGGCTTCTCGTGGGTCGCCTTCGGGCTCGGCACGGGCGTCGCGCTCTCGCTCATCGCGCAGATCGGCGAGCAGGCGGACTATCTGCGGTTCATGCCGGCCAAGACCGAGCAGAACAAGAGGCGTTGGAATCTGGCCGTTCTCGCGGCGGGCCCCGGCTGGGTCGTCATCGGCGCGGCCAAGCAGCTGGGCGGCGCGCTCCTGGCGTTCGTGGCCCTCGAAGCCGTCGGCAAGACGCACGCCCTGGAGCCGATCGCCCCGCAGATCGAGGCCCTGAAGCCCTGGCTCGGCTCGTTCGCCCTTCCCGCGGCGGCCCTGTTCGTGATCGTCTCGCAGATCAAGATCAACGTGACCAACGCCTACAGCGGCTCGCTGTCGTGGTCGAACTTCTTCTCCCGCATCACGCACAAGCACCCGGGCCGGGTCTGGTACATCTTCCTCAACCTCGCCATCGCGCTGACGCTGATGGAGATGAACATGTTCGCCGCCCTCAACAAGCTGCTCGGCTTCTACTCGAACGTGGGCATCGCGTGGATCGTGGCGGTCGCCGCCGACCTCGTCATCAACAAGAGGATGGGCTGGAGTCCCCCGTACATCGAGTTCAAGAGGGCCTACCTGTACGCGGTGAACCCGGCGGGCTTCGGCTCGATGGTGATCGCCTCCGTGGTGTCGATCCTGGCCTTCTTCGGCCTCTTCGGCCGGTACGCGGAGGCCTTCTCGACGTTCATCGCGGCCGGACTCGCCGTCGTCCTGTGCCCGTTGATCGCCTGGGCCACGAAGGGCAAGTACTACCTTGCGCGCCCGAACCCGGTGAACGGGCCGCATGTCGAGGTGCCCGACGTGACGGCCACGCACGCGTGCGCCGTCTGCGAGACGGAGTACGAACTCCCGGACATCGCCGACTGCCCGGTCCAGTCGGGCCCGATCTGCTCCCTGTGCTGCTCGCTGGACGCGGAGTGCGGCGACGTCTGCCGTACGTCGCCGTCGAGTGTGCCGGTGCTCATGCCGATGCCCACGGTGCGCGCCGAGTGACGCGGGGCCGGGGTCGCGCAGGCTGACGCGCGCCCGCACCGACTGAACCAACCTCACCAGGGGGCGCACCCGACAAAGTGCGCCCCCTCGACGTTGGCCAATTGCGTACCTCTTTGTGCAAAGTCGTATCCGCTGAGTAAAGGTCGGGCGTAGGCTCGGGCATATGCGGATTGCGGTTTCCTTACTGATCGAGGCGTGGCGCGCGCCGGGGGCGGCGAGCGGAGGGGCGCGATGAATGACGGGACGGTCGTACTTCCCTGGCTCGTGATACGTCAGGACGACAACGGCAACCGCTACAGGGTGGGCAGGTACGCGACGAAGGCGGAGGCCGAGAAGATCGCGGACAGCCTCGACGAGCACGGCCACCAGCAGCTGTACTGGGTGGAGAAGCTGAGCCAGAACAGCAACGCCCACTGACCGCTTAGGCTCCGTCGCATGACGGAACGGATCGTGGTGGGCGCCGCCCTGTACGACGACGGGCGCCTGCTGGCCGCGCGACGCAGCGCGCCCCCTGAGCTCGCGGGCCGCTGGGAACTGCCCGGCGGGAAGGTCGAGCCCGGCGAGCACCCCGAGGAAGCCCTGGTGCGCGAGCTGCGCGAGGAGCTGGGCGTGGACGCCGAACCGGTCGCGCGAGTCCCCGGTGAGTGGCCGCTCAAGCCGGGATACGTCCTGTGGGTGTGGACGGTGAAGCTCCGCTCGGGAGCCCCCGAGCCCCTGGAGGATCACGACGAACTGCGCTGGCTCGCGCCGGACGAGGTCTGGTCGGTGGAGTGGCTGGACGCGGACGTCCCCGCGGTGGCGGCCGCGATCGAGTGTCGCTAGGCGGATCGACTGCCGCTAGGCGGATCGACTGTCGCTGGGCGGATCGGGTGCCGCCGGGCGGGGGAGCGCGCGAGGTCATCTCTCCCCGCGCTTGAGCCCCACCTACGCCGTTCGTGCCACAGTGCGCCCAGGTGCGCGGTAGTTCCGGCGGGATATCGGGTATGTGCCCATTAACCCCATGAAACCGGACAAGGGTCCGCTGTTGCTGGTCTGGAAGTGATCGGCGTGATCGACACCGAAGGCGACTGCGCCGAGTGGGATTTTCCCGCGGACCCGGGCGCCGTGCGCACGGCCCGTGCCGTCGTCCGCAAGCAGCTCGCCGCCTGGGACCTCGCCGCCCTCGGTGACATCACCGTCCTTCTCGTGAGCGAATTGGTGACCAATTCCCTGCGGCACGCCTCCGGCCCCATCGGCGTACGTCTCGTACGCCCTGCCGGACCGTCCGGCACCCTTCTCGTGGAGGTCTCCGATCCGCTCCCCGACCCGCCCCTGGAGCGCGATGCCACCCCCGATGACGAGGGGGGCAGAGGCATCCAGTTGGTGGCCCGCGTGTCACGGCGCTGGGGGACACGACAGGGCAGGACGGGGAAGACGGGGAAGACGGTGTGGTTCGAGCTGGTGCTGCCGGGTTAGAAGACTGGCAGCGTAGGACGGACACAAGACGGTGGCGGGCCAAAAAGAGTTGAGTCCGTGCTGTGATCGTGAACGCCGTGTGGCGTGGCTCCGTAGTGCTGGATACTGCGGGCAGCCGCATCCGGTGACCGGTGCCGGACGTGGTGAGCTGGAGGGGACGGTTCGCGTGAGCGAGATACCAGCGAAGGCGACGGAGCAGGACGGGCCGTCGGGTGACGCTAGGGGCGAAGCTGCGGATGACGTGATGTGGCAGAGCAGTCCACCCGGTTCGATTTACGACTACATCAAGGTGGCCTCGTTCTCGATCGGCCCCGACGGTCTCATCGACCAGTGGAGTCTGCGGGCCGAGCGGCTGTTCGGCGTGTCCGCCGACGACGCCGTGGGCAGGGACCCGATCGAAGCCTTCGTGGCGCCTGAGCTGCGCAGCAGCGGGCACCGCAAGATGGCGGAGATCCTGGACGGCAGGGAGTGGACCGGGTCGGTCCCCTTCCGGGCGCCCGGGCAGGCCGAGGAGGCCGACGCGGGTTCCGGTGCGGAGCCCGACGCGGGTCTCGGCGCGGCTTCCGGTGCTGATTCCGGCGCGGGGGTCTTCAAGGGCTCCGAAGGCATCGCCGAGGTCTATGTGATGCCGACCGAGACGGAGGAGGGGGAACGGGCCGCCGTCTGCATCGTCGTCGACGTACGGGCGCTCCGGCAGATCGAGACGGACCTCGCCGCGTCGCAGGCGATTTTCGGCCAATCTCCCTTCGGGTTCCTGCTGTTCGGCACGGACCTGAAGGTGCAGCGGGCCAACCGCCGCTTCGCCGCGGTCTTCGGGGGCGGCGTCGACGAGCAGCGCGGACGCACCGTCCACGACTACCTCCCCCGGCACGAGGCCGACCGCATGGCCGCCGCGCTCAAGCGCGTCCTGGAGACCGGCGACTCCGTCACGGACATGCAGATCGTCGGCCCCGCCCCCGGCAGCAACGAACGCCGCCACTGGTCGATCAACCTCTACCGCGTGCACAGCGGTTCGGGCCGCCCCATAGGCGTCGCGGGCCTGGGCACCGACGTCACCCGGCGGCACGCCGCCGCCCGCGAGGCCGCCCACGCCCGCCGCAACCTCGCCCTGCTCAACGAGGCGGGCGCCCGCATAGGCAACTCCCTGGACCTGGAGACGACCGCGCGCGAGCTCCTGGACGTCACCGTCCCCGGCTTCTGCGACCTGGCGTCCGTGGACCTCTACCAGGGGCTGCTCGACGGCGACGAGACGCCTCCGGGCCTCGCCGACGGCAGCGCCGAACTGCGCCGCGTCGCCTTCGCGAGCGCCGTCGCCGACGCGCCCTTCCCCGAGGGCGGCCACCCCGTCGACGTGGGCGCCGTGCACCGCTTCGCCTTCACCTCGCCCTGCGCCGACGCCCTGCGCACCGCACGGCCGCGGCTGGTCTCCGGGGCCGACGACGGCTCCGCGAGCAGGCTCACCGGCGGGCTCATCCAGTCGACGCTTGCCGTGCCGATGGTCGCCCACGACACGGTCGTCGGCATCGCCCAGTTCTCCCGCACGAAGGGAAGCGAGCCCTTCGGGGAGCGCGATCGCTCCCTCGCCGTCGAGCTCGCCGCGCGCGCCGCGGTCTGTATCGACAACGCCCGCCTCTACCGCCGCGAGCACGAACGCGCGCTGATACTCCAGCGCTCCCTGCTGCCGCCGGGCGACCCCGAGGCGTCCGGCCTCGACATCGCCTGCCGCTACCTCCCGGGCAACGCGGCCACCGAGGTCGGCGGCGACTGGTTCGACGTCATCGAGCTGCCGGGCCACCGCACCGCCCTGGTCGTCGGCGACGTCATGGGCCGCGGCCTGCGCGCCGCCGTCGCCATGGGGGAACTGCGCACCGCCGTACGCACCCTGGCGCTCCTGGACCTGGAGCCCGCCGAGGTCCTCTCCGCGCTCGACGAGATCGCCCGCGGCCTCGGCGACCCCTCAGGCACCCAGCAGGCCACGCGAGCGGCCCGCCAGACGCGTTCCGCGAACGGCACGGACCTCTCGGAGGTCTACCTCGCCACCTGCGTCTACGCGGTCTACGACGCCGTCACGCGTCGCTGCACGTTCGCCAACGCCGGCCACCTGCCGCCCGTGCTCGTCGAGCCCGGCGAATCGCCGCTCATGCTCGACGTGCCGCCCGGCATGCCGCTGGGCGTCGGCGGCGAACCCTTCGAGGAGGTCGAGGTCGAACTGCCCGAGGGCGCCCTGCTCGCGCTCTACACGGACGGTCTCGTCGAATCCCGCGACCATCCCCTCGACGAGGGCCTCAACGCCTTCGTCCGCGCGCTCGACGACCCCGCGCCCGCTCTCGAGGACGTCTGCGACCACGTCCTGAACACCCTCGACACGCACCACGGAGAGGACGACATCGCGCTGCTCATGGCCCGCATCCAGGGCCTGCCCGCCGAGGCCGTCGGCGACTGGACGCTGCCGCGCGACCCGAAGTCGGTGGGCCGGGCCCGCGAACTGGCCTGCGAGCAGCTGCGCACCTGGGACCTGGAACCGCTCTGCGACACGACCGAACTGCTGGTCAGCGAGTTGGTCACCAACGCGCTGCGGTACGGCGAGGGCGACATCCGGCTGCGGCTCCTGCTCGACCGCACCCTGGTGTGCGAGGTGTGGGACGCGGGGCTGGTCCAGCCGCGCCGCCGCCGGGCGCGTGACACGGACGAGGGCGGCCGCGGGCTTCAGCTCGTCGGTCTGCTGAGCGCCGCGTGGGGCTCGCGCAGGACGCCGCGCGGCAAGACGGTGTGGTTCGAGATGCCGCTGCCGGAGAGCGGCGTGGAGCCGATGGACGCGGCGGAGGCGCTGCTCAGCCTGTTCTGAGGGCTCCCGCTCTGAGCCCTCCTGTGCTGAGGGCTCCCGCTCCTCTACGGGCGGCCGGTTACGTGGTGGCCTTCAGGGCAGCGAGGCGGGCCGCGACCTCCGCCTCGTCGCCCATGCCGTCCAACTGCTCGAACTGCGCGTCCAGGGAGGACGCGGCGAGCTCCTGCTTGCCCAGCGCCCTGGCCTCCTCGCGCCGCACCTTGTCCTCGAAACGGCTCAACTCGCTGGCCGGGTCGAGCACATCGATGCTCTGCGCGGCGTCCATCATCTGGTTCTGCGCCTGGGCGGTCTTGGCGCGGGCCACCAGCTGATCGCGCTTCGACTGGAGCTGGGTCAGCTTGATCTTCATCTGGTCGAGCCCGGACTTCAGCTTGTCGACGACCTCGGTCTGCGAGGCGATCGTCGGCTCCGCGTCCTTGGCCTCCCGCTCGGACTGAAGCTGCCGTTGCAGCGCGACCTTGGCCAGGCCGTCGAACTTGTCGGCCTCCACGGCGCTCCCGCCGGACCGCAGCTCGTCCGCCTTCTTGCTGGCGGCGATCGCCTTGGAGCCCCACTCGTCGGCCGCGTCCTGGTCCTCCTTGTGGTCCAGTTCCAGCATCCGCAGATTGCCGATGGTGGTCGCGACCGCCTCCTCGGCCTCCCGGATGTTGTTCGTGTAGTCGCGGATCAGCTGGTCGAGCATCTTCTGCGGGTCCTCGGCCTGATCGAGGAGCGAGTTGATGTTGGCCTTGGCGAGCTGTGCCACGCGGCCGAGGATCGTCTGCTTCGTCATGACGAGCTCCTTCTATGTGGGGTGGTAGGAGTGATCGGGGTGCGAGGGCTCTGTGCGAGGGCTCCAGGGGACGTACGAAAGGGCCGCCGCGAGGGCGGCGGCATGATGCGCCGGTCTCAGAACCTCCCGCCCCCGCCCATCCGCCCCCGCGTCCCGCCTCCGCCGAAGCTCCCGGGGCCGCCGCCTCCGAAACCGCCGCCTCCGAATCCCCCTCCGCCCGTCCCGCGGCCCATGCCTCCGAAGAGCTCGCCGAGGATGATGCCGCCGAGCACCGCGCCGCCCATGCCGCCGCCACGCCCGCCGCCTCTCCCGTAGGGGTTGCCGTAGCCGCGTACGTCGCGTTCGGCGAGCTGCTGCGCCTGGCGGGCCTGGGCGTCGGCCTGCTGGGCTTCGGCGAGTGCCGAGGCGGCGTCGGTGTCCTGGGCGGCCTCCGCGCCCGAGAGGTGCCGCTGTGCCTCGGCAAGGCGGGTCCTCGCCTCGCTGCCCACCGCGCCCCGGTGCGTGTCGACGAAGTCCGCAGCCGTTCCCACGGCGCTGCGCGCGGTGAGCAGGGCCTGGCCGAGGAGGGAGGAGGCGCGCTGCCGGCCGACCTCGCGCTCACGGGCGCCCGTGAGCGACTCGTCGAGGACCGTGTCGGCCTCCTCGACCCGGCGCAGGGCGTCGATCGGGTCGTGCGGGCCCGCCGCCATCTTCTTGCGGACCTCGGCGACCACCGTCTCCGCGCGGGCGATGCGCCCGTGCAGGTCTGCCGTGGAGGCGCCCGCCATGGTGCCCTCCAGGAGGCCGCGCGCCTCGGCGAGGTCGGTCTCCGTCTCGGTGAGCGCGTCGGGCAGCTTCTCCGCGGCCAGCGCGAGCTCTTCGGCGAGGCGCTCGACGGCGTCCACGAAGGTGCCCGCCTGGTCGACGGCGCCTTCGGCGGCCCGCAGATGGACGGCGGCCTTGCCGTTGTCGCCCGCGTCGATGGCCTGCCGGGCTTCGTTGAGGTGCGTCGTGGCGAAGAGGAGGCGGTCCTTGGCCTGCTCCACGTGGCCCACGACCGGCGCGGACGCGGACGGGGCGTAGCGCTCCCGGATCGTGCCGAGGGTGCTCTCCGCGCTGCTGGTACGCCCGGTGACCTGCCGGAACACCGTTTCGGCGTGCTCCAGGGCCTGCGCCGCGTCACGTTCGAGGGCGCGCAGCTGGTCGAAGCCCGCGGCTTCCGCGTCCAGACGCCGGCCCGCCTCGGTGCAGCGCGAGACGATCTCGTCCAGCATGGTGCGCTTGGTCGCGTCGTCCTCCGGATGGGCGTCGTCAAGGCGCTGGCGCAGCTTGAAGGCCGCGGTCAGCTCGGCGCGTGCGTACGCGAGCGCTTCGGTGAAGGGCCGCACCGCCTCGTCGCCGAACTGTGCGGTGGCGAAGCCGAGTTCCTCGGCGCTGGTGCGGATCGCGTCGTCGGTCTCCACCAGGAGCTGCTTGCTCTGCTTGTCGAGCTCCGGCAGCGGGGTCGGCTGCTCGCCGGCCGCTCCCTTGCCCCAGCCACCGCCTCCGGGCGTCGTACGCGTGTTGGTGCGCCGTTTGCGGCGGCTGTAGGCGACCGCGGCGAGGGCGCCCGCGCCGCCGACCGCCACGATGGGCAGGACGAGGTCGCCGGTGGCCACGTCGTCGCCGCTGCCGCTGCCGCCGCCAGGGTCGGCCTCCCCAGGGGTGGGCGTCGGGGTGGGGACGGGCTGCCCGGAGAGGACCGCGCGGTAGCCGTTCGCGGCGCCGATGGCCGCGCCGGCCCAGTCGTTCTGCCGCAGCGCGGGCTTGATCGCGGTGGTCGCGACGTCCTGGAGCTGGGCCTCGGTGAGCCGGGAACCGACGTCTACGGAGTAGGCGTACTGGCGGTCGTGCGTGGCGACGGCCAGCAGCGCGTCGTCCAGGCCGAGCCCGTTGCGCTCGGCGGTGGCGTCCGCCCAGTCCTGT
This sequence comes from Streptomyces sp. NPDC055243, assembly GCF_044544025.1. Lineage (NCBI taxonomy): Bacteria > Bacillati > Actinomycetota > Actinomycetes > Kitasatosporales > Streptomycetaceae > Streptomyces > Streptomyces sp. NPDC055243. The sequence goes on from NZ_JBITWR010000009.1 coordinate 48,385, forward strand.
GCGCCGCGTCCGGAGAAGTCGCGTACGTAGACGACGAAGAGCTGGAGGCCGCGGTCGTCGTAGAGCTGGTCGAGAGCCCGTCCGGTGGCGTCCCGGCGGTCGCCGAGCGCGCCCACCTTGTCGGTGATCTGGCCGTCGCGGGAGAGCGTGACCGGGTCGTCGGCCGGGGCGGCGGATGCCGCGGGGGCGGACAGGAGCAGCAGGCACCACGTGAGCAGTGCGGTGGCTGCCGCTGTCGCCCGCACGGTCGGGTGCGAGGACGGCGTCACATTTGGGAGCGTATGGCCGTCTTGAGGGGTGCGCGACCGGGGGCTGGGAGGACATGCCGCCGCCCGACCTCGCTCACCCCGCGAACTCCATCTCCGGATACCTACCCGAAGGCCCGTCAAGGAGGTGGTCGTCCCGTTCGCGCAGCCAGCGGTCGAAGAACGATCGCGCGTACGCCCGCTCCGCCGCCACCGCGCGGCTCGGGTCGACCGTGCCCAGGTTCTCCTCGATGATCTTGCGGTCCACCCCGGCCTGGGGGAGCAGCGCCGCCAGGTCCGTGTACGTCTGGTGCATGGAGCCGCGCAGGGTCAGATTCCGCTTCCAGCCGCTCGTGTGGGACCAGAACGCGCGCCACGACGGTTCCGTCGTGCGGTCGCTGCCCTGCCTGCCCATCAGGAGGAACGGTCCCGTCAGGCCGTGCCGGGCCACCGGCGTCAGGTTCGTGCCGTTCGGTTCGGGGTTGTTCTCCAGGGTGCCGTCCATGTTCAGGCCCGCCTTGACCCGGTCGTCCTCGTACATCGTCTCGGCGGCCGCGATCCCGCCCGCCGACTGGCCGAGCATGCCCACCCGCTGCTGGTCCACGACCCCGGACAGGCCGTGCGGCAGTGAGCCGAGGCGGTCCAGGACGAACTTCGAGTCGGCCACCCGGATGTCCAGGACCCGCTTGAGCAGCGCAGGCACCGCATCGTTCCGCTGCGCCTCCTCGAAGGCCTTGAGGAGCGGGGCGTCGCCCTTGACCGAGCCGTCGGGGAACTGCACCCCCGGCGCCTCGTAGGTGTGGTCGATCGTCACCACCACATAGCCGTGGCTCGCCAGCTCCTCGACCACCGAGGTGCCCCAGGTGCGCGGGTCGTTGGCGCCCGCCGCGTACAGCAGGACCGGTCGTCGGCCCCCGCTCGTGTCGGCCGGGGCTCCCTCCCGCGCGTGTGTCCGCATGGCCGCGAAGTCGATCGCGTCCTGGGGGATGCCGTGGGGTGCTGTCGCGTTCCAGGCCTTCGCCGCGCCCGGCGTCATGTACGGAGCGAGACGGTGTCCCGCGCCGCCCGGCCTTTCCGCCGCCGGGTACCAGATGCTGATCATCAGCTCCCGGTACGGCACGGACTTCACCCACGGGTCGCGGCGTGAGGTGTCGACGAGGCGCGTCGACACCGTGCCGATCCGGTGCGGGCCCGTGGGCACGGGGAGCTTCGCCGCGATGCCTGTGGACCGCATGGACCGCATGGACCGCGTGGATCGCGCGGACCGCGCCTGCGCGGGGGCCGGGGCGGCCAGCACCGTGGCCGCCAGACCGGCCGCCGCGAGGCCGAGCGCCGAGCGCCGGGTCACCGCCGAACGAGGAGCTGACCGAGAATCCGAACCAGTCACCGCCGAGGAAGAGTTCATGCCTCAATGCTGATCTCGCCCCGGCCCCGTGACCATGGGGGAAATCTCGACTCTTGGGCCTGGGGGATTACCCCCAGGCCCCTCCACGCCGCGACCTCCACGCCCCGCCGAAGCCTGCGAGCGGCGCTACTACTTCTCCCCCCGCCGCCGGATCTTGTTCCCGAGCCACACAAGCGGGTCGTACTTCCGGTCGACTGCCCGTTCCTTCAAGGGAATCAGGGCATTGTCCGTGATCTTGATGCCCTCGGGGCACACCTCCGTACAGCACTTCGTGATGTTGCAGTACCCGAGTCCGTGCTCGTCCTGGGCGGTCTGCTTGCGGTCGAGGCCGCTCTCGGCCGCCGCATCCAGCGGGTGCATGTCCAGCTCCGCGACCCGCATCAGGAAACGCGGGCCCGCGAAGGCCGCCTTGTTCTCCTCGTGGTCACGCACCACATGGCACGTGTCCTGGCACAGGAAGCACTCGATGCACTTGCGGAACTCCTGGGAGCGGTCCACGTCCGCCTGCTGCATGCGGTACTCGCCGGGACCGAGGTCCGCCGGTGGCACGAAGGCCGGTACTTCCCGTGCCTTCGTGTAGTTGAAGCCGACGTCCGTCACCAGGTCCCGCACCACGGGGAAGGCCCGCAGCGGGGTCACCGTGATGACGTCCTCGCGGCTGAACACCGACATCCGCGTCATGCACATCAGCCGTGGTCGGCCGTTGATCTCCGCCGAGCACGAACCGCACTTGCCCGCCTTGCAGTTCCAGCGCACCGCCAGGTCGGGCGTCTGGGTCGCCTGCAGGCGGTGGATGATGTCGAGGACGACCTCGCCTTCGTTGACCTCGACCTTGAAGTCCTCCAGGTCGCCGCCCTCGATGTCCCCGCGCCAGATCCGGAACCGAGCGTCGTACGACGTACTCGAAGAGCTGGACGGACCTGAAGGACCTGAAGGACCTGAAGGACCTGAAGGACCTGAAGAAGCCGAAGGACTCGGCGTAGCGGTACTCACTCGTAAAGCTCCTCTTCGGCCAGGTACTTGACCAGCTCTTCCTTCTCGAAGAGAGCAAGCAGGTCGGGACGGATGGGCTCGGTGGTGACCCGCACCAGATCGATCTGGCCGCGTACGGGGTCCGTGGCCGCCAACCCTCCGGAGGGATCGGTGAGTTGGCAGAGCAGGTTCGCGCGGCGCCATTCGCGGTTCATGCCCGGATGGTCCTCGCGGGTGTGCCCGCCCCGGCTCTCCGTGCGCTCCAGGGCGGCCCGCGCCACGCACTCGCTGACGAGCAGCATGTTGCGCAGGTCGAGCGCGAGGTGCCAGCCGGGGTTGAACTGGCGGTGGCCCTCGACGCCTGCCCGCCGTGCCCGCACCCGCAGTTCCGCCAGCTTCTCCAGGGCCTGTTCCATCTCGCCCTCGCGGCGGATGATGCCGACCAGGTCGTTCATCGTCTGCTGGAGTTCCTGGTGCAGGGTGTACGGATTCTCCGGCGTCGCCCCGTCCTCGGGGCCCTCCGCGCTGAACGGCCGCAGCGCCTCGGCCGCGGCCGTGTCCACCTGGACCTCGTCCACCTGGGGCCGCGCGTCGGCCGCGGGGAACCCGGCCGCGTACCGCGCGGCGTGCAGGCCCGCGCGCCGGCCGAAGACGAGCAGGTCCGAGAGGGAGTTGCCGCCGAGCCGGTTGGAGCCGTGCATGCCGCCGGCGACCTCACCGGCCGCGTACAGACCCGGCACGCGCTGGGCCGCCGCCGTGTCCGACTCGACCGCGATGCCGCCCATCACGTAGTGGCAGGTCGGTCCGACCTCCATGGCCTCGGCCGTGATGTCGACGTCCGCGAGCTCCTTGAACTGGTGGTACATGGAGGGGAGTCGGCGCCTGATGACCTCGGCGGACATGCGCGTCGACACGTCCAGGAAGACTCCGCCGTGCGGCGAACCGCGGCCCGCCTTCACCTCGGAGTTGATGGCGCGCGCCACTTCGTCGCGCGGCAGCAGCTCCGGTGGCCGCCGGTTGTTGTCCGGGTCCTCGTACCAGCGGTCGCCCTCGTCCTCGGACTGCGCGTACTTCTCCTTGAAGACGTCCGGTACGTAGTCGAACATGAACCGCTTGCCTTCGGAGTTGCGCAGTACCCCGCCGTCGCCGCGCACCGACTCGGTGACCAGGATGCCCTTCACCGAGGGCGGCCAGACCATCCCCGTCGGGTGGAACTGCACGAACTCCATGTTGAGGAGCGGCGCCCCGGCGAGCAGCGCGAGCGCGTGGCCGTCTCCGGTGTACTCCCACGAGTTCGACGTCACCTTGAAGGACTTGCCGATGCCGCCGGTCGCCAGGACCACACTCGGGGCTTCGAGCACGAAGAAGCGGCCGGTCTCGCGGTCGTAGCAGAACGTGCCGCTGACCCGCTCGTCCTCCTTGAGCACACGGGTGACCGTGCACTCCTGGAAGACCTTCAAGCGGGCTTCGTAGTCGCCGAATTCGCGTTCGTCCTCCTGCTGGAGGGAGACGATCTTCTGCTGGAGCGTGCGGATCAGTTCGAGGCCGGTCCGGTCGCCCACGTGCGCGAGGCGGGGGTATTCGTGCCCCCCGAAGTTGCGCTGGGAGATCCGCCCGTCCGCCGTACGGTCGAACAGGGCGCCCCAGGTCTCCAACTCCCAGACCCGGTCGGGCGCTTCCTGCGCGTGCAGCTCGGCCATCCGCCACTGGTTGAGGAACTTGCCGCCGCGCAGGGTGTCGCGGAAGTGGACCTGCCAGTTGTCCCCGGAGTTCACGTTGCCCATGGAGGCCGCGATGCCGCCCTCGGCCATCACCGTATGCGCCTTGCCGAACAGGGACTTGCAGATCACGGCGGTGCGCGCGCCCTGTTCTCGTGCCTCGATCGCGGCCCGCAGGCCCGCTCCTCCGGCTCCCACCACGACAACGTCCCACTGCTGCCGCTCCACTTGAGACATCAGAACAACCTCGGATCGTCGAAGGCGCCGGACGCGATCAGGTACACGTAGAAGTCGGCGAGCGCCACACTCACCAGGGAGGCCCAGGCGAGCAGCATGTGCCGTGCGTTCAGTTTTCCAACCCACTGCCACATGCGGTAGCGCACGGGGTGCTTGGAGAAGTGCTTGAGCTTGCCGCCGACGATGTGCCGGCAGGAGTGACAGGAGAGCGTGTACGCCCAGATCAGCACGATGTTGACCAGGAAGACGAGGGTGCCGAGGCCCATGTGGCCCCACTCGTAGTGCTCATCGCGGAACGAGAGCACGGTGTCGTACGTGAGGATGCCCGCCACCGGAACCGCCGCGTAGAAGAAGTAGCGGTGGATGTTCTGGAGGATGAGCGGGAAGCGGGTCTCTCCGGAGTACTTCTTGTGCGGCTCGGCCACCGCGCAGGCGGGCGGTGAGGCCCAGAAGCCGCGGTAGTAGGCCTTGCGGTAGTAGTAGCAGGTCAGGCGGAAGCCGAGCGGGAAGATCAGGATCAGCAGAGCGGGGGAGAGGCCCCACCAGCTGCCGAAGATCTCCCAGTTGGGGCCCGACCGCATCGGTTCGCAGTTCTCGGCGAGGCAGGGCGAGTAGAACGGCGAGACGTAGGGGGCCGCGTAGTAGTCCGCGTTCGCGAAGGCCCGCCACGTCGAGTAGACGATGAAGGCGAAGAGGCCGGCGGCGGTCGCGGCGGGCGCCAGCCACCAGCGGTCGGTCCGCAGATGGGCAGCGCTGATCGCGGCGCGCGTCGCCGCTCGTACGCCGCCGGAATCCTGACCGCTTTTCAGATGGGGTTCCGTGCCAGTGGCCAACGAGGCTCCACTCCTTTGTCCTCAGATCGGCAGTCCTCACGTCGGCGGTCGTCGCGGCGACCGCCCTTCGGTCGACTGTCCTCAGGTCGGCGGCGGGGCTCAGGGCGGGTGCGGCGCCTCAAGACGGCGTGCCGGGTCATGGGGCGGGCCGGTTCATGGGTCCCACCGGTTCAAGGTGCACACCGGCTCAAGGGGCATGCCGGTCGCTCGCGCCGAGGCCCTCGTCGTCCGAGTCCGTCCACAGAGAGCTGTCGTAGGGCGTATCGGGGATGGTGACCAGGTCGGGCCGCTTCTTCTGGGGGGCGGCGCCCGGATCGGGGGCCGTGGCGCGAAGAAGCGCGACGCTCTCGCGCAAGTGGTCGGCGTCCGTGCGGACGCGGCGGACGTCGAGTCCGGGAAGACCACCCTGGGAACCCTCGCCGACCTGCTGCTCCAGCTTGCCGACGGTGCGGACCAGATCGTCGACGCATCGCTGAACAGCCGTCAGATCATCCTGCAGAGCCATGACTTGCCCTCACTTCAGGGGTGCGGCGGCAACGTTCATGCGCCTGCGAGTGTCGCGCGTCACATCCCGGCTTGTGAAGGGATCTGCCGGGATTCCCGGCTCGTACGCGCTGAAACGCGCCGGGGTGCACGCCGCCGTCACGGCCGCGCCTCGGGGCGCACGTGGCTGCCCGTCCTCCGCTGTCGACCGCCGTCGTCACGCTCGGTCACGCCTGGTTGGGCCGCACGAGTGGGATCTGACGCACCCACGCCGTGTCGCTCCCGTGTGCCGGACCTCGTCCCCTTCAGTGGGTCGATAGATGTGATCAGCTCCATATACCGCCAAACGTGATCAAACCCGGCCCCGGTCCTGGTAGCGGGCGGCCGGGCGAGCCCCGGAGGTACCCGCCATGACCCCAGACCGCGCCAGACTGAGATCTGCCGTGTTCCTCGCCACGGGCGTGCTGGCTCTGCCCGCCCTCGCCGCCTGCAGCTCTCAGGACGAGGCGGGCGCCCCGACCGCCGGTCAGGACGTCGCGCCCGCGGCCCGGGACCTCGTCGCCGACGGCGGGACCATGAACTGGGCCGTCGACGCGATGCCGGAGACCCTCAACTCCTTCCAGTCGGACGCCGACGCGGGCACGTCGCGGATCGCGGGCGCGGTCCTGCCGTCGATGTTCCGCCTCGACGCACAGGGCAGGGCGCAGCAGAACGCCGACTTCCTGGAGTCGGCGAAGGTCGTCGAGCGCGAGCCCAAGCAGGTCGTGCTCTACAAGCTCAACCAGCAGGCGGTGTGGAGCGACGGCCGGGAGATCGGGGCCGACGACTTCGCGGCGCAGCAGCGCGCCCTGTCCGGGAAGGACAGCGCGTACTGGACGGCACGCAACGCGGGCTACGACCGCATCGAGAAGATCGAGCGCGGCGAGAACAACCTGGAGGTGCGCGTCACCTTCAACAAGCCGTACGCGGACTGGCGTTCGCTCTTCTCGCCGCTGTATCCGAAGGAGGTCATGGGCACTCCCGACACCTTCAACGACGGTGCGCGGCGCAAGCTCAAGGTAAGCGCGGGCCCCTTCGCGGTGCAGGACTTCGACAGCAAGGCGGACGAGGTCACGCTGGTCCGCAACCCCCGCTGGTGGGGCAGGCCCGCCAAGCTCTCCAAGGTCGTCCTGCGGGAGGTGCCGCGCGACGAGCGGGCGTCCGCGCTCGCGCAGGGCAAGGTCGACCTCGCCGAGATCGACGCCCCGGAGGCGCGACGCATCACGAACGCGGCGCGCGACCAGGGCGCCCAGGGTCCGCTCGCCCACGGCCCCGAGGCGCGGCTGACCCCGGCCAAGGCGCTGCGCTCCTGGGCGATCGCCAACGGCTCCGACGAGGAGGCGGCCGACAGCGAGCAGGAGGTCCGCGCGAAGACCCACAAGGCGATCAAGAAGTACGCCACCGAGCAGTCGGGCCTGCGGGGCTACACCGTCCGCAAGTCCCTCGAACCGGCCTACACCCAGCTCGCCCTCAACGGCACCGAGGGCCCGCTCGCCGACGACCGGGTGCGGCGCGCGGTGGCCCGCGCCCTCGACCGCGACGAGCTCGCCAAGGCGGTCCTCTCGCCGCTGGGCCTGCCCGCCAAACCGGTCGGCAGCCATCTGGCGCTCGCCGGGCAGCAGGCGTACGCGGACAACAGCGGGGCCCTGGGCGACCAGGACACCACCGAGGCGCGGGCGCTGCTCGCCGACGCGGGGTGGACGCCGGGCGGTCCGCTGAAGGAGCCCAAGGGGAAGACGGCCGGCGGTGAGGCCGACGCCAAGAAGGCCAAGGGGGACTCCGGCTCGGAGTCCGACGCGGACGCGGGGGAGGACTCGGATGACGACGGTTCGTACGTCGTCGGCGAGGACGACCAGAAGCCGGGCGACAGCGGCACCTCGGTGCTGGCGCCCGCTCCCGCGGCGGCCTACCAGCAGGCGGCGCTGACCCGCCAGGCGGCGTCCCTCACGGCTCCCCGCGAGGCGGACAAGGAGAAGAAGAAGGACCCCGGCGGGCACGCCAAGCAGCAGGCGGAGAAGCGCGCCGACAAGCAGGCCGCGAAGGGCGGTGCGCCCGGCGCGTACGCCCCCAAGGGCACCGCGGCGCCCGCCGCGGCGACCCCGGCGGCGGGCGGCCCCATGGCGAAGGACGGCAAGCCCCTCACCCTCCGCTTCGTCCTGCCGTCCGGCGAGGGCTCGGAGTCGCTGCGGACGGTGGCCGACCGGATCTCGCGGATGCTGGAGAAGATCGGCATCCGTACGGAGACGGCGAAGGTCGCCGACGACAGCTACTTCAAGGACCACATCGCGTCCGGTCAGTACGACCTCGCCCTCTACTCCTGGCCCGCCTCGGCCTTCCCGGCCACGGACGCGCGCCCGATCTTCGCCAAGCCGGTGCCGGCCGCGGACGGTTCGCTGAACGTCGAGCAGAACTACACGCGGGTCGGTACGGACCACATCGACCAGTTGTTCGATCAGGCGATGGGGGAGCTGGACGAGGACGAGAGCCGCGCCCTGGTCAAGAAGGCGGACGCCCGCATCTGGGCCGAGGCCGGTTCCATCCCCCTCTATCAGCGCCCCCAGCTGATGGCGGCCCGCACGAACCTCGCGAACGCGGGCGCGTTCGGCTTCCAGTCCCCGAACTTCGAGGACATGGGCTTCCTGAAGCCGGGCGCGAAACCCTCGGGCAAGCCGGCCGCGAAGTAGCTCCGCCGCAGGTCAGGCTCAGATTCCGCTCAACTCCCTTGCCCGCCGGCGCCTCCGGCGGGCAAGGTCGTTTCCACCCATTGACCTGTACGTTCTCCCCCCACGCCCCCGCACGGGCCCAGCACCCCCTGATACCCCTTATAACCCCAGGTCAGGCTGGATAGGAGGGCCCCGCGGAGGTGACCTCCACGTAAGGGCCGTAGACTGGGGTGAGGCCGTGGCGTGTTCTGCCCGGCAGGGCACGCGTGCCAGACCGTACGCGCGGCCATCCACTCTTCCCGGGAGAAGCGCAGCTCGTATGCCCACGCGCCATGACATTCGTAATGTTGCCATCGTCGCCCACGTCGACCACGGCAAGACCACCCTGGTCGACGCCATGCTCAAGCAGGCCGGCTCCTTCGCCGCGCACGCAGCCGAGTCCCTCGACGACCGCATGATGGACTCGAACGACCTGGAGCGTGAGAAGGGCATCACGATCCTGGCCAAGAACACGGCCGTCAAGTACCACCCCAAGGATGGCGGAGACGTCATCACCATCAACATCATCGACACCCCCGGCCACGCCGACTTCGGTGGCGAGGTCGAGCGCGGCCTGTCGATGGTGGACGCGGTCGTCCTCCTCGTGGACGCCTCTGAGGGCCCGCTGCCCCAGACCCGCTTCGTGCTCCGCAAGGCCCTCGCGGCCAAGATGCCGGTCATCCTGTGCATCAACAAGACGGACCGACCGGACTCGCGCATCGCCGAGGTCGTCGACGAGACGTACGACCTCTTCCTGGACCTCGACGCTGACGAGGACCAGATCGAGTTCCCGATCGTCTACGCCTGCGCCCGTGACGGCGTCGCCTCGCTGACCAAGCCGGAGGACGGCACCGTCCCGGCCGACAGCGAGAACCTGGAGCCGTTCTTCTCCACCATCCTGGAGACCGTCCCGGCTCCGGAGTACGACGAGGAGGCCCCGCTCCAGGCTCACGTCACGAACCTGGACGCCGACAACTTCCTCGGCCGTATCGCCCTCTGCCGTGTCGAGCAGGGCGAGCTGCGCAAGGGCCAGACCGTCACGTGGATCAAGCGCGACGGGTCGCAGTCCAACGTCCGCATCACCGAGCTGATGATGACCGAGGCGCTCACCCGCAAGCCCGCCGAGAAGGCGGGCCCCGGTGACATCTGCGCCATCGCCGGTATCCCGGAGATCATGATCGGTGAGACCCTCGCCGACCCCGAGAACCCGATCGCGCTCCCGCTGATCACGGTCGACGAGCCCGCGATCTCCATGACCATCGGCACCAACACCTCGCCGCTCGTCGGCAAGGGCGGCAAGGGCCACAAGGTCACCGCCCGCCAGGTGAAGGACCGTCTGGACAAGGAGCTCATCGGTAACGTCTCGCTCCGTGTCCTGGACACCGAGCGTCCCGACGCCTGGGAGGTCCAGGGCCGTGGTGAGCTCGCGCTCGCCATCCTGGTCGAGCAGATGCGCCGCGAGGGCTTCGAGCTGACCGTCGGCAAGCCCGAGGTCGTCACCAAGCAGATCGACGGCAAGACGTACGAGCCGATCGAGCGCATGACGATCGACTCGCCCGAGGAGCACCTCGGCGCCATCACGCAGCTGATGGCGACCCGTAAGGGCCGCATGGAGACGATGACCAACCACGGCTCCGGCTGGATCCGCATGGAGTGGATCGTTCCGTCGCGTGGCCTCATCGGCTTCCGTACGGAGTTCCTGACCCAGACCCGCGGCACCGGCATCGCGCACTCGATCTTCGAGGGTCACGAGCCGTGGTTCGGCGACCTGCGCACCCGTCACAACGGCTCGCTCGTCGCGGACCGCTCGGGCTCGGTCACGCCGTTCGCCATGGTCAACCTCCAGGAGCGCGGTGTCATCTTCACCGAGGCCGGCACCGAGGTGTACGAGGGCATGATCGTCGGCGAGAACTCGCGCGCCGACGACATGGACGTGAACATCACCAAGGAGAAGAAGCTCACCAACATGCGTGCGGCTTCCGCGGACACGACCGAGAACGTCGTGCCCGCTCGCAAGCTGTCGCTCGAGCAGTCCCTGGAGTTCTGCCGCGACGACGAGTGCATCGAGGTGACCCCGGAGACCGTGCGTATCCGCAAGGTCGTCCTGGACGCCAAGCAGCGCGGCCGCACCGCCTCGCGCGCCAAGCACGGCTAAGGCCGGAGCAAAGCGCGGCTAAAGCTTCGCGCTTGGTCCGGGCCCGGCACAACTGCCGCTGACGCTCGGCGAATTCGGCATCAGAGGCCGGTTTCCGTCCCTCCCTCCGGGAGCGGCGGGGACCGGCCTCTCGTGCGTCTGCGGGGGTTACCCCCTTGCGGGGCCCTCAGCGGCACTACGCTGGCCCAGACCTCGGGGGCAGGGGTCGGGCCCCGTCGGCGACGCTCCGCGCATCTACGCGCGTCCACAGAGCCGCCCCCGAAGATGCCGCGAGTCGGCTCCGCGGCGGTCCGCCGCAACAGGTTTTCCTGGGCCATCTGTCCGGAATACGGACACCGTTGACCGTTAGATGTGTAACACGTCCGTTTCGCAACCATCTATCTCGGATCGGTTTGTCCGGATTTTGGAAGTTGTACGCACCAGGTGTGATTGAACCGAGACCAAAAGAGTGTGGTCGGGCGGTACCTCATGGCTAATAGTTGACCGCGTATAGCTCGGGTCAATGGGTCACGCGCTGTGGGGAGCGCCGACTCACGAGCACTCTGGGGTACTTCGATCTACGCGCCGTCAGGGGTGTCGGCGCGGTTTCTTGTACCCCCTCTTGTAGTGAACAAGTGGACTCATGAGGAGGAACCCCATGCGTGGTGCCAAGAGCGCCAAGTGGGTCGCGATAGCGGGTGTCGTGGCGCTGACGGCAACGGCCTGCGGCGGCGACAGCGACAGCGGCGGCAACAGTGGCAAGGTCGACCCCAAGGGGATCGTCAGCTACGCGAACGGCGAGCCGCAGAACGCCCTGCAGCCTTCCAACACCATGGAGGCGTACGGAAGCGTCGTCATCGACTCGCTCTTCACGGGCCTGGTCCACTACGACAAGCAGGGCAACATCACCTACGAGAACGCCGAGTCGGTCACCCCCGACAAGGACTCGAAGGTGTGGACCGTCAAGCTGAAGTCGGGCTGGAAGTTCCACAACGGTGAGGCCGTCACCGCGAAGTCGTACGTGGACGCCTGGAACTGGGCCGCCAACCCGGCCAACGGTCAGCAGAACAGTTCCTGGTACCGCGACATCGTCGGCTACGACAAGGTCCACCCCGAGAAGGGGAAGGCCAAGGCGAAGGCGATGGAGGGTCTGAAGGTCGTCGACGACAACACCTTCACCATCACGCTGAACAACGGCATCCCGTACTACGCGTACAAGCTCGTCTACGCGCCCTTCTACCCGCTGCCCTCGGCCGCGCTGAAGGACCCGAAGAAGTACGGCGAGGCGCCGGTCGGCAACGGCCCGTACAAGTTCGCGAAGTGGGACCACAAGAAGCTCATCCAGGTCCGCACGTGGGGTGGGTACAAGGGCGAGAAGCCGAAGAACGGCGGCATCGACTTCAAGGCCTACACCAAGGACACGGCGGCCTACGCCGACCTGAAGTCGGACAACGTCGACTCGATGCCGATCGTGCCGAACAGCGAGAACGCCAACTTCAAGCAGGACTTCGGCGACCGCGCGATCGAGCAGGACTTCTCGGCGATCAACACGATCAACCCGGCCTTCTACACCAAGCAGTGGAAGGACATCGACGTCAAGGTCCTGCAGGGCCTGTCGATGGCGATCGACCGCGACACCATCGCCAAGACCGTGTTCCACGGCACGCGTGAGTCGGCCACCGGCTGGGTCGCCAAGGGCGTCAAGGGCTACCAGAAGGACGCCTGCGGCGAGTACTGCAAGTTCGACGCCAAGAAGGCCAAGGCCCTCATCAAGGAAGGCGGCGGCGTCCCGGGCAACAAGATCTCCATCCAGTACAACGCCGACCAGCCGCACAAGGACTGGGTCGTCGCGGTCTGCAACAGCATCACCAACTCGACCGGCGTCAAGTGCGTCGGCGACGCGGTGACCGACTTCGCGGCCGACACGGAGATCCGTGACCAGAAGAAGGTCAAGTCGATCTACCGCTCCGGATGGGTGCTCGACTACCCGTTCAACGGCAACTTCCTCGCCGACCTCTACGGCACCGGCGTCGACGGCAACAAGGGCGGCTTCTCGGACAAGAAGTTCGACGCGCTGACCAAGAAGGCCGACGCGGCGAAGACCATCGACGAGTCCGCCAAGCTGTACGGCGAGGCTGAGAAGTCTCTGCAGAACAGCTTCCCGGGCATCCCGCTCTGGTACAACAAGACGCTCTCCGCGTACTCGAACAACGTGAAGGGCATGGAGTTCGACCAGGCAGGCGACCCGATCCTCACGCAGGTCCAGGTCTTCGAGAAGAAGTAGTAGTCGTCGGAGTCCGTTCCCGTCAGCGACGCCCGGCGATCCCGGGCGTCGCTGACGGGGGGCTCCGCAATGGACGGAGGCACCACCATGGGGCGCTACGTCGCGAGGCGACTGCTCCAGATGATCCCGGTCTTCATCGGGACAACCCTGCTGATCTTCCTGATGGTCAATGTGCTCCCCGGCGACCCGGTCGCGGCGCTGTGGGGCGACAAGCCGCCGGACCCGGCACAGGTCGCACAGATCAAGCACGACCGCGGACTTGATCTGCCGCTGTGGCAGCAGTATCTGCACTACATGTGGGGATTGCTGCAGGGAGACTTCGGCAACACCATCGCTGGAAACAGACCCATTCTTGACGAGATCACGCAGGCTTTCCCGGTCTCGATGCGTCTCGCCGCCATGGCGTGGACCTTCGAGCTGATCGTCGGTATCGGCCTCGGCGTCCTGGCAGGTGTGAAGCGCGGCCGGTTCATCGACAACACGGTGACGCTGTTCACCCTGCTGGTGATCTCCGTCCCGATCTTCGTGTTCGGACTGTTCCTCCAGCTGATCTTCGGCAACGAACTCGGCTGGGTGACGCCCACGGTCCAGGACTCCGAGGAGTTCACCCAACTTCTGCTGCCCGCGCTCGTGCTCGGCCTGGTCGGTCTCGCCTACGTGGCGCGCCTGACCCGTACGTCCATCGCGGAGAACCGGCAGGCGGACTACATCCGCACGGCGGTCGCCAAGGGACTGCCGAGGCAGCGCATCATCTCCCGGCACCTGCTGCGCAACTCCCTCATACCCGTGGTCACTTACCTGGGCACGGACATCGGCACCCTCATGGGTGGTGCGGTGATCACCGAGGGCATCTTCAACGTGACCGGCGTCGGCAACCTTCTCTTCAAGGCGCTGAGCCAGCGAGAGGGCGCCGTCATCGTCGGCATCGTGACCGTCCTGGTGCTCGTGTACCTCCTCGCCAGCCTGCTCGTCGACCTGCTTTACGCGGTCCTGGACCCGAGGATCCGTTATGCCTGACCTCACCAAGACCCCGGCCACGGACGAGGCGCAGGCCGTGGCCATCGTCGAAGCCGACGCCAAGGCGGACGACTCCGCGAGCACGGCCAGCAAGCCGCGCAGCCTGTGGGGAGACGCCTGGCGCGACCTGCGCCGCCGGCCCATGTTCCTGGCGGCCACGGCCCTGATCATCCTGGTGATCCTGCTGGCGGCCTTCCCGAGCCTGTTCACCAGCGCCGACCCCCGGTACGGCGATCTGACCAAGCACTTCCTCGAGAAGCCGAACCTCACCCACTTCTTCCAGGCCGACTGGTTCGGCTACGACCGCCAGGGGCGCAGCATCTACGCCCGGGTGGTCTACGGAACGCGGAACTCGATCATGGTCGGCATGGGGGTGACGATCCTGATCACCCTCTTCGGTGGCCTGGTCGGCATGCTCGCCGGCTACTTCGGCGGCTTCTGGGACAGCCTGCTCTCGCGGATCGTGGACATCTTCTTCGGTATCCCGTTCCTGCTCGGCGCGATGGTCATCCTGAACGCGTTCTCCAACCCGAACGTCTGGGTGATCACCGGCGCGCTCGCCTTCCTCGGCTGGACGCAGATCGCCCGCGTGATGCGCGGCGCGGTCATCACGACCAAGCACGCGGACTACGTGGTGGCGGCGCGGGCGCTCGGCGCGGACACCAAGCGGATCCTGTTCCGGCACATCCTGCCGAACGCGCTGGCTCCGGTGATCGTCATCGCGACCATCGCCCTCGGTACGTACATCGTCGCGGAGTCGACGCTGTCCTTCCTCGGTCTCGGCTTCGGCGGCGACGAGTTCTCCTGGGGCAGTGACATCTCCGACTCGCTGGACGACATCCGCAACAACCCGCACACGCTGATCTTCCCGGCGGGAATGCTGAGTATCACGGTGCTGGCGTTCATCATGATGGGTGACGCCGTACGCGAAGCCCTCGACCCGAAGCTGCGCTGAGGGAGGCGTAAATGACCAGCATCGACATCAAGGAAAACTCGGTTCCCGCCCCCCGCTCGGGTGAGGAAAAGAGCGGCAGGCTGCTGGACGTCAAGGACCTGCACGTCGAGTTCCACACCCGTGATGGTGTGGTCAAGGCGGTCAACGGAGTCAACTACAGCGTGGACGCGGGCGAGACGCTCGCGGTCCTCGGTGAGTCCGGCTCCGGCAAGTCCGTGACGGCCCAGGCCATCATGGGCATCCTCGACATGCCGCCCGGCAAGATCCCGCAGGGCGAGATCGTCTTCCGCGGCCAGGACATGCTGAAGATGTCCAACGAGGAGCGCAGGAAGATCCGCGGTCGCAAGATCGCCATGATCTTCCAGGACGCGCTGTCCTCCCTCAACCCCGTTCTCTCGGTGGGCTACCAGCTCGGCGAGATGTTCCGGGTGCACGAGGGAATGTCGCGCAAGCAGGCCAAGGCCAAGGCCATCGAGCTGATGGACAAGGTCAAGATCCCGGCGGCCAAGGAGCGGGTGAACGACTACCCGCACCAGTTCTCCGGCGGTATGCGCCAGCGCATCATGATCGCGATGGCGCTCGCCCTGGAGCCGGACCTGATCATCGCGGACGAGCCCACCACGGCGCTCGACGTGACGGTCCAGGCCCAGGTCATGGACCTGCTCGCGGATCTTCAGCGCGAGTACAACATGGGCCTGATCCTCATCACCCACGACCTGGGTGTGGTCGCGGACGTCGCCGACAAGATCGCGGTGATGTACGCGGGCCGGATCGTCGAGACGGCCCCGGTCCACGAGCTCTACAAGCGCCCCGCGCACCCGTACACGCGCGGTCTGCTCGAGTCGATTCCCCGGCTCGACCAGAAGGGCCAGGAGCTCTACGCGATCAAGGGCCTGCCGCCCAACCTGCTCCACATTCCGTCCGGTTGTGCCTTCAACCCGCGCTGCCCCAAGGCGCAGGACATCTGCCGTACGGACGTCCCGGCCCTGGTGCCGGTGAGCGAGCAGGACGGCACGGAGCTGCCGGGCCGCGGCAGCGCGTGCCACTTCTGGAAGGAGACGATCCATGGCTGAGCCGCTCAAGAAGACGGACGAGCCCGCCGACGCCACCCCGAACGTCTCCGAGGTGGAAACGGTCGACGCCGCCACCGCCGAGGAGGCCGTCGCGGCCATCGAGGCACCGGTCGAGCGCGGCGAGCCCATCCTCCAGGTCCGCAACTTGGTGAAGCACTTCCCGCTGACCCAAGGTGTCCTGATCAAGAAGCAGGTCGGCGCGGTCAAGGCGGTCGACGGCATCTCGTTCGACCTCTACCAGGGCGAGACCCTGGGCATCGTGGGCGAGTCCGGCTGTGGCAAGTCCACGGTCGCCAAGCTCCTGATGACCCTGGAGCGCGCCACGGCCGGCGAGGTCTTCTACAAGGGCCAGGACATCACCAAGCTGTCGGGGCGCGCCCTGAAGGCGGTGCGCCGCAACATCCAGATGGTGTTCCAGGACCCGTACACCTCGCTCAACCCGCGTATGACGGTGGGCGACATCATCGGGGAGCCCTTCGAGATCCACCCCGAGGTGGCTCCCAAGGGCTCGCGCCGCCGGAAGGTCCAGGACCTCCTGGACGTGGTGGGCCTGAACCCGGAGTACATCAACCGCTACCCGCACCAGTTCTCGGGCGGCCAGCGCCAGCGCATCGGCATCGCGCGCGGTCTGGCCCTCAACCCCGAGATCATCATCTGCGACGAGCCGGTCTCGGCCCTGGACGTCTCCGTCCAGGCCCAGGTCATCAACCTGATGGAGAAGCTGCAGGACGAGTTCAACCTCTCCTACCTCTTCATCGCGCACGACCTGTCGATCGTCCGGCACATCTCGGACCGCGTGGGCGTGATGTACCTCGGCAAGATGGCGGAGATCGGCTCGGACGAGCAGATCTACGAGCACCCGACGCACCCGTACACGCAGGCGCTCCTGTCGGCTGTCCCGGTGCCGGACCCGGAGGCCCGCGAGGGCCGCGAGCGCATCATCCTCACCGGTGACGTGCCGTCCCCCGCGAACCCGCCCTCGGGCTGCCGCTTCCGCACCCGCTGCTGGAAGGCGGAGGCGAAGTGCGCGGAGGAGACCCCGCTGCTCGCGATCCCGCAGCGGTTCGCGGGCCAGGACACCCCGGCGGCCCACGAGTCGGCGTGCCACTTCGCGGAGGAGAAGGACGTCGTGCACGCGGCGTAACCTCACCCTCGGCCTCTGGCCGGACACGACGGGGGCGCCCGGAACCACTCGGTTCCGGGCGCCCCCGTCCAGTTCGGGACGGAGTACTACAGTGAAAAGACCGCCACCGCCCGGCAACGCGAGCGGTGGCGTGGCCGGGTGTCCGTGGTGGAGGTGGAGGCGGAGTCGGATGGGCGTGGGTGACGCGGGCCGCGTCCGGGGGAGTGGGGCGGGGCGTCGTGCTTAGCCTTCGGCCCTGGACGGAGCGGGACGCCGGCGCCGTGCTCGCCGCCCTGGCCGCCCCGGGGATGTCCCGGCAGTCCGACGAGCCGGTCGACTCCCGTGAGAGCGCGTCCCGTTGGATCGCGCGGCGTGAGCAAGAGGAGCGCGCCGGGATCGCGTACGCCTTCGCGGTGGTCGACGGGGAAGGCACTCCGCTGGGCAATGTCGCCGTGGGCGCCGTGAACCACGTCCACGCGACGGGCTGGGTGTCGTACTGGACGGTGCCTTCGGCGCGGCGGCGCGGCGTGGCGACGTACGGGTGCGATGCGCTGGCGCGGTGGGCCTTCGGCGAGCTGGGGCTCTTCCGGCTCGAGCTGGGCCACCGGGTCAACAACCCCGGCGTCCTGCCGGGTGGCCAGGGCCGCCGGCTTCACGGCGGAGGGCCTGCAGCGGCAGAAGCTCGCGTACGAGGGAGTCCGCTACGACGT
This sequence comes from Streptomyces sp. NPDC055243, assembly GCF_044544025.1. Lineage (NCBI taxonomy): Bacteria > Bacillati > Actinomycetota > Actinomycetes > Kitasatosporales > Streptomycetaceae > Streptomyces > Streptomyces sp. NPDC055243. Next base: position 66,315 of record NZ_JBITWR010000009.1, read on the forward strand.
CGAGCTGCACGCGCGGCTCGCCTCGGACCAGCGGGGCTCTCAGCTCTCGACGTTCCCTGGCTTTTCGTAGCGCCGGAACGCGGCGGTCTCCACCGTCCAGGGGCCGAACGGCACCTCGTCGCCGAAGATGTACGGCTCCTTGTTCCGGTAGCGGCCGGCACACGGCTCCGAGTGGACTTCGATCGTGCCGGTCCGTGGGTCGACGATCATGTAGTGGTCGATGCCCATGGCGGGGTACTCGGTCAGCTTCTCGCCGTAGTCGTTGTTCGGGTTGGGCGGGGAGACGATCTCGATGACGGCAAGTACCTGAGTGGCATCCACCGCGATGCCCTCCTCGTCGAGCACGGTCTCGGGGATCACGAGGGCGTCGGGGCGGCGCATGCGGCCGATGGAGGGGTGCTCGATCTCGGGGCCGTTGGCACAGATGTAGCCGGGGTGGGTGACGAGGAGCTGTCTGTCCAGCTGCTTGCAGATGCGGCGAACCGTGCCCTCGTGGCGCTTCGAGGGGCACATCATGGCCAGTATCGGGCCCGAAGGCCCGATCTCTACATGCCAGGTGCCCTCAAGGTTCTCGGCATAGGCTCCGAGCTCCTCGGCGATCGCGCGCATCTTCGCGTACTCCATGGTTCGAGCGTAGCGAGGGGGCTCCCCGTCGCTCGCCGCTTGTTGGTCATCCCCATGGGGCATCCGGGGGTTTCCCCAGGCCTACTAGCCTCGGAAAGCCCCCATAAAGATGCGCAGCACCCTGCATTGGGGTGTATTTGGGCCTAAGTCTGACTCAGGCCTGAAAGGGAGGCTCTCCATGCGTGGAGCCACGCACGCCAAGTGGGCCGCATGTGCGGTGACCGTCGCCCTCGCGGCGACCGCCTGCGGTGGAGGCGGGGACAGCGGCGGTGGCGGCGACGGCTCCGGGATCGTGGGTTCCTCCTGGGGGGATCCGCAGAACCCGCTGGAGCCCGCCAACACCAATGAGGTGCAGGGCGGCAAGGTGCTCGACATGCTCTTCCGGGGTCTCATGCGCTACGACCCGAAGACCGGCGAGGCCAAGAACATGGTCGCCGAAAAGATCGACACCAAGGACTCGCAGAACTTCACCGTGAAGATCAAGGACGGCTGGAAGTTCAGCAACGGCGAGAAGGTCACCGCGAAGTCCTTCGTCGACGCCTGGAATTACGGCGCCCACCTGAAGAACAACCAGAAGAACGCCTACTTCTTCGGCTATATCGAGGGCTACGACAAGGTCCACCCGGAGAAGGGCGACGCCAGTGCCGAGACGCTCTCCGGGCTGAAGGTCGTCGACGACACCAGCTTCACCGTGAAGCTCACGCAGAAGTTCTCCACCTGGCCCAAGACCCTCGGCTACCCGGCCTTCGCGCCGCTGCCCAAGGCGTTCTACGACGACCACGACGCATGGCTCGCCAAGCCCGTCGGAAACGGTCCGTACACCGTGGACTCGTACGCCAAGGGATCCAAGATGTCCCTGCGGAAATGGGACGGCTACAGCGGGGACGACAAGGCGAAGAACGGCGGTGTGGACCTCAAGGTCTACACCGACAACAACACCGCCTACACGGACCTGATGGCGGGCAACCTCGACCTCGTCGACGACGTTCCCGCCTCGCAGCTCAAGAACGCCAAGAACGACCTGGGTGACCGCTACATCAACACCCCGGCGGGCATCATCCAGACCCTCGCTTTCCCCTTCTACGACAGCAAGTGGTCGAAGGACGGAATGGAGAAGGTCCGCCAGGGGCTCTCGATGGCGATCAACCGTGAGCAGATCACCGAGACCATCTTCCAGAAGACCCGCACCCCGGCCACCGACTGGACATCGCCGGTGCTCGGCGAGGCCGGCGGCTACAAGTCCGGGCTCTGCGGCGACCCCTGCACGTACGACGCGGCCAAGGCGAAGAAGCTGATCGCGGACGGCGGCGGCATCCCCGGCGGCACGCTGAAGATCACGTACAACGCGGACACCGGCTCGCACAAGGAATGGGTCGACGCCGTCTGCAACTCCATCAACAAGGCCCTCGGGAACGACAAGTCCTGCGTCGGAAGTCCGGTCGGCACGTTCGCCGACTTCCGCAGCAAGGCCTCCCAGCAGAAGCTGGACGGCGCCTGGCGCGCGGGCTGGCAGATGGACTACCCGCTGATCCAGAACTTCCTCCAGCCGCTGTACTACACGGACGCCCCGTCCAACGACGGCAAATGGTCGAACGAGGAATTCGACAAGCTCGTCGACAAGGCCAACGCCGAGACCGACACCGGGAAGGCCGTCTCCACCTTCCAGGACGCCGAGAAGGTGCTCGCCGAGCAGATGGCGGTCATTCCGCTCTGGTACCAGAACGGCAGCGCCGGCTACTCGGACAAGGTCTCCGACGTGGCGCTGAACCAGTTCAGCGTGCCCGTCTACAACGAGATCAAGGTCAGCTGAGGCCCAGGGAGCGGTCGTCCGGCGAAACGTGCCGGACGACCGCTCCCATTACTTCCGGAGCCCTTCATGGGACGTTATGTGATCCGGCGTCTGCTGCAGATGATCCCGGTCTTCTTCGGCGCCACACTGCTGATCTTCCTGATGGTGAACGTGATGGGCGATCCCATCGCGGGCCTGTGCGGGGACCGAAAGTGCGACCCCGCGACGGCCGAACAGCTGAAGAAGGAGTTCGGCCTCGATAAGCCCGTGTGGCAGCAGTACGCGACCTACATGGGCAATGTCTTCACCGGTGACTTCGGTACCGCCTTCAACGGGCAGAAGGTCACCGAGCTGATGTCGACCGCCTTCCCGCTCACGATCCGCCTGACGCTCGTCGCGATCGTCTTCGAGATCGTCATCGGCATCTCGCTGGGTGTGGTGACCGGACTGCGACGCGGGCGTCCCATCGACACCGTCGTCCTGCTCCTGACGCTGGTCGTCATCGCGATCCCCACCTTCGTCACCGGCCTGCTGCTCCAGCTGCTGCTCGGCGTCGAATGGGGCGTGATGAAACCCTCCGTGTCCTCGGAGGCGCCCCTCAACGAACTCATCGTGCCCGGGCTCGTGCTCGCCTCGGTCTCCCTGGCGTACGTCACCCGGCTCACCCGGACCTCCATCGCCGAGAACCGCCGCGCCGACTACGTCCGCACGGCCATCGCGAAGGGGCTGCCCAGGCGCCGCGTCATCACCCGGCACCTGCTGCGCAACTCACTCATCCCGGTGGTCACCTTCATCGGCACGGACATCGGCGCCCTGATGGGCGGCGCCATCGTCACCGAACGGATCTTCAACATCCACGGCGTCGGCTTCCAGCTCTATCAGGGAATCCTCCGCCAGAGCACCCAGACCGTCGTCGGCTTCGTGACCGTCCTCGTCCTGGTCTTCCTGGTGGCCAACCTGATCGTCGACCTTCTGTACGCCGTACTCGACCCGAGGATCCGCTATGCCTGAACCCCGAGAGCCAGACGGAGCCATCGCCCCGACCGGTGCGGGCGGCGCGATGGACCTCGCGGCGACCGAAGGGGCGACGCTGGAGAAGACGCCGGGCGGTCCCGCCGGCACGGGGCCCGCCCGCAGCCTGTGGTCCGACGCCTGGCGCGAGCTGCGCCGCAACCCGATCTTCATCATCTCGGGCCTCATCATCGTCTTCCTCGTCTTCATCTCGCTCTGGCCGTCCGCGATCGCCTCCGGCAACCCGCTCGACTGCGACCTCGCCAACGCCCAGAAGAGCTCCACCGCCGGCCACCCCTTCGGCTTCGACGGACAGGGCTGCGACGTCTACACGCGGACCGTGTACGGGGCCCGCGCCTCGGTCACCGTCGGCGTCTGCGCCACGCTCGGTGTCGCGATCCTGGGCAGCGTGCTCGGCGGGCTCGCGGGGTTCTTCGGCGGGTTCTGGGACGCGATCCTCTCCCGGATCACCGACGTCTTCTTCGCCATCCCCGTCGTGCTCGGCGGCCTGGTGCTCCTGTCGGTCGTCACCAGCAACACCGTCTGGCCGGTGATCGGCTTCATGGTCCTGCTCGGCTGGCCGCAGCTCTCCCGCATCGCCCGCGGCTCCGTCATCACTGCCAAGCAGAACGACTACGTCCAGGCGGCGCGGGCCCTGGGAGCGTCCAACTCGCGGATGCTGCTGCGGCACATCGCGCCGAACGCGGTCGCCCCGGTGATCGTGGTCGCCACCATCGCGCTGGGCACGTACATCGCCCTGGAGGCGACCCTCTCGTACCTCGGCGTGGGCCTGAAGCCGCCGACCGTGAGCTGGGGCATCGACATCTCGGCCGCCTCCCAGTACATCCGCAACGCCCCGCACATGCTGCTCTGGCCCGCCGGAGCGCTTGCGATCACCGTGCTCGCGTTCATCATGCTCGGCGACGCGGTGCGCGACGCCCTCGACCCCAAGCTGAGGTAGCCGCCCATGTTGCTCGAAGTGCGCGACCTGCACGTGGAGTTCAGGACCAGGGACGGCGTCGCCAAGGCCGTCAACGGCGTCAACTACACCGTCGACGAAGGCGAGACGCTCGCCGTGCTCGGCGAGTCCGGGTCCGGCAAGTCCGTGACCGCGCAGGCCATCATGGGCATCCTCGACATGCCGCCCGGCAAGATCACCGGCGGCGAGATCCTCTTCCAGGGCCAGGACCTCCTGAAGCTCAAGGCGGAGGAGCGGCGCAAGACGCGCGGCGCCGGCATGGCGATGATCTTCCAGGACGCCCTGTCGTCGCTGAACCCGGTGGTCAGCGTCGGCCAGCAGCTCGGCGAGATGTACGTCGTCCACCGGGGGATGTCCCGCAAGGACGCCAGGGTCAAGGCGATCGAGCTGATGGACCGGGTGCGCATCCCGGCCGCGAAGGAACGGGTCGGGCAGTATCCGCACCAGTTCAGCGGCGGCATGCGCCAGCGCATCATGATCGCCATGGCGATGGCGCTCGAACCCTCGCTGATCATCGCCGACGAACCGACCACGGCCCTGGACGTGACCGTCCAGGCCCAGGTGATGGAGCTCCTCGCCGAGCTCCAGCGCGAGCTGAACATGGGCCTGATCCTCATCACCCACGACCTGGGTGTGGTGGCGGACGTCGCCGACAACATCGCCGTCATGTACGCGGGCCGCATCGTCGAGAAGGCTCCCGTCCACGAGATCTACAAGGCCCCCGCGCACCCGTACACGCGCGGCCTCCTGGAGTCGATTCCCCGGCTCGACCAGAAGGGCCAGGAGCTCTACGCGATCAAGGGCCTGCCGCCGAACCTCATGCACATCCCGCCGGGCTGCGCCTTCAACCCCCGTTGCCCCATGGCCCAGGACGTCTGCAGGACCGACGTGCCGCCGCTCTACGAGGTGGCGTACGAGGGTCTGGCCGCCGACCGCCGGAGCGCCTGCCACTTCTGGAAGGAGACGCTCGATGCCGCACGGTGAGCACGTCAGCAAGAAGCAGCTGGAGGAGGAGGGCGAGACCGCGCGGCAGCTGATGCACAAGGCGCGGGCCGAGAGCGAGTTCGCCGCGCACGGCTCGGCGTCGGGCCGTGAGCCGATCCTCCAGGTGCGGGGTCTGGTCAAGCACTACCCGCTCACCCAGGGCATCGTCATCCGCAAGCAGATCGGCGCGGTCAAGGCCGTCGACGGCGTCGACTTCGACCTCGGCCGGGGCGAGACGCTCGGCATCGTGGGGGAGTCCGGCTGCGGCAAGTCGACGGTCGCGAAGATGCTGGTGAACCTGGAGCGGCCGACGGCGGGCGAGATCCGCTACAAGGGCGAGGACATCACCAAGCTGTCGGGGCGCGCCCTGAAGGCGGTGCGCCGCAACATCCAGATGGTCTTCCAGGACCCGTACACGTCGCTGAATCCGCGCATGACGGTCGGCGACATCATCGGGGAGCCGTACGAGATCCATCCGGAGGTCGCGCCCAAGGGCTCGCGGCGGCGGAAGGTGCAGGAACTGCTCGACGTGGTCGGCCTGAACCCCGAGTACATCCACCGCTATCCGCACCAGTTCTCCGGCGGCCAGCGCCAGCGGATCGGGATCGCGCGGGGGTTGGCGCTGCGCCCCGAGATCATCGTGGCGGACGAGCCGGTCTCGGCGCTCGACGTCTCGGTCCAGGCGCAGGTGGTGAACCTCCTGGACCAGCTCCAGAACGACTTCGACCTGTCGTACGTGTTCATCGCGCACGACCTGTCGATCGTGCGGCACATCTCCGACCGGGTGGGCGTGATGTACCTGGGTCGGATCGTGGAGATCGGCTCGGACGAGGAGATCTACGAGCACCCGACGCATCCGTACACGCAGGCGCTGCTGTCGGCCGTGCCGGTGCCCGATCCCGAGGCGCGCGAGCACCGGGAGCGGATCATCCTGAGCGGAGACGTGCCGTCCCCGGCGAACCCGCCGTCGGGCTGCCGCTTCCGCACGCGGTGCTGGAAGGCGCAGGAGCGGTGCGCTCTGGAGGTCCCGGCGCTGGCCGTTCCGGCGGAGTTCCGCCACGCCGAGGGGCCCGCGGCCCACGACTCGGCCTGCCACTTCGCGGAGGAGAAGCAGGTGGTCCCGTAGGGGCGGGGCTGGGGAACGACCCCGTTCGGGCCTTAACACGTGGGCAATCGCAGCGTCGCGTCAGCGATATACGCACCCGGCAGGCTGAGCCGCGTACGGCCGTGCGGGTGCCGTAGATCGGCCGGGGCATGCCATGTCGCCCCGGCCGATCGCCGTGCCCCCCTAGGGCCGGGAGAGGCCCAGCGAGCGCTTCAGGAAGTCGACCTGGAGCAGCAGGAGGTTCTCCGCCACCTGCTCCTGCGGGGTCATGTGCGTCACCCCGGACAGCGGAAGCACCTCGTGCGGCCGCCCCGCGGCCAGCAGCGCCGACGAGAGGCGCAACGCGTGCGCCACCACCACGTTGTCGTCCGCGAGACCGTGCACGATCATCAGCGGCCGGTGCGGCTCCTCCGGCGTCACCAGCCCCTCCTCGGTGACGAGGGAGCTCAGGGCGTACGGCGCGGGGTCCTTTGCGGGGTTGCCCAGGTACCGCTCCGTGTAGTGCGTGTCGTACAGCTGCCAGTCCGTCACCGGCGCCCCCGCCACCCCCGCGTGGAACACGTCGGGGCGGCGCAGGACCGCGAGCCCCGCGAGGTAACCGCCGTAGGACCAGCCCCGGATGGCGACCCGGTCCAGGTCCAGGGGGTGCGAGGCGGCCAGTCCCCGCAACGCGTCCACCTGGTCGTCCAGGGTCAGGGTGAAGTCGCGCCGGATCTCCTTCTCCCAGGCGGGGGAGCGGCCCGGAGTGCCCCGGCCGTCCGCGACGATCACCGCGAAGCCCTGATCGGCGAACCACTGGGAGGTGAGGTAGGGATTGTGGGCCGCGAGGACCCGCTGGCCGTGCGGGCCGCCGTACGGATCGAGGAGCACCGGCAGGGGGCCGGAGCCCTCCTGGTAATCCGTGGGGAGCAGGACGGCGCACGGGATCTTGCGTGCGCCCCCCTCGGTGAGAGTCACGCGCGGCGTGAGCCCCGGATGCTGCGCGTACGAGGCGACGGTCGCCACCTGCTTGCCGTCACGCAGTACCTGGACGCGGGAGCCCGGCTGGTCGAGGGTGGCCGACACGAGGACCGTGAGGCCGCCCGCGCGGACCGCCGAGTGCACCCCGGGCTCCAGCGAGACACGCTCCACGCCCAGTTCGTTGACCCGGTAGACGTGCACCTCGCCGGTCTCCGGGACGGCCGCGGCCTCGCCCGCCGATGCCGAGATCAGCACGTCGTCGTCGGCCACGTCGAGCACCGCGCGGACGTGCAACTGCGGTCCCGTCAGGGGGCGTTCACCCACCGCCAGGACGCGCGCGCCGCCCTCGTCCACGATCCGCACGAGGCGGCCGCTGGGCGACCAGGAGGGGGCGCCGGGGAAGAGTTCGAGCCACTGCGGGTCCTCCTCCGCGTGCACCATGCGGGTCGAGCCGTCGTCCGGGTCCACCGCCAGGTAGAGCTGGCTGAGCTGGTCCCGGGACTGGACGAGGAGCAGCGGCGCCCCGGCCGACGACCAGTGCACACGGGCCAGGTACGGGTAGCGGGCGCGGTCCCACATCACCTCGGTGCGCGCGCCGTCCAGGGTCACGACGAAGAGGCGTACGTCCGCGTTGGCCGTGCCCGCCGCCGGGTAGGCGACCCGCGTGGGCTCGGTCTCCGGGTGCGCGGGATCGGCGATCCACCAGCGCCGCACGGGGGCGTCGTCGGCGCGTGCGACCAGGAGGCGGTCCGAATCGGGCGACCACCAAAAGCCCCTCGAACGCCCCATCTCCTCGGCCGCGATGAACTCCGCGAGGCCGTACGTCACGGTCGCCTTCTCGGCGGAGTCGGGCTCCGGCGCCACCAGCGCCCGGTCACCCGCACCGTCGGCGCCCGTGACCCGCAGGGCGCCCCCGGCGACGTACGCGATGTGGCGGCCGTCGGGCGAGGGGCGCGGGTCGATCACCGGGGCGGGGGCGGGCAGTTCGCGGGCCGTGCCCACGCGCAGCTCGGCCGCGAAGAGCCGGCCGGAGAGGGCGAAGGCGGCGAGTTCCACCGCCGCGTCCGTCGCGTAGCCCACGATGCCCGCGCCGCCCTCGCGGCTGCGCTCGCGGCGGGCACGCTCCTCGGCCGAGAGCCGCTCGACCGCGCCCTTCAACAGGGCCTGAGGATCGGCCGCGACGCGCTCGACCGCGCCGTCCTCCAGGTCCAGGACCCAGAGTTGGTTCGCCCGGTCGGTGCCGGACGACGAGCGCAGGAAGGCGACGCGGGACCCGTCCGGCGCCACCGTGAACGCGCGGGGCGCACCGAGGGTGAACCGCTGCGTGCGGGCGTGCAGTCGAGGGAAGGAGAGCCGCTGCGCCTGGCTCTCGGCGGGCCCCGCGGTCGCGGGCAACTCGATGGTCATTCCCTGAGCCTAGGGGGCATGCGCCCCCTTGTGCTGCGATGCTCCGAGTCATGCGGACCCACGGATAGTTATGATCCGTAGCGCTTAGTGGGTATGTACCTGCTGGCGTCCGCACTGGTGCAGGGTCTGGGACTTGGAGGTGAGCCGCCGTGGCACTCTCGATTTCGGCGGTGGTGCTGCTGGCGATCATTGTCTTCTTGCTGGTCAAGAAGTCAGGATTGAAGACGGGCCACATGATCGTCTGTGTGTTGCTCGGCTTCTATCTGGCGAGCTCCTCCATCGCCCCGACGATCAACGAGCTGACGACGAACGTGGCGGGGATGATCGGCGACATCAAGTTCTGATCCATTTCTGATCCATTTTCGAGCCGGGCACATCACGTTCTGATCACTGTGCGGGGTGCTCGTAGGGTGGTCCCATGACGGAACTGCCCGCCCGGCGTCTGCTGCTCGTGCACGCGCACCCCGACGACGAGTCGATCAACAATGGCGCGACGATGGCCAAGTACGTGGCCGACGGCGCCCATGTCACGTTGGTGACCTGCACGCTGGGCGAGGAGGGCGAGGTCATCCCGCCCGAGCTCGCCCACCTCGCGCCCGACCGCGAGGACGCGCTCGGGCCGCAGCGGATCGGCGAGCTGGCCGCCGCCATGAAGGAGCTGGGGGTCACCGACCATCGGTTCCTCGGCGGCACCGGCCGCTACCGCGACTCCGGGATGATGGGCATCGAGCAGAACGACCGGCCGGGCGCGTTCTGGTCCGCCGATCTCGACGCCGCCGCCGCGCACCTCGTCGAGGTGATCCGCGAGGTGCGGCCCCAGGTGCTCGTGACGTACGACCCGAACGGCGGATACGGCCACCCCGATCACATCCAGGCCCACCGGGTCGCGATGCGTGCCGCGGACCTCGCGGCCGAGGGCGCCTTCCGGGCGGATCTTGGTGAACCGCACACCATTGCCAAGATCTACTGGAACCGCGCGCCGCGCTCCGTCGTCGAAGAGCGGTTCCGGTGGATGGAGGGTGCCTTGCGGCACTCGCCGTTCACGACCCCCGGCGTGGTCGCGGACGTGCCCGGTGTGACCGAGGACGAACGGATCACGGCGGAGATCGACGGGACCGCCTTCGCGCGGGCGAAGGCGGCGGCGATGCGCGCGCACGCCACGCAGATCGAGGTACAGGGTCCGCTCTTCGTCCTGTCGAACGGGCTCGCGCAGCCGATCTTTGATGTGGAGTACTACGAGTTGGTGCGAGGAGAGGCCGGTGCGGTGGACGGCGGGCGAGAGACGGATCTGTTCGCGGGGCTCGAAGACGCGGACCTCGAAGGGGTGACGAAGCTGTGAGCACTCGTTCGCGTGCGACCTCGGCGTCGCCTTCCGGACCGCGTGGTTCCGCCTCCGGTTCTGCCGCCGCACCGCCGGGCGGCAGCGCACTCGCCCAGCCGCTGAATCCCGGCCGCATCGGTTCCTACGCCGGTCTCTTCGTGCTGGGCGCCGTCGTCGGGACGGCCGGTGCGCTCGTCCAAGGGGGCTGGTTCCCGGGCGGGTTGCTGCTCGCGCTCCTCGGGGCCGCCGGGCTCTTCTACGGAGGGGCGCGGGCGATCGGCACCAGAGCGGGGGCGGTGGCGCCGGCGGCGGGCTGGCTCGTCGCCGTCATGCTGCTCACGGCCAGCCGGCCCGAGGGAGACTTCCTCTTCGGCGCGGGACTCGGGTCGTACGCCTTCCTGCTGGGCGGAATGGCGGTCGCTGTGATGTGTGCCACCCTCGGTCAGCGGCCGCAACCAGGCGGGCCCGCCGCCCGACTTGGCAAGTGACGTACCACTTCAGCCCGTGCACCGCACGGGTTTGACGGCGGTCACAGGATGAGTGCCGACGGCGGCCAGTATGGTGGTGCGCGCCGCCGAGCCGCCCGAGTGAGGTCGAGACGGGCGGCGGAGCCAACCGGGAGAACCTGCCTTGAGTCGTGAAACTGACAGTTCGTCCTCCGGGCCCCAGGGGCGCGGTGGAGCCGCTTACCCCTCGGGGACGCCGCCGTACGGCTCCCCCGCACAGGGCGCCGCTTCGGACGGCGCCGCGGAGGGCGCGCAGCGGCAGGCCGCCGACGAGCGGCCCGACGAGCCCAAGACCGAGACCACGCTGACCACGCGTATCCGGATCAACATCCCCGGGTCGCGGCCCATCCCACCGGTCGTCATGCGCACGCCCGTCACGGACAGCGACGCGGGTGCCTCGCGTCCGCTGGGCGCGGCCCCCGGCCGGGCGGCGGACGCGGCCGACGCCGGGGACACCGCGGGGCGTCCGGGGTCCACGAACGGTGCCGGAGGGCCCGCTTCCGCCGGGATGTCCGGCGCGGGCTCCACGCCTGCCGGACCTTCCGCTTCCGGTCCTTCGTCGCCCTCCGCTCCGGCGGAGGAGAAGACGAGCGACTGGTTCGCGCCGCGCAAGAGCGGTGCGGGCCCGAGCGGGAACGGTTCGGCCGGACCCACCGGTTCGGCCGCGTCCGGTTCGAACGGTTCATCCGGTTCATCTGGTCCGTCCGGTCCGTCCGGTCCGTCCGGTCAGGGAGCGGGCGGTTCCGGTACGGGCTCCTTCGACGTGTCCGGCGCCGTGGCATCGGGCCCGCTCGGCACGGGCGCGCCGCAGGGCGGCGACCCGCAGCGCGGGGACCTGCCGTACTTCTCCGGAGGCGGCGCCGGTGACGGCGGCCGCGGCCCCTCGGGCCCGACCGGCGGCCCGGTGACCGGCGACGGTCCGATGTCGCCGGGCTCCGGCGACCCGTCCCACCCGGCGAACCAGGCCAACCCGGCAGGCCGGGCGAACCCGATGGCACCGCCGAACTCGGGCAGTCCCGGCAATCCCGGCAACCGCCCCAACCCGGGCAGCCGCCCCAACCCGGCCAACCCCGCCGCCCGTTCGGGCGCGGGCGCCGGTGCGCCCGCCATGGGCGACGACACCGCCATCCTCACGCCGCAGAAGGCGGGCCCCCTCCAGGGCCCGGGCGGCGGTCCGGTGCACGGCGGCCCCGGTTCCATCCCCGGCGGCCCGAGCGCGCCCTCGCCCGGGACCAACGTCTCCGGCGACACCCTGACCAGCGGCATCCCCGTCGTACCGCCCGCCCAGAACTCGCCGTTCGCCGCGGGCCCGCACACCGACGGACCCGTGCCGCACACCCCGCCCAAGCTGCCCGAGCCGGTGCAGCCGAACGTGCCCGTCGCCGCGTCCCCGCCCAAGAAGAAGGGGCGCAACAAGCTCGTTCTCGTGGGCGTCCTGGTCGTCGTCGTGGCCTGCGGTGCCTACGGCGCCGGTCTCTTGATGAACCACGCGGACGTGCCGAAGGGCACCACCGTGCTCGGCGTCGACATCGGCGGCGGCACGCGCGACGAGGCCGTCAAGAAGCTCGACGGGGCGATCGGCGAGCGCGTCGCCAAGCCTCTGAAGCTGTCGGTCGACGGCGAAGCGGTCACGCTCAAGCCGGACCAGGCGGGCCTGACCCTGGACAGCCAGGCCACCGTCCGCGAGGCGGCGGGCAGCGACTACAACCCCGTGTCGGTGATCGGATCGCTCTTCGGCGGCGAGCGCGTCGCCGAGCCGGTCATGCCCGTGGACGAGGAGAAGCTGGCGGCCGCCCTGGAGCGCGCCGCGGGCGGCTCGGGCTCGGCCAAGGAGGGCTCGGTCAAGTTCGTGCCCGGCAAGGCCGTCCCCGTGTACGGCAAGGAGGGCAAGGGCATCGACGTCGACGCGTCGGTGACCGCCGTCTCCGAGGGCTACAAGAAGCAGGTCGAGACCGGCAGCGCCGGCACCGTCGACGTACCCGTCACGACCCGCAAGCCGACCGTCGCGAACGCCGAGGTCGACAAGTTCATGACGCGCTTCGCGAAGCCCGCCATGTCCGCCAACGTCACGATCAAGGCGGGCAACGCCTCGATCCCGTTCGGCCCCTCGAAGTCGCTGCCGAAGATCCTGGAGACCAAGGTCCTCGACAACGGCACGCTGCAGGCGCACTACAACCTCGCGGAGCTCAAGAAGCTGTACGGCAACGTCTTCGACGGCATCCTGATCCAGCGCGGCAACGGCGACAAGACGCCGGTCCAGCCGACGGACGTGGCCCAGGCCATGAACAAGGCGCTGCTCGGCAAGACGCCGGCGGAGCGGATCGGCGTCATCGAGACCAACGCCAGCTGATTCCCGCACGCACTCGGAGGCCGGACGGCTCACGGAAGTGAACCGTCCGGCCTTCCGCACGACCTCCGGCATGACATCTGTCATCCCGGACCCGGCACACACGACACTGCCGCCGTCGGCCGCCCCTGGCGACGATGGATCACATGACGACGACCGCAGCACCGCCCGTCACCGCGGTGAGCTTCGACCAGGTGACCAAGAGCTTCCGGGACGTCCGCGCCGTGGACTCCCTCACGCTCGATCTCCACCCCGGCGAGACCGTCGCCCTCCTCGGGCCGAACGGCGCGGGCAAGTCCACCACGCTCGACCTCCTGCTCGGCCTGCGGAACGCGGACAGCGGGACCGTGCGCGTCTTCGGCACGAGTCCGCGTGAGGCGATCACCGCGGGCCGGGTCGGCGCGATGCTGCAGAGCGGCGGCCTGATGGAGGACGTCACCGTCCGCGAGCTGGTGCGGCTCGCCTGCGATCTGCACCCCAGGCCGTACCGCGTGAACGACGTACTGGCCGCCGCGGGCATCACCCAGCTCGCCGCCCGCAAGGTCAACAAGCTCTCCGGCGGTCAGGAGCAGCGCGTGCGGTTCGCACTCGCGACCGCCGGCGCGAACGACCTGATCGTCCTGGACGAGCCGACCACCGGCATGGACGTCACCGTGCGCCAGGCCTTCTGGGCCACCATGCGCGAGCAGGCCGACCAGGGCCGCACGGTCCTCTTCGCCACGCACTACCTGGAAGAGGCCGACGCGATCGCGGACCGGGTCCTGGTCCTGCACCGCGGCCGAATCCTCGCGGACGGCACGGCCGCCGAGATCAAGGCGGAGGCCGGGGCGCGGAAGGTCTCCTTCGACCTGCCGGAGCTGGACGCCGCGCTCGCGGAGAAGCTCGGCGCCCTGCCCTTCCTCACCGCCGTGGACGTCTCCGGGCACACCGTACGGCTCCAGTCGACGGACGCCGACGCCACCGTGCACGCGCTGTACGGGCTCGGCCTTTACCCCCGCAACCTCGAAGTCGCGGGACTCGGCCTGGAGCAGGCCTTCGTGGCGATCACCGAGGCCGAGGAGGCCAAGAAGGAGGCCGGGACATGCTGATCAAGCTGGAGATCGTCCGCGCCCTGCGCAACAAGAAGTTCCTGTTCTTCTCGGTGATCTATCCCTCGATGCTCTTCCTGATCATCGCGGGCGGCCGGAGCGGCACGGAGATGGTCGGCGACAGCGGACTCGCGCTCCCCGCCTTCTTCATGGTGTCGATGGCGTCGTTCGGCGCCCTCACCGCCGTCCTCATGGGCAACAGCGAGCGCATCGCCAAGGAGCGCGAGAGCGGCTGGGTGCGCCAGCTGCGCCTGACCAGCCTGCCGGGACGCGGCTATGTGATCGCCAAGACGGCGAGCGCCGCCGTGGTCAGCCTGCCGTCGATCGTCGTGGTGTTCGTGGTCGCCGCGGCCGTCAAGGACGTACGCCTGGAGGCCTGGCAGTGGCTGGCGCTGACCGGCGCGATCTGGGCGGGCAGCCTCTGCTTCGCCGCGCTCGGTGTGGCCATCGGCTATCTCGCGACCGGTGACGCGGTCCGCCCCATCACGATGATCGTGTACTTCGGGCTCTCCGTGCTCGGCGGCCTGTGGATGCCCACGGCCACCTTCCCGCAGTGGCTGAGTGACATCGCGACCTGGCTGCCGACCCATGCGTACGCTGCCCTCGGACAGGCCATCGAACTGGGCGACGCCCCGCACGCCAAGGACATCGCGCTCCTCGTCGGGTACTTCGTCCTCTTCGCGGGCGGCGCGGCATGGCTGTACCGGAAGGACACATCGAAGGCGTGAAGGACACCGACGGTTGCACCGAGCGGAGCCACCCCCTGCACAGCTTCGGCCGTCCGGTGGCGGACCGCCGCCAGCTCCTGACCAAGGCGCTGTGGATCGGCATCTGGCTGGTCTTCATGGCCAGTCCGGTGGAGGACCTGCTGGGGACGGACCGTGGCGGGGCGGCCACGGTGCTCGGCTGGCTGGGCCTTGCGGCCTTCGTGGCCTGCTATCTGGCCCTGGTCTTCCGCTACACCTCCCAGGTGTTCGACTGGCGTGCGGTGCACGTGTCGTTCGGCACGCTGCTCGTGCTGGCCGTCGTCCTGTCGTTCGCCTTCGGCACGGCCTGGCTGGGGCTCTTCGTGTACGTGGCGGTGTCCGCGGGGGCCGTGCTGCCGATGCGGCACGCGATGTGGGTCATCCCGGCCGTCACCGGCGTGATGATCGCGGTCGGCCTGCGCACCGACAGCGTCAAGGACCTGCTCGGCAGCCTCGCCGTGCTGACCCTCCTGGTCGGCTTCGCGATGACCGGCGTACGCGAGCTGGTCCGTACGACGATCGAGCTGCGCCAGGCACGGGCCACCGTCGCCCAACTGGCCGCCAACGAGGAGCGGCTGCGGCTCGCCCGCGATCTGCACGACCTCCTCGGCCACTCGCTCTCCCTGATCACCCTGAAGAGCGAGCTGGCCGGGCGGATGCTCCCGGACCACCCCGACAAGGCCGCGCGGCAGGTGGCCGACATCGAGCAGGTCAGCCGCCAGGCCCTGGTGGACGTGCGCGAGGCGGTCTCCGGCTACCGCAGGCGCACCCTGGCCGGCGAGCTCGCGGGCGCCCGCACGGCGCTGACCGCCGCCGGTGTCGAGGCCGACGTACCGCTTCAGGCGCCCGCCGTGCTGCCCGCCGAGCAGGGCGAGACGGCGCTGGCCTGGGCGCTGCGCGAGGCGGTGACGAACGTCGTGCGGCACAGCGGTGCGCGCCGCTGCACGGTGGCGTTCACGTCGCGGCACACCCTGGACGGCCCTGTGGTCGAGCTGTCGGTGGAGGACGACGGCAGGGGCGGCTCCGGCACGGCCCAGGGCAACGGCCTGGCGGGTCTGACCGAGCGCGTGGAGGCGGTGGGCGGCGTCCTCGACGTGGGGCCCGGCGACCGCAAGGGCTTCAGGCTCACGGTCCGGGTGCCGCTGGGTGAGGGCGACGGCGCGGGCCAGAGCGGCGCCGACGAGGGCGGCGGCTCCGCTTCGGGATCTTCGGCTCTAGGATCCTCCGCATGAGGACGAACAGTGCGGGCCCCGCCGTCAGGGTGCTCCTCGCCGAGGACCAGTCGATGGTCCGCGAGGCGCTCGCGGCGCTGCTCGGCCTGGAGCCGGACATCGAGGTGGTCGCCCAGGTGGCCCGCGGCGACGAGGTCCTGGCGGCGGCGCGCGAACACGCGGTGGACGTGGCGCTGCTCGACATCGAGATGCCCGGCAGCACGGGCATCGAGGCGGCGGCCGAACTCAGCGCCGCGCTCCCGGAGCTGAAGATCGTGGTGCTCACCACCTTCGGCCGCCCCGGCTATCTGCGCAGCGCCATGGAGGCGGGCGCCGACGCCTTCCTCGTCAAGGACGCGCCCGCGGCGCAGCTCGCCGCCGCGGTCCGCAAGGTCCTCGCGGGGGAGCGGGTCATCGACCCCACGCTCGCGGCCGCGGCGCTCGCCGGGGGCGCGAACCCGCTGACCGACCGCGAGCGCGAGGTCCTGCGCGCGGCGGCCGACGGCGCCACCAACGCCGAACTCGCCACGGCCCTGCACCTCTCCCCGGGCACGGTCCGCAACTACCTCTCGACGGCGATCCAGAAGCTGGCCGTGCGCAACCGCGCCGAGGCGGTCAAGGTCGCCCGGGACAAGGGCTGGCTCTGAACCGCCCGTCCTGATGGGTCAGTTCAGCATCGCCCGCGCCCCGTGCGCCTCCTGGCGCAGCCGCACCGCCGTCGCCTCGTCGGTGGCGGCCAGGGCGTCGGCGTACGTCTCGATCTCCAGCGCGCCGGTGAGGAAGTCGCCGCGCTGGACGAGGAGTTGGGCCCGGTCGTAGTGCAGCCGGTCGGAGTGCGACGGCAGCAGCAGGGAGAGCTCCACCGCCCAGAGCGCGACGTCCGAGCGCTCGGGGCGGGCCGCGGCCCACGCGCGGATGTTGTTGAGGACGCGCAGCACGATGTCGAGGGGCCCGGCGGGGCTCAGCATCGACGGCGCGAGCGGCGCGCCGGTGGCGCCCGCCACCATCAACTCCGCGTCCGTGTAGGACAGCAGGTGCCCGCCCGCGAAGGGATTGGCGAGCACCTGCTCGTCGCGGGTGCCGAAGCCGACCACGAAGTGACCGGGCAGGGCCACCCCGTGGACGGGCACGCCCGCGCGGCGTGCCACCTCGATCCACACCACCGACAGCAGGATGGGCAGGCCCCTGCGTCTGCGCAGCACCTCGTGCAGGAGCACGGACCGGAGGTGCTGGTAGTCGCCGGGCCTGCCCTTGAACCCGTAGCGCGTGCCGAGCAGTTCGGCCAGCGCGAGCGCCCAGGACCGGGGGCCGCCGGTCTGGTCGGGCAGCCGCTCGGTCAGCTGGTCGGCAAGGCGGTCGAGGATGCGCCGCGCCGCACGCATGCCCGCTTCGTCGAGATCCGGGTCCGCCTCCGCGCCGATCAGCAGGCACAGCTGCGCGAGATCGGGCCGCGCCGACCGTGCCTGATCGGCGAAGAGGCGTCGCCGCTCCAGGGATTGGGGGTGCATAGGTGCTTCGTGCCCTGCCGGGCCGATCGATAGCGCTCCGATCTCACCCCGCCGTGCCGCCCGCGTCGGTCAAGGGTGCATCCGGGCCCCTTTGAGGACCTTGTCGACGGCGTTGCGCGGACCGTGGACGGCGATCCCCACCAGGTCGAGCTGATCACCGGGCACGGCCCGCACCGCCGCCCGGTTGTCCCGGTCGTTGCCGGTGGCGAACAGGTCCGAGGTGAAGACCGCCCTCGGCAGCGAACGGGACAGGACGCGGCCGTGCGCGGCGGTCAGCGTCTCCTTCGACCCCTCGAAGACCAGGACGGGCTGGCGGAACATCGGCAGGTAGGGGGTGGCGTCGGCGTCCTCGTACGGCTCGCCGATCACCTCGGGCGCCGCCGTGCCGAGCCCGCTGACCAGGAACGCCGTCACGTTGAGGCGCTGCCAGGTCTCCAGGTCGTCACGGAGCAGGACGGCGATCTTCGTGTCGAAGCGGACGGGCGCCTCGCCCGTGACGCCCGCGGTCCGCGTCTCACCCGTGCTGCCCTGCCTCTGCGCCCCGGCGCCCGCGGTCTCGGCGGTCTGTGTCTCAGCGGTGGTTCTCATGCCTCAAGACTGCCGAGCCGTCCGACGCCGCGTCTTGTACGTTTCTTGCATGGTGGCCCGGCAGGAGATATCCGCATGGCGCCCGCCGGTCGCGGGTGTGGTGGAGGTCTTCCACGCCCATTTCACCGAGCACGCCTATCCGATGCACGTCCACGACGCGTGGACGCTGCTGATCGTGGACGACGGAGCCGTCCGCTACGACCTGGACCGCCACGAGCACGGCACCCCGGGCGACACCGTCTCGCTGCTCCCGCCGCAGGTCCCGCACAACGGCTCGCCCGCCACCCCCGACGGCTTCCGCAAGCGCGTGCTCTACCTGGACATGACGCAGCTGGACGCCGGCTTCATCGGCCCCGCGGTGGACGGCCCCGACCTGGTCGACCCCGTCCTGCGCAAGCGCGTGGGCCAGCTGCACGCGGCCCTCGCGCGCCGGGGCGACGAGCTGGAGGCCGAGAGCCGCCTTGCGCTGATCAGCGAGCGGCTGCGCGGCCACCTGCGCCCCAGGCTCACCACCGGCATCCCCGACACCCCCGGCAGGGGCGTCGCCCACGACCTCCGCGACCTCCTCGACGCGCGGCTGCTCGACGGCGTGAGCCTGGACGAGGCCGCACGCCTGGTCCACGCCCACCCCAGCCACCTCGTGCGCGCCTTCAGCGGGGCCTTCGGCATCGCGCCGCACCAGTACCTGATGTCCCGCCGCGTCGACCGCGCCCGCCGTCTCCTGCTGGCCGGTCAGCGGCCGGGGGAGGTGGCGATCGCCGCCGGTTTCTACGACCAGTCGCACCTCACCCGGCACTTCAAGCGGGTGGTGGGCATCGCTCCGGGGCGCTACGCCCGCACGGGAGCGGTCAGTTGAGCATGGCCCGCGCGGCCCGTGCCTGGTCCCGCACGCGGTCCGCCGTGGTCGGCTCCACCGTCGTCACCACGTCGGCGTAGGTCTCCAGCTCCGCCGCGCCCGCGAGGAAGTCGCCGCGCTGGACGAGGAGTTGGGCCCGTTCGTAGCGCAGTCGCGCCGGATGCGACGGCAGCAGCAGGGAGAGCTCGACCGCCCAGAGGGCGACGTCCGAGCGCTCGGGGCGGGCCGCGGCCCACGCGCGGATGTTGTTGAGGATGCGCAGCACGATGTTGAGCGGATCGGCGGGCGTCAGCATCGAGGAGGACACCGTGCCGCCCGAGGAACCGGCCACCAGCAGCTCCGCGTCCTCGCCCGTCAAAAGCCGCCCACCGGCGAACGGATCGGTCAGCACCTGCTCGTCACGGGCGCCGAAGCCGACCACGAAGTGACCGGGCAGCGCGACGCCGTAGACGGGCGCGCCCGCCCGGCGTGCCACCTCGATCCACACCACCGAGAGCAGGATCGGAAGCCCGCGGCGGCGCTGGAGCACCTCGTGCAGGAGGGAGGACTCCAGCCGCTGGTAGTCGGTTGGCGTCCCCATGAACCCGCACCGCGCGCCCAGGAGTTCGGCGAGCGCCGCCGCCCACTCCCGGGCCCCGCCGGGGCGGTAGGGCAGCAGCCCGGCGAGCCGGTCGAGCTCGATCTGTGCCGCGTCGATGCCGTCGTCACCGAGTTCGGGGTCCGCCTCCGCGCTCAGCAGGAGGCACAGCAGGGACAGGTCGGGCCGCTCGGACCTGGCCTCCTCAGCGAACCGCCGCCGGGACGCGGCAGTCCTTGACTCCTCGTGCATGCGTGCCTCGTGCCTTACTTACCGAGCCGGCCCGGTAGAGCTACCGGGCCGACGGGTATCGATAGTGGTGGTACGTGTGGTGAGCGGCGAAGCCAAGCCCGCCGTACAGCTTCCGCGCACCTTCGTTGTCGTCCTCGACCTGTAGCCAGGCCGCCGAAGCGCCTTCGGCGAGCGCCTGCCGGGACAGCGCGGCCATCACCGCGGTCGCAAGTCCCTGCCTGCGGTGCGCCGGATCCACCTCGACCGCCATGAATCCCGCCCAGCGCCCGTCCACGACGCAGCGCCCGATGGCCGCGGGCCCCGCGTCGGATGAGGCCCCGGGCACGGAAGCGAACCACACCGAGGGGCCGCCCGCCAGCACCTTGAGCACATGAGGTCCCGGGACCCCGAATCGCTTGTACCGCCGCAGCCATGCCTCGTCGAAAGAGCGTGAAAGATGCACCCTTTCCACGGTCGTGTCGGGCAGGTCCGGATCGCCGAGCGGCGCGAGCGCGCCGACGTGGATCTCCGAGCTCACCTCGCGCTCCCAGCCCCGCTCCTCCAGCTCCGCGCAGAGCAGCTCCTGGGTGCCCTCGGCCCCGGTCGCGGTCTGTATGTAGGCGGGCAGCTCCCGCTCCTCGTACCACTGACGTACGTACGCGAGTGCCTCGTTAAGAGGTCGTCCCGGATCGCCCGTCGGCAGCACCGAGTTGGCCCGCCGGGTGAAGCCGCCCGCCGCCCGCAGCTGCCACTCGCCGAGCGGCTCGCTCTCCACGGGCTGCCAGGCCCGCGCGGCCGCCCGGGCCAGCTCCGCGTACGTCGCCGCGGGGCCGCGCCTGCGGGCCGGGGCCGCGGGGACCACCTTGCCCGCCACCAGGTCGCTCTCCACGATGCGGACACGCTCGCCGTCACGGCGTGTGATCAGTACCACACCATCGTCCCACGATGTGAGAACACCCACCGTGTCAGTGAACTTACCGGCCGTCCTCGACCTGTCGTTGAGGCGTCGGACCGACACGCGTCTGCCCACGTCAGCAGGGGTGATACGGACCTCAAGCCGTCCGCCCGCAGTGAATTCCACAGCTCTGTACGCCCCTCCTGTTCGGATCACGCCCGGGAACGGAGATACTAGAGGCGGGCATCGACGACGCCGCGCTCCCGCGCGCCAGGCGAGCGGAGCCTGAAGACGGCCCGCCAACGCCCGTATCGAGGAGGAACGACAGCGTGACATACGTCATCGCGCAGCCTTGTGTCGACGTCAAGGACAAGGCGTGCATCGAGGAGTGCCCGGTCGACTGCATTTACGAGGGCTCCCGGTCCTTGTACATCCACCCGGACGAATGCGTCGACTGCGGAGCCTGTGAACCGGTCTGCCCGGTCGAGGCGATCTTCTATGAAGACGACACTCCGGAAGAGTGGAAGGACTACTACAAGGCGAACGTCGAGTTCTTCGACGAGCTCGGTTCGCCCGGTGGTGCCAGCAAGCTCGGCCTGATCGAGCGCGACCACGCCTTCATCGCCGCATTGCCGCCGCAGAACCAGTAACGGCAGCTTGAAGCGCCGCCCCGGTCCCGTACGGCATTCGTCGCTGTACGGGACCGGGGCATTTGTCCATACACGCAGCACGGGAGTCAGCACGTGTCCGTAGTCTCCGGTCTTACCGGCCGCCTTCCCACCTTCCCCTGGGACAAGCTCGAGCCCTACAAGGCCACGGCGGCCGCCCACCCCGGCGGCATCGTCGACCTGTCGGTGGGCACCCCGGTCGACCCGGTCCCGGAGCTGATCCAGAAAGCGCTGGTCGCGGCGGCGGACTCGCCGGGCTATCCGACGGTTTGGGGCACGCCCGAGCTGCGCGACGCGATCACCGGTTGGTGCGAGCGGCGCCTTGGCGCACGCGACGTGACGCACCGGAACGTGCTGCCGATCGTCGGCTCCAAGGAGCTGGTGGCCTGGCTCCCGACGCAGCTGGGCCTGGGCCCGGGCGACGTCGTCGCCTACCCGCGCCTCGCCTACCCGACGTACGAGGTGGGCGCGCGTCTGGCCCGCGCGGAGTACGTCGCGTACGACGACCCCACCGATCTCGACCCCACGAACCTCAAGCTGCTCTGGCTCAACTCGCCCTCGAACCCCACCGGTCGCGTCCTGTCCAAGGACGAGCTGACCCGCACGGTCGCCTGGGCGCGCGAGCACGGCGTGCTCATCGTGAGCGACGAGTGCTACCTGGAGCTGGGCTGGGACGCGGAGCCCGTCTCGGTCCTGCACCCGGACGTGTGCGGTGGTTCGTTCGAGGGACTCCTCGCCGTCCACTCGCTCTCCAAGCGGTCGAACCTCGCGGGCTACCGAGCCGCGTTCGTCGCCGGTGACGCGGGCGTCCTCGGCGACCTGCTGCAGATCCGCAAGCACGGCGGCATGATGACGTCCGCGCCGACGCAGGCGGCGGTCGTCGCGGCGCTCGGCGACGACCAGCACGTGCGCGAGCAGCGCGAGCGGTACCTGGCCCGGCGCACCGCCCTGCGCGAGGCCCTCCTGAAGCACGGCTTCCGCATCGAGCACAGCGAGGCGAGCCTGTACCTGTGGGCGACCCGCGACGAGTCCTGCTGGGACACCGTCGGGCACCTCGCGGGCCTGGGCATCCTCGTGGCCCCCGGCGACTTCTACGGCCCGGCGGGCGACCGCTTCGTACGTGTCGCGCTGACCGCCACGGACGAGCGGGTGGCCGCGGCGGTCGAGCGGCTCGCCTGAGCCGCTGACCGCAGGCCCGGCGCGAGGGCGAGCGTGACGGCGACGGACGCCATGGCGAGCACGGCCATGGCGGCCGGCGCCGACGTCAGCTGGGCCACCGCGCCCGCGAGCGCGGCGCCCACGCCCTGCATCGTGAGCATCCCGGACGCGTGCAGGCCAAGGGCGTGCCCGCTCGACTCGTCCGGCGTCAGGGCCATCAGCTGCTCCTGGAGCAGCAGGCTCGCCGAGAACCCGACCGAGGCGAGCGCGACCGCCGTCAGCGCGAAGGGCAGCCCCGGCCGCACCGCGAGGAGCAGATACGGGACGGCGAGCAGCAGCCGAAGCGGCGCGGCGAGCCGCTCCCGCCACCGGCGCGACAGGAGCCGTCCGGCGAGCACGTCACCGACGAGCATCCCGAACGCGGCGAAGGCGAAGAGCAGCCCGGCGTCACCGGGCGCGTACGGCACGAAGAGGGACTCGCAGCCGACGATCAGCCCATTGGGCACCCAGAGCGCGAGGTACACCGTGCGGCGGTGTCCGCACGACCACAGCAGCGCGTTCGTGCGCCAGGTCTCGGCGACCGAGGGGCGGCCCGTGGCGCGCGGCGCCCTGCGGCGCAGCCCGCAGCGCGCGACGACCGCCGCCGCGAGGTAGAGACCGGCGCCCGCGAGCAGCGTGCCGCGCGCCGAGAGCGTGGCGACCAGGACGCCGCCGAGCCCGAAGCCGCAGATCTGCATCGTGCCGCCGGACATGTTCAGCACGGAGCGGCCGAGCAGGAAGCCCTCCCTGGCGAGGATCTCGTTCAGCAGCCCGTAGCGCACACCGCCGCCGAGCGAGGACAGCGTCCCAAGGCCCAGGAGCAGCGCGAAGGCGGCCCACAGCGGCAGGCCTGGCAGGGCCTGCGCGGCGGTGGCCACGCCGAAGACCAGCGCGAGGCCCGCCGTCGCGGCGCGCGGCGGCAGCCGGTCGGCGGCCGACAGCAGGGCCGTGGCGCCCAGTACTTGGGCCAGCGAGGGGCCGAACATGCCGAGGGCGGAGAGCAGCGGCGAGCCGGTCCTGTCGTAGATCAGCGTGCCGAGGGCGAGGCCGCTCACCGTCTGGGCCGCCACCTGGAAGGAGGCGGTCAGGAAGAAGGGCGTGAACTCCGGGGTGCGGAAGAGCTCGCGGTAGGTGCGCATGCCGGGAGTCTTCGGGGGCGGCATCCGCAGGCGTTAATGTTTCGCGCGGTGGCGAAAGGTGCGCGGGCAGCGGGGTGGCGGCATGGGCTGGTGGCAGGTCAACGCGGACACCCTCGCGGGCAGCCGCTTCGTCGTCTCGCCGCTGGCCGAGGCCACCGCGAGCCTCTTCTTGCTGGAGCGGCGTTCGGCGACGCATCCGGGGGAGCGGGCCTGGCTCGACGCCCATCTGACCGCCTACCGCGAGCGCCTGGCCGCGGAGCCCGGCCTCGGGGATCTCGTACGGGCCGCGCGCGGCGACCGCACCCGCTGGATCGCTGACTTCCTCACGCCGACGCCCACGGGCGAGGGCGACTCGTCGTCGGCCGACTTCGCCGATGAGCTGGCGCGGGTCCGCGAGACCCCCGACGCGACGGCCCGCGCGCACCTGGCGGTCTCCTTCGGCGGACCGCTCCCGGCACAGCTGCTGCGCGCAGGCCGCTTCGCCGAGCGGCTGGCCGACCTCCTGGAGTGGGTGTGGACTCGGACGGTGCTGCCGCGCTGGCCCCGCGTCCGTACGGTCATCGAGGCCGATGTCGTCGCCCGCACCGCCCAGTTGAGCCAGGGCGGCTGGGCCGAGGCGCTGAACGGCATGCGGCCGGGGATGCGCTGGCTGGGGGAGAGCAGGCTCCAGGTCAACACCCACGACTACCCGCCGCGCGAGATCTCCGGGGCGCGCCTGCTCTTCGTGCCGGTGACGCCGCGGCAGAGCTGGGTGTCGTGGGACGCGGCGGACCGGTACGCGGTGGTGTACCCGTGCTCCGGGGCGCTCGCGGACGCCGACCGGGCGGCAGCGGTGCCGGAGCCGCTGGGCAGGCTCCTGGGGCCGGGGCGGGCGACGGTCCTCGTGCTGCTCGCGGCGCCGAAGAGCACCTCGCAGCTGGTGACGTTGACGGGACAGGGGCTGGGCTCGGTGGGCCGCCACCTGCGGGTGCTGCTGGACGCGGGGCTCGTGCGCAGGCGGCGTACGGGGCGTTCGGTGCTGTATTTCCGTACGGCGGCGGGGGAGGTCCTCGTCGAGGCGCAGGGGGACGGGTGAGGCCGAGGGGGTCGTACGCGAGGGGGGCGTACGCGAGGAGGGCCCGGAGCCAGTGGCTCCGGGCCCTCCTCGTCAGGTGCGCGGCGGTCAGCCGAGCGGCAGGCTCTTGACCGGCAGCTGGTCGGTGGGCAGGCCGCCCTTGGTGACGGAGTCCGTCGGCAGGCCCTCGCCGACGGCGTCGGTGGGCAGACCGCCCTTGGTGGCCGTGCCCGCGGTCTCGCCGACCACGTCACCGGCGTTGCCCGCGAGGTCGCCCGCGGCCTTCTGGGCGACCGGAGTCGTGGTCCTGGCGCCCGAGCCGACGACCTTGCCCGCGGTCGGGACGCCCTTCTTCACGGCCTTGCTGCCGGTCTCACCCGCGAGACCGGTGGTGTTCTGAGCCGCGCCGTCGACGGTGTTGCCCAGACCGGCACCGTCGAGGGCGGTCACGCCGCCCAGGTCGGGGGTGGCCGGAAGTTCGGCGGCGCTTGCGGAGCCGGCCGCACCGACCACGGGAGCCGCCCCCGCTGCGATGAGCAGCGCGGCGCGGGCGATCCGGCGGGTCAGGGGGAGGGACATGATGCTCCTTCAGACGGGAGAGAACGTTGGTGTGTCCGGCCGGATGGGGCCCGGCGCTTGGACGCAGTGACTACCGCTCGAAGCCCTCGAAGGTTGCGGTGGGCCAACGTAAAGAGTTGGCAATGCATCGCATTATCGGCTGTGGATAAAAACGGGCAAATGGATCAGCTCTTGAGGGCCTGCTGAATCGTCAATGCCCTGTGTTCGCAAGGGGTTTGGCGTATGCGGGCCGTGGTGCGCGAAAGTCTGGGCGGCACGTTGCCTGTGCGTGATCGACGTGCCCCGATCGGGTGACCCGCCGTACTGCTGCCCAAGGACGATTCGGACCTCGCCCGCGCCGCTTCCGGCGTCGGGGTGACGGCTGCCCTTGTCCGCCTTGCCCGGCTTGCGCCATTCCTTCCCGGAATCCGTGGCGCTCCACTCCCGGCCGCCGTACGCGACGCGCTCGATGCCGAGCGTGGACGCCTGGGCCACCGCCCAGTGCGCGAGCTCCCAGCCCCGCTGGTCACCGCCGCCCTGCGCGTCCACCGGCACGGTGACCGCGCCGCCGCGGCCGCTCTCCGGCGACACGTCACGGCCGAAGTCCCGGGCCAGGGCGGCCCGCACCTTCGCCGGATCGCCCGGCTCGTCGGCCGTGCGGCCCTCGCAGGTGAGGGTGGCGGGGGCGCGGCCGGTCAGCGCGGCGGCGAGCAGCGCCGCGTCCGGCTCGTGCTTCGCGTACGCCTGGGGGTAGCCGCTGCGCTGCACGCGCTGCGCGGCGACGGTCAGGGGGAGCCGTGAATAGCCCGGGACGTCCTTCAGGTGGGCGTAGAAGCGCGCCGCCGAGTAGGCGGGGTCCATGATCTGCTTCTCGTTGCCCCAGCCCTGCGAGGGCCGCTGCTGGAAGAGGCCGAGCGAGTCCCGGTCGCCGTGGCTGATGTTGCGCAGGCCCGACTCCTGAAGGGCCGTCGCCAGGGCGATCGTGACCGCGCGCTCCGGCATGCCGCGGGAGGTGCCCACGGCGGCGACCGTCGCCGCGTTCTCGGCCTGCTCGGCGCCGAATTCGTACGACGCCCCGTCCCCGTTGCCCGAGACGACCTGGCAGCGGGGGGCGGCCTTGCCCCCGAAGACGTACTGCACCACCACATAGGCCACGAGCGCGCAGAGGACCGCGACGGCGGCCCCGATACGGAGGAGGCGGCCGCGCCGGACGAGGGTGGGGGGCTCAGGCACGCGACCAAGGTACTGGAGGTCACCGACAGGGCGGTGGGCCGAGGGGCGTTAGGGTCGAAGCCATGGCCCAGACCTCACACGATCCGTCGCTCGACCTCACGCTCGACGCCGCCGCGCTCACCGCCCAGCTGGTCGATTTCCCCTCGCCGAGCGGCCAGGAGAAAGCCCTCGCCGACGCCATCGAGACGGCCCTGCGCCGCCTGCCGCACCTCACGGTGGACCGGCACGGCAACAACGTGGTGGCGCGCACGAACCTGGGCCGGGCCGAGCGCGTGATCCTCGCCGGGCACATCGACACGGTCCCGATCGCGGACAACGTGCCCTCCCGCCTGGACGAGGACGGCGTCCTGTGGGGCTGCGGCACCTGCGACATGAAGTCGGGCGTCGCGATCCAGCTGCGCATCGCGCAGACCGTGACCGAGCCGAACCGCGACCTCACCTTCGTCTTCTACGACAACGAAGAGGTCGCCGCCCACCTGAACGGCCTCGGCCACGTCGCCGACGCGCACCCCGACTGGCTCGCGGGCGACTTCGCGATCCTCCTGGAGCCCACGGACAACCAGGTCGAGGGCGGCTGCCAGGGCACGCTGCGGGTCCTCCTGAAGACGAAGGGCACGCGCGCGCACTCCGCGCGCGCGTGGATGGGCTCGAACGCGATCCACAAGGCCGCGCCGATCCTGGCGAAGCTCGCCGCGTACGAGCCGCGCAAGCCGGTCGTCGACGGCCTCCAGTTCCACGAGGGACTCAACGCCGTGCGCGTCGAGGGCGGCGTCGCCACCAACGTCATCCCGGACGAGTGCACGGTCGTCGTGAACTTCCGCTACGCGCCGGACCGCAGCGAGGAGGAGGCGCTCGCCTTCGTGCGCGAGTACTTCGCCGACTGCGAGATCGACGAGTTCATCGTCGACGACCACACGGGCGGGGCGCGCCCCGGCCTCGACCACCCCGCCGCCGCGGCCTTCATGGCGGCGGTCGGCGGCGAGGCGAAGCCCAAGTTCGGCTGGACGGACGTCTCGCGCTTCAGCGCGCTGGGCGTGCCCGCGGTGAACTACAGCCCGGGCGACCCGCTGCTCGCCCACAAGATCGACGAGCGCGTGCGGGTCTCGCTGATCCCGGAGGCCGAGAAGCGGCTGAGCGCCTGGCTGACATCCTGAGTTCCGTTGAGGATGCGACGCCTGTAACGCCCGTAGACCTACGCTGAAGCGGCACGTCGAGCAAGACCGTCAGCGGAAGGGGACGTTCATGGGTAGTCCAGAAGGGCAGGGCCCGCCGGAGGAGCAGCACTTGGGGCCCGTGGTGCGGCGGCGTGAGCAGATCACCCCCGGCACCACCGACCAGCGGCTCCTCGACACCGACGCCGAGGGCGAGTCGGAGTGGGTGCACACAGACCCCTGGCGGGTCATGCGCATCCAGTCCGAGTTCGTGGAAGGCTTCGGCGCGCTCGCCGAACTCCCCAGCGCCATCAGCGTCTTCGGCTCGGCGCGCACGCCGGTCGGCTCGCCCGAGTACGAAGCGGGCGTCCGCATCGGCAAGGCGCTGGTCGACGCGGGCTTCGCCGTGATCACCGGGGGCGGCCCCGGCGCCATGGAGGCGGCCAACAAGGGAGCGCGCGAGGCCAAGGGCGTCTCCGTGGGCCTGGGCATCGAGCTGCCCTTCGAGCAGGGCCTCAACGAACACGTCGATATCGGCGTGAACTTTCGCTACTTTTTTGTGCGAAAGACAATGTTTGTGAAGTATGCGCAAGGCTTCGTGGTCCTGCCCGGCGGCCTCGGCACCCTGGACGAGCTCTTCGAGGCCCTCACCCTCGTCCAGACCCGCAAGGTGACCCGCTTCCCGATCGTCCTCTTCGGGTCGGCGTACTGGGGCGGGCTCGTCGACTGGCTGCGCGACACGGTGGTCGCGGGCGGCAAGGCGTCCGAGCACGACCTGCACCTCTTCCACATCACGGACGACGTGGACGAGGCGGTCACCCTGGTGACCAAGGAAGTCGGGCGCTAGCTCGCCGCGCCTCGCCGGGCGGGCTCTCCTCGGCCCGCCCGGCCGGGTCCTACGCCAGCCCCCGGCGGGCGACGGCCGGGGCCCGGTGCCCGGCGATGGTCGCGACCATGTCCAGGATCTGCCGGGTCTCGGCGACCTCGTGCACCCGGTACACCTGAGCCCCCAGCCACGCCGACACCGCGGTGGTGGCCAGCGTCCCCACCACGCGCTCCTTGACCGGCTTGTCGAGCGTCTCCCCGACGAAGTCCTTGTTGGACAGCGACACCAGGACGGGCCACCCGGTCTCCACCATCTCCCCGAGCCGCCGCGTCGCCTCCAGCGAATGCCGGGTGTTCTTCCCGAAGTCGTGCCCGGGGTCGATCATCACGGACTCACGCGGCACCCCGAGCTCGACCGCGCGCTTGGCCAGGCCGAGGGTGACCGAGAGGATGTCGGCCATGACGTCCTCGTACGTCACCCGATGCGGTCGGGTCCGCGGCTCGGCGCCACCGGCGTGCGTGCACACCAGGCCCGTGCCGTAGCGCGCCGCCACCTCCGCGAGCCGGGGGTCGACCCCGCCCCACGCGTCGTTCAGGAGATCGGCGCCCGCCTCGCAGACCGCCTCGCCGACGTCGTGCCGCCAGGTGTCGACGCTGATGACGACGTCGGGGAACCGCTTGCGCACCTCGGCGACGAAACCGACCGTCCGCCGGGCCTCCTCCCGCGCCGTGACCTCCTCACCGGGACCGGCCTTGACCCCACCGATGTCGATGATGGCGGCGCCCTCCGCCACCGCCTGCTCCACGCGGGCGAGCGCGGGCTCGTCGCGGAACGTGGCGCCCTGGTCGTAGAAGGAGTCAGGGGTCCGGTTCACGATCGCCATGATCACCGGCTCGTGCGCGTCGAATTCACGCCTGCCAAGCCTGAGCATCCCCTGTGAACCTCCTCCGTCGGTGCCGTGGTCCGGCCGCCTGCGACCTTAACTGTCACAGCCGCATGGCACGATCAGACCCTGACAGTTTGAACACGGCAGTCGAGCGTGGGGGCCTGAAGAGATGGTCTTGTTCTTGTTCCTGGTCATCGCCCTCGTCGTGGTGGTCGGCGCGGTGACGCTGGCCGTGGTCGGCGGCGGGGAGCGCGCCGCGCTGCCCGACGTGCCGGCCGAGCGGTTCGCCGACCCGCTGCCCCCCGACCGCGCCCTGCGCCGCGCGGACGTGGAGGCCCTGCGCTTCCCGCTCACTCTGCGCGGCTATCGCATGGCGGACGTGGACGACGCCCTGGGCCGCCTCGCCGCCGAACTGGCCGAGCGCGACGCCCACATCGCGGAGCTCGAGGCGGCGCTCGCCGGCGCCCAGGCCACCGCGGTCGGCGGCCCCGGCCTCCTCAAGACGCACGCCCCGCCGACGTTGACCCAGGACCAGGACACTCCGAAGGACGCGGCCGAAGAGGAGAACGACCAGTGAGCGGCGACGCGGTGGCGGGCCCGGACGGCAGACTGCGCTGCCCCTGGGGACTTTCGACCGAGGACTACGTGGCGTACCACGACGAGGAGTGGGGCCGCCCGGTCCACGGCGACGACGCGCTGTACGAACGGCTCTGCCTGGAGGCCTTCCAGTCGGGCCTCTCCTGGATCACGATCCTGCGCCGCCGCGAGGGCTTCCGCGCCGCCTTCGCCGGCTTCCGGATCGACGAGGTCGCCCGGTTCACGGACGCCGACCGGGAGCGGCTGCTCGCCGACCCCGGCATCATCCGCAACCGCGCCAAGGTCGACGCGACCCTCGCCAACGCGCGCGTGCTCGCCGACTGGGCCGAAGGCGATCTCGACGAGCTGATCTGGTCGCACGCCCCGGACCCCGCTTCCCGCAAGGCCCCGGGCGCGCTGGCCGACGTACCGGCCATCACGCCCGAGTCCACGGCCCTGTCCAAGGAGCTGAAGAAGCGCGGCATCCGATTCGTCGGCCCCACCACGGCGTATGCCCTGATGCAGGCCTGCGGCCTGGTGAACGACCACCTGGAGGACTGCGTGATCCGCGTCCCCCAGGGCCGCTAGGGGCCCTGGGAGCGCCGCTCTAGCGGCCGAGGTACTTGGGCTTGGCCTTGTCCAGGAACGCCTGGACGGCGATCGCGTGGTCCTCGGACGCGCCCGCCTTCGCCTGGAGTTCGTCCTCCTTCTCCAGGGCCTCCTCCAGGGTGTGGCCCGCCGCGTAGGCGAGGGACTCCTTGAGGGCCCCGTAGGCGAGCGTCGGGCCCTCGGCCAGGGTGCGGGCCACCTTCAGGGCCTCGGCGGCCAACTCGGCCTCCGGGACGACCTTGTTGGCGATGCCCAGGTCGTACGCCTCCTGTGCGCCGATGTTGCGCGGGAACAGCAGCAGGTCGGCGGCGCGGCCGGGGCCGATCACGCGCTGCAGCGTCCAGGAGACGCCCGAGTCGGCGGTCAGCGCGACCCCGGCGAAGGACGTGTTGAACCGCGCGGTGTCCGCGACGATCCGGTAGTCGGCGGCGAGCGCGAAGCCGAGTCCCGCACCGGCCGCGACGCCGTTGACGCCCGCGACGACCGGCTTGGCCATTCCGGTGAGCGCGCGCAGGACGGGGTTGTAGTGCTCCCGCACCGTGCTCATCGTCTGTCCGGTGCCCGCCGCGCGGTCCGCCATGAGGGAACCCACGTGTTCTTTCAGGTCCTGTCCCACACAGAAGGCGCGCCCGGTCGCGGTGAGCAGGACGGCGCGGACCGCGGGGTCCGACTCGGCCGACCGCACCGCCTCCCGCAGAGCGACCTTGGCCTCGACGTTCATCGCGTTCATCGCCTCGGGGCGGTTGAGCGTGATGGTCGCGAGCCCGTCGCTCACCTCGTAGAGCACGGTGTCGGCCATGGTGAATCCCCTCCAGTGGTCCTGCGCCGGTCATCTTTGTCCGAGCCCAGCATGACGGAGATCATCGGGCTCCGACATGAGGGGAGATATGTGACCTGCGTCAAAGAATTCCTGGGCCTGGGGGCGTAAGAGGCGGCGCAGTATCGCAGCCACATCGCCGAATTGAGTGGTTTTGCGGGCGCGCGTTGCGCAAGCGATGCAGACCGATGTTGGTCATCGGGTCCTGCCATGCGGGATAATGGCCTGGAAGCAATGTGTTCGATGCCGGTGACACCTGGGTTGTCGGCTGCGATGAGCTGGTTTCAGGAAGGGGAACGAGCATGGCGGCCATGAAGCCGCGGACGGGCGACGGCCCGCTCGAGGTGACCAAGGAGGGGCGGGGCATCGTCATGCGCGTTCCGCTCGAAGGCGGCGGACGACTTGTCGTCGAACTGACTCCGGACGAGGCCGATGCACTCGGCGACGCCCTGAAGAAGGTCGTCGGCTGACGCGGAAGCGCCCACACTTTTTCACTGCCCCGGCATCGTAAAGACATGCCGGGGCAGTGCTATGTCCGGGGTGCCCGCGGGGCCGGGGCGCACGCGGCGGTCAGCGTTTGACGGCGCAGAGCAGCCCGTCGCCCACCGGGAGCAACGACGGCATCAGGTCCTGGCTCTCGCGCACGGTGCGCAGCAGGTCACGAATGTGCAGCACATCGGCGGGCTGCGGACCGGAGTCGACGGTCCGGCCGTCGGCGAAGACGCCCTCGAAGCAGACGAGCCCGCCGGGGCGCAGCAGGCGCAACGATTCAGCGAGGTAGTCCAGGTACTCCGTGCGGTCGCCGTCACAGAACACGAGGTCGTAGCCGCCGTCCGCGAGCCGCGGCAGTACGTCGAGTGCGCGGCCGGGGATGAAGCGCGCGCGGTTGCCGGCGAACCCGGCGGCGCGGAAGGCCTCGCGCGCGAACTGCTGGCGGTCGGGCTCGGGGTCGACGGTGGTCAGGACGCCGTCGGGCCGCATCCCGTGCAGCAGATGGAGCCCGGACACGCCCGTGCCCGTCCCGATCTCGGCGACGGCCTTGGCGTCCGCCGTGGCGGCCAGCATGCGCAGCGCGGCGCCGGTACCGGGAGACACCGAGGGCAGGCTCGCGTCCAGGGCCCGGTCACGGGCCCAGCGTGTGGCCTCGTCCTCGGCGACAAAGGCGTCGGCGAACGCCCAGCTCGTCTGCCGGTTGCCGGTAATGGCCCTCTCCTGTCCCCGTGGATGCCTGGCCGTGACTGTATCCGTTGGGGGTGGGAACCCGCAGATGGGACCGGGCGTTTAGTAGGGGTAGGCAGACGCCGGGGGTAACGAATGGATCAAGACTGGCTGCGGGCCCTTCGACCAGGCAGGACAGCTGGCAGGAAGCCCGTACCAAATTCCAGTAAAAACGCTTATCCGGAGCTAACGGGCGAGGTGGTTATGGTAGGGGCTCCACTGGACACCACCAGAGCCGACAGGGGAGGTGCGGCTGCGTCCGCGGATCGGGGAGGAGCGCTGAGGCGCTTTCTCGGGTTGGCGGGTGAGCCGAAATCCGTGACCGACACCGCTGACCGATTCCACACCGCCAGCTCCGCTCAGACCGCGACCTTTGCCGCTGATGCGGAATCGCAGGCGTGGACTCCGCCCACTTGGGAGGAGATCGTCAGCACGCACAGCGGACGGGTCTATCGCCTGGCGTACCGCCTCACCGGCAATCAGCACGACGCCGAGGACCTCACGCAAGAGGTCTTCGTCCGTGTCTTCCGGTCCCTGTCGACGTACACGCCCGGCACCTTCGAGGGCTGGCTGCACCGCATCACCACGAACCTCTTCCTGGACATGGTGCGCCGCAAGCAGCGCATCCGCTTCGACGCCCTCGGCGACGACGCGGCCGAGCGCCTCCCCAGCCGCGAGCCCTCCCCGCAGCAGGTCTTCAACGACACGCACTTCGACGCGGACGTGCAGCAGGCGCTCGACACCCTCGCTCCCGAGTTCCGTGCCGCGGTGGTCCTGTGCGACATCGAAGGTCTCTCGTACGAGGAGATCGCCGCGACCCTGGGCGTCAAGCTGGGCACGGTCCGCAGCCGTATCCACCGTGGCCGCTCGCAGTTGCGCAAGGCCCTTCAGCACCGGTCGCCCGAAGCCCGCGCCGAGCGCCGCTCGCTCGCAGGAGCCGTGGCGCTGGGAGGAGGGGGCGCGACCGCGTGAGTGGATCACGGTCGAATCCTGCCGAGCGGCATCTGGCCGAGCAGCATCTGGGGGACCGACTCGCCGCCCTGGTGGACGGTGAGTTGGGCCATGACGCGCGTGAGCGGGTCCTCGCTCATCTCGCGACCTGTCCGAAGTGCAAGACCGAGGCCGACGCGCAGCGCCGGCTCAAGAGTGTTTTCGCGGAGGTGGCCCCGCCTCCTCCCTCCGAGAGTTTCCTGGCGCGCCTTCAAGGCCTTCCCGGCGGCGGAAGCGAGCCCCCCTCCGGTCCCGGACGCCCCGGAAGCGGCGGCTTCGCCACCGCCGACACCGAGTCAGGGCTGCCCCCCACCGGAATCTTCGGCGTGAAACCCGAGACCTTCGGCTATGCGCCGTCGGGTACCCATGCCGCGGTGCTGCCGAGCACGGGGCGCGGTTTCCGCATCCATGACGAGAGCCGGCACGACGTCGGTCGTCACGAGGCCGAGCGTTCGCTGTGGCTGGGGCGGCGGTTCGCCTTCGCCGCCGCCGGTGCGGTGTCGCTGGCCGCGATAGCGCTGGGCGGTGTCACGACGGGCATTCCCGCCGACCCCGGTGAGCCGCGCGCGGGCGCGGGCAGCAGCAACAGCACGGGCAGTGGCAACGGCTCGGGCAGCGGCAACAGCAACGCGTCGCCGATGCGTTCGCAGGGTTCGGGTGTCACCACGGCTCCCGACTCCGTCCGCCGCCGCGGCGGCGGGCCGCTCACCGTGCAGGGCCAGCGGCCTGGCGTCCTCGCGGCGCCGGTCGCGCCGACCCAGGCGACCGGTCCCCTGCTGCCCGGGGTGCCCGTGCGGGGCCCTCGCATCCAGCAGCCCGAGCCCGTGTCCGCCCGGCACGAGGTGACGGCGCCGATGCTGACCGGCGCGGCGATCATGTCTCCTCTGATACGTCCGGTCTCTCCCGTGACACCCGCGGGCACGTCCCCGGTCGGCGCCGTGTCGACTCCGGGCGGCGTGGCTTCGGGCGGCGGGGCGGACCCGAAGCGCACCGCGGCGTCCTCGCCCGTCGAGGGCGCGCTGCAGGGGACCGCGCGGATCCGCTGACGTGCTCTGCGCTTCGGCGGGGGAACCTGGTTGAATCCTGGGTGGGCCGTGCCTGCCCGAGGCTTGTGGCGGGCGCGGAGTTGAGCACGTGATCGGCGTCCGCCGTAGGCCAGGTGTGGGGAGAGCATGGACGAGGGCAAGCCCACGAAGGCGAAGTGGTGGAGCCGCCCCAGGTCGGCGTCCGCGCCTGACGGAACTGGGGCGGAGCGGGGCGGCCCCGACGGGGAGATAGGCACCACCGGGGAGACCGGAGGAGCGGAGGACGCGTCCGGCGACTTCACCTTGGCGGCGGCAACCCCACCCGAGACAACCGCAGAGCCCCGCCGGCCTGCCGTCGGCTCCACCGAGGCGGGCCCGCCTGCTGTTGGCTCCGCGGATGTGTATCCGTCTGTTGAGGTGCCTGGCTCGGCCGAGGGGCCGTCGCCTGCTGCCAGCTCTACCGGGGTACGTCCGCCTGCCGCTGCGGCTGGCTCCACCGAGGTGCGGTCACCTGCTGCGGCTGGCTCCGCTGAGGGGCGTCCGCCTGTAGTCGACTCCGCCGAGATGGGCCCGCCAGCAGTCGGCTCCGCCGATGTACGTCAGTCTGCTGCGGTGCCTGGCTCTACCCAGGTGGGTCCGCCTGCTGCGGTCCCTGGCTCGGCTGAGATGCCGTCGCCTGCTGCCGGGTCCGGCTCGGCTGAGGTGCCTCCGCCCGCAGCCGGGCCCAGCTCCGCTGAGGTGCCGTCACCCGCAGCCGGGCCCAGCTCCGCTGAGGTGCCGTCACCCGCAGCCGGGCCCAGCTCCGCTGAGGTGCCGTCACCCGCACCCGCACCCGCGTCCGACGCCGCCCTCGGTAGCCCGGCCCCTAGTGACCCTGCCGCAGGTGGCCCCGCTCCGGGGAGCCTTGCTCCGGTCGATCCGGCCCCCGCCGACCGCCCCCGCCCGCTGCACGACCCCGATCCGTACAGCACGCCGCCCTACGGCGAGCCGGGGCCCTGGGCCCCCGCCCCGCCCGTGCAGCACCCGGCGACCACCCCGGCGCACGGCACGCAGCTCCCGGCCGCGGACCACAGCGGAACCCCGCCCCACGGCACCCCCGGCCCGGCTCCGGCCCACGGCACCCCGCACCCTCTGCCCCCGCAGGCCCACTCGGCCCAGCCCCCGCAGCCCGCACCCCAGCCTCAGTCCCACCCGGCCCCACAGCCCCAGCAGGCGCACCCGCAGCCCTCTCCCCAGGTCCAGCCCCACCAGCAGGCCGCCGGGCCTCCACGTCAGCCCTACGACCCCTGGAACGCCCCCCTCCAGCAGAGCGGTGCCGTTCCCGTCGACAGGGAGAAGGAGCGGAAGCGGACGCGGCGGATCATCCTGGTCGGGATCACCGTCATCACCCTCGTGGCCGGTGGCATCGGCGGAGCCCTCGGCGCCTACCTGGAGCGGAACGCCGGTGTCTCGGACATCGAGCTGCCGCAGGCGGACTCGCAGGGCAAGGACCGCGCCAAGGACAGCGTCGCCGGGATCGCGGCGAGGTCGCTGCCCGGCGTGGTGACCCTGCACGTCAGCGGCGACGACGCACAGGGCACCGGCACCGGCTTCGTGCTCGACGGCAAGGGCCACATCCTCACCAACAACCACGTGGTCGAGCCCGCCGGGACCGGCGGCGAGATATCGGTGACCTTCAGCGGCGGCGAGAGCGCCAAGGCGGAGGTCATCGGACGCGACTCCGGGTACGACCTCGCCGTGGTCAAGGTCTCCGGCGTGCGCGGACTCAAGCCGCTGCCCCTCGGCAACTCCGAGAACGTCCAGGTGGGCGACCCCGTGGTGGCCATAGGCGCCCCGTTCGACCTGGAGAACACCGTCACCTCCGGCATCATCAGCGCCAAGGAGCGCCCCATCACCGCGGGCGGCGAGAAGGGCGACGGCAGCGACGTCGGCTACGTCGACGCACTCCAGACCGACGCACCCATCAACCCGGGCAACTCCGGCGGCCCGCTGGTCGACTCCGACGCCCGCGTCATCGGCATCAACAGCGCCATCCGCTCCGCCGACGACAGCTCGGCGCCCGGCGGCGGCCAGGCGGGTTCCATCGGCCTCGGCTTCGCCATCCCCATCAACCAGGGCAAGCGCGTCGCCGAGGAGCTGATCAACACCGGCAAGGCCACGCACCCTGTGATAGGCGTCACGCTCGACATGGAGTACACGGGCGACGGCGCCCGCGTCGGCGAGAAGGGCAAGGACGGCGGCCCCGCCGTGAACGAGGGCGGCCCCGGCGACCGTGCCGGGATCAAGCCGGGCGACGTCATCACCGCGGTGGACGGCCGGCGCATCCACTCCGGGGACGAGCTCATCGTCAAGATCCGCGCCCACCGCCCGAAGGACCGCCTCGAATTGACGCTCCAGCGCGCGGGAAAGGACCGGAAAGTGACGCTCGTGCTCGGAGCGTCGGACGGCAGCTGATCCACGTCTGTCGCCCAGCGGCTACCGGACGGACAGGAACGCCGGGTACCGTGGACCCGGTCCGGATGGCAAGGAGCTCAAGGTGTTCTCAGACATTGGCCCGCTCGAGGTAGTGGCGCTGATCATCCTCGCCGTGCTCGTTTTCGGCCCGGACAAGCTGCCCAAGCTGATTCAGGACGCCTCGCGGACCATCCGTAAGATCCGCGAATTCTCGGACAGCGCCAAGGCGGATATCCGCAGTGAACTCGGCCCGGAATTCAAGGACTTCGAGTTCGAGGACCTGAATCCGAAGACCTTCATCCGCAAGCAGCTCGACAACGACGAGCTGGGCCTGAAGGAAATCCGCAACGGCTTCGACCTCAAGAAGGAGATGGCCGAGGTCACGGACGCCGTGAACGGGCGCGAGAGTGAATCCGCCGAAGGCTCGGACAGCGGGTCGGGCGCGACCGGCGGCCGCATCGACATGGCCAAGAAGGACGGCCGCATCGACATGGAGAAGAACCCCGAGAAGGCCGCGCCCGCCGACCACCCGCCGTTCGACGCGGACGCCACCTGACCTCCTCGGAGGCACCCGCCGCAGGCGCCTGAGCACGTCCCGGGGTACTCCCTTTGAGACACCCGTCCGCCTACCGGTGTCCCAGCTTCCGGAACGGGTGTGGCTATCCTGCCTTGTTGTCCGGCTGAGGACGCCCGAGGGGGGCGGGCCCTGCGGACCGATGAGAACGAGGAGGCGGCCGGGTACATGGAGACGACAAGTCGCGTAGGCGCACAGGCGCCGGCCGCGGACGGCACCGCAGAAGCGATGCCTGCCGCTGCCCGGCGCACGGTCGACAGCTATCTGCTGGCGCCCTTTCCCTGGTACGGCCTGGACGAGGCCTTCACGGGTGAGCGCTGGCTGATGCAGGTCGGCACCGCCGCGGACGGCGCGGTGGAGCACGGCTCCATCGGGCACGGCGATGAGCCGTCGGTACGGAGTGACGGGCCCTTCGGGAACAGCGACAAGGAGCGCTTCGCCGTCGTGGTGACCGTCGCGGCCAACCCGGTGCGACGCAGCCCGGACGGCACGGGCCTTCTTGAGGCGACCTCGGTGTCGTCCGCGGCCTGGCTCGCCGGAGTGGGGCTGCTGTCCTTCACCTGGCCCAACCAGATGGACCACAGCCTGCGTGACGACTGGCTGGACCAGCAGACCGAGACGGCCTGGGTCCTCGCGGACGATCTTCAGGGCGACGACTGGTCGACGCTCTCGCTCCCGGTGGACGGGGTGCCGACCTCGTTCCACTACCGCGAGTCCGAGTTCGGCTGGGTGCTGGCCGGCTCCACCGAGCAGGGCGTCCACCTGGGCGCCTACGGGCGCGGCATGAGCGCGTACGGCCTGGGCTTCTCCGGGGTCAAGGACATCCACGAGTACGCCTCCTAGCGCCTCCCACACGCACGTACGCCGATGGGGGCGCCGCTCACGAAGAGCGGCGCCCCCATCGGCGTACGGCAGGGAAGGCTCAGAACTTGTTGCGCGGGGTGATCCCCAGGGTCATGCCCGCGAGGCCGCGCTGGCGGCCGCCCAGCTTGCCCGCGATCGTGCGCAGCGCCGACCCTGCCGGGGAGTCCGGGTCCGTCAGGACGACCGGCTTGCCCTCGTCGCCGCCCTCGCGCAGGCGGACGTCGATCGGGATGGAGCCGAGGACCGGGACATTGGCGCCGGTGGTCTTCGTGAGGCCCTCGGCGACGCGCTGGCCGCCACCCGTGCCGAAGACGTCGACCATCTCGCCGCAGTGCGGGCAGGGCAGGCCCGCCATGTTCTCGACGACGCCGACGATCTTCTGGTGAGTCTGCACCGCGATGGAGCCCGCGCGCTCGGCGACCTCGGCCGCGGCCTGCTGGGGCGTCGTCACGACGAGGATCTCGGCGTTCGGGACCAGCTGGGCCACGGAGATGGCGATGTCGCCGGTGCCCGGGGGCAGGTCGAGGAGCAGGACGTCCAGGTCGCCCCAGAAGACGTCCGCGAGGAACTGCTGGAGGGCACGGTGGAGCATCGGGCCGCGCCACACGACCGGGGCGTTGCCCGGCGTGAACATGCCGATCGAGATGACCTTCACGCCGTGCGCCGACGGCGGCATGATCATGTCCTCGACCTGGGTGGGCTTGCCGTCGGCGCCCAGCATCCGGGGCACGGAGTGGCCGTAGATGTCCGCGTCCACGACGCCGACCTTCAGGCCGTCCGCCGCCATCGCGGCCGCGAGGTTCACCGTCACCGAGGACTTGCCGACGCCGCCCTTGCCGGACGCGACGGCGTAGACACGGGTCAGCGAGCCGGGCTTGGCGAAGGGCACCTCGCGCTCGGCGGTGCCGCCGCGCAGTGCGCTCGCCAGCTCCTTGCGCTGCTCGTCGCTCATCACGTCGAGGGTGACGTCGACGTGCGTGACGCCCTCGACGGCGGCGACCGCGTCGGTCACGTTCTTCGTGATGGTCTCGCGCATCGGGCACCCGGAGACCGTGAGGTACACGGTGACCGCTACCACCCCATCAGGGGAGATATCTACCGATTTGACCATCCCCAACTCGGTGATCGGTCGGTGGATCTCGGGGTCGTTCACCGTCGCCAGTGCTTCACGCACCGCGTCTTCCGTAGCCATACGACCGATAGTACGGCGCGGTAACCCTGCCCCGGAAAGGGCCGTCAACGGTCGCCTACATCACGCCCGCCGCTCTCCTCGGACGGGAATACCACGCGGCTCCCCTTCCGCTGCTCCTCCAGCTCCTTGACCAGGTCCTGGAGCTCCGAACGGATCCAGTCGCGGGTGGCCACCTCGCCCAGGCCCATGCGCAGCGAGGCGATCTCACGGCTGAGATATTCGGTGTCCGCGATGGAGCGCTCGTTCTGTTTGCGGTCCTGTTCGAGATTGACCCGGTCCCGGTCGTCCTGCCGGTTCTGCGCGAGCAGGATCAGGGGAGCCGCGTAGGACGCCTGCAAGGACAGCGCGAGGGTCAGGAACAGGAACGGGAACGGGTCGAAGCGCAGCGCCTGCGGCGCCCAGACGTTCCAGGCGACCCACACGATGATGGTGATCGTCATCCAGACGATGAAGCGCCCGGTGCCCAGGAACCGCGCGATCCGCTCCGAGAGCCGCCCGAAGGCCTCGGGGTCGTACTCCGGAAGCAGCTTGCGGCGCGGCGGCCGCGGCTGGTCGAGCCGGAAGCGCGGAGCGGTCCGCGGCTCGACGCGGCTGTCCCGCTCCCGGTCAGCCGGCGCCATGAGGTGTTCCCTCCTCCTGGTGGAACTCGGTCTCGCGCCAGTCGTCCGGCAGCATGTGGTCGAGCACGTCGTCGACGGTGACCGCACCGAGCAGCGAGCCGCCCTCGTCGACCACAGGGGCCGCCACCATGTCGTACGTGGCGAAGAACCCGGCGACCTGAGGCAGCGCGGTCTGCGGCAGCAACGTCTGCAGATCGTCGTCGAGGATCGAGCTGACCAGCGTGAACGGCGGATCGCGCAGCAGCCGCTGGAAGTGCACGGTGCCCAGGTACTTGCCCGTCGGCGTCTCGTCCGGCGGACGGCACACGTAGACCTGCGCGGCGAGCGCGGGGGAGAGGTCCTGCTGGCGCACCCGCGCCAGGGCGTCGGCGACCGTCGCGTCGGGCCGCAGCACGATCGGCTCGGTCGTCATCAGACCGCCGGCGGTGCGCTCCTCGTACGCCATCAGGCGCCGCACGTCGGCGGCGTCGTCCGGCTGCATCAGGGTGAGGAGGCGCTCCTTGTCGTCCTCGGGCAGCTCGGCGAGCAGGTCGGCGGCGTCGTCCGGGTCCATCGCCTCCAGGACGTCGGCCGCGCGCTCCTCCTTGAGCTTGCCGAGGATCTCGATCTGGTCGTCCTCGGGGAGCTCTTCGAGGACGTCGGCCAGCCGGTCGTCGTCGAGCGCGGCCGCCACCTCGGCCCGCCGCTTGGGCGAGAGGTGGTGCAGCACGTTGGCGAGGTCGGCGGGGCGCAGCTGCTCGAAGGTGGCGAGCAAACTCTCGGCGCCCTGCCCGTGCTCCTCCAGCGAGAAGCCGTCGACGGCCGACCACTCGACGGTGAGCGTCTCGCCCTTGCGCCGGAAGGTGCCGCCCTTCCCCTTGCGTACGAAGATGCGGTCGATCTCCCAGTCGCGGCGGGCCGGCAGCTGCTGCACCGACACGTCGAGGACCGTCACCTCCTCGTCCGACTCCACGAGCCTGACCCGCCGGTCGAGCATCTCGCCGAGCACGAGCCGCTCGGTGGGCCGCTGCTCGAAGCGCCGCACGTTCAGTACGCCGGTGGTGATGACCTGGCCCGTCTCGATGCCGGTCACCCGGGTCATGGGCAGGAAGATGCGGCGCCGCGTGGACAGCTCGACGACGAGGCCGAGCAGCCGGGGCGGCCTGCGCTGCACCCGGAGCGTCGCCACCAGGTCGCGCACCCGGCCGACCTGGTCGCCGTTCGGGTCGAAGACGGCGGTACCCGCCAGATGCGAGACGAAGACCCGGGAGGCGGTTGCCGCCATCTCGCGTGCCTCCCTTGCTCATAGCGTGCTCGTAGCGTTTTTTGTGCCGTTCTGTCGGGCAATGCGGGCTTCAGGCTAGCCCGTCCCGGTCGGATACGCCCCGGCGGAGCGTCCGGCCCCACTGGCGACGATCCACCTAGTCAGCACGGGTACGCTGCCGTACTGCCGTAGCCGTAGCCGTCGTCCCCACGAGAGGCAGCGCCCCCTGTGTCACTCATTCCCCCGGTCCGCCGTACCCGCAGGACGGCACTCGTGAGCGCGGTGTGCGCGGGGCTCGTCCTGGGGGTCGCCGGTCTCACCGGGTGCAGCGGTGAAGAAGAGGATCCGGACGCAGGAACGAACGGCATCGGGAAACTCTCCGCCGCCAAGATCCAGAGTAAGTCACGCGCGGCGGCCGACGCCGCGCCCGCGGTGCGGCTCTCGGGCACGCTGGTCAGCAAGGGCCACACGTACAAGCTCGACATGCGCCTGAAGGACGAGGGCGGCATCGGCTCGGTGACCTCCAAGGGCGAGACGTTCCAGCTGCTGCGCGTCGGCAAGGAGCTCTTCCTGAAGGCCGACTCCGCCTTCTGGACCCACGAGGACGCCAAGGGCGGCGAGAAGCCCGGCAAGGCGGACGAGGGCGCCGCGGCCAAGCTCGACGGCAAGTACGTGAAGGTCCCCCAGGAGGACGCCTCCTACCAGCAGCTGAGCGGCTTCACCGACAAGGACGTCCTCCTGGAGGGCATGCTCACCCTGCACGGCAAGCTCGCCACCGGCGAGCGCGGCACGACGTCGGGCAACCCCAGCATCGAGATCACCGGCGACAAGGGCGCGGGCGGCACCCTGGACGTCTCCCTGAAGGGCAAGCCCTACCCGCTGAGCCTGGAGCGCGCGGGCGACGCGGGCACGCTCCGACTCAGCGACTGGGGCAGGGACTTCCCGCTCAGCGAGCCGGAAAAGGAAGAGATGGTGGACTACGGAGAGCAGCTGCCGCAGTCCTGAGGGCGCGCGGACGCGCTAGGCGCGCCGCTTCTTGCGCTTGAACAGCAGCCGGGGCAGCGCATCGGGCACCGGCTGCCGGGTGGTCGCCCCGGTCGGCAGCGGCGGGGCCGCGAGGGAGCCGTCGGGCAGGTCGGTGATCGTGTCCTGCGGGGTGAGCCGGACGACCCGGCACTCATCCGCCCAGCGCTGCGGCATCAGCTCGCCGTCGGGCGCGTTCAGCCGCTTGCCCTTGAGCTCGGCGACGGCCGCCTCCCACGCGTCGGAGCGTGGCGCGAGCTCGGTCACCAGAGCCGTCCAGGCGATGAGCCGGCCGCCCTTGTCCTTGCTGCGTACGGTCACTTCGGCGGTGCCGCCGTCCACGAGCCCCGGCAGCGGCTGCTCGCCGGGGCCGTCGCCGACGAGGTGCGCCGCGCCCTCGTGCCAGACGTGCCACAGGGCGCGGGCCGGTTCTTCGCCGCGCACCCAGATGAGGCCCGACTTCTTGGTGGCCTCTTCCAGGAGGGCCTGGGCGAGCAGCGATTCTGTCATGCGCGCAGCCTACCGAGTGGGGTGCTAGAGCCAGCCGTTGCGCTTGAGGGTGCGGTGGATGGCGTAGCAGACGCCGCCGATGAGGCCGAGCACCATCGGGTAGCCGAACCGCCAGTGCAGCTCGGGCATGTGGTCGAAGTTCATGCCGTAGACCCCGCAGACCGCCGTCGGCACGGCGATGATCGCCGCCCAGGAGGTGATCTTGCGCATGTCCTCGTTCTGCGCGACCGCGGCCTGCGCGAGGTTGGCCTGGAGGATCGAGTTGAGCAGTTCGTCGAAGCCGACGACCTGCTCCTGGACACGGGCCAGGTGGTCGGCGACGTCACGGAAGTACTTCTGGATGTCCGGGTCGACCAGCCGCATCGGCCGCTCGCTCAGCAGCAGCATGGGCCGGAGCAGCGGCGAGACGGCCCGCTTGAACTCCAGGACCTCACGCTTGAGCTGATAGATCCGACCGGCGTCGACACCGCGCGCGGTGCCCTTGCCCTTGCTCGGCGCGGAGAACACCTCGGTCTCCACCTCGTCGATGTCGTCCTGCATGGCGTCGGCCACCGCGAGATAGCCGTCGACCACGTGGTCGGCGATGGTGTGCAGGACCGCGGAGGGGCCTTTGGCGAGCAGCTCGGGCTCCTCCTGGAGCCGGCGCCGCAGGGCGCGCAGCGAGCC
This sequence comes from Streptomyces sp. NPDC055243, assembly GCF_044544025.1. Lineage (NCBI taxonomy): Bacteria > Bacillati > Actinomycetota > Actinomycetes > Kitasatosporales > Streptomycetaceae > Streptomyces > Streptomyces sp. NPDC055243. The sequence continues at coordinate 110,141 of NZ_JBITWR010000009.1, forward strand.
GTGGCCGCCGTGCCGCACGGTGATGAAGAAGTCCCGCCCGGTGAAGCACATCACCTCGCCGGTCTCCACGATCTCGCTGGTGGCGGTGAGTTCGGCGTGCTCGACGTAGTGGATGGTCTTGAAGACCGTGAAGAGCGTGTCGTCGTAGCGCTCCAGCTTGGGCCGCTGGTGGGCGTGGACCGCGTCCTCGACGGCGAGGGGGTGCAGCCCGAACTCGGCGGCGATACCGGCGAATTCGGCCTCGGTCGGCTCGTGCAGACCGATCCAGGCGAAGCCGCCGTCGCGCCGCACCTGGAGCATCGCCTCGTGCGGCGTGAGGGTGTCGTCGCAGGCCGCGCGGCGGCCGTCGCGGTAGACGGCGCAGTCGACGACGGCGGAGGCGGCGGTGGGGTCGCGCGTGGTGTCGTACGAGCTGTAGGCGCTGCCGTCCTTGCGGAGCGAGGGGCGGACGGCGGCGCGAAGGTCACGGATCATCGACATGGGCAGGCTCCTTTGACGGAGGCCGCCGGCGGCGGGTGGAACTACCCGGAATGGGGACGTCCTGCTGAGGATGTTTGGCACGTCCACAAAGCGGGGAGCACCGCACCATCGCGGTGGCAGCTTCGCTACTGACTCAGATCAGATAACTCAGAGAGATCAGGTGGAAACGAAGTGCTCTTCCGTCGCACGCGAGCACGGGGAGTGCGGGCGCACAGTGGCAGCTACAGAGCTGCGTGAGGTGTCAGACGGAAGAACGGGTGGTACTGCACGGTCGACTTCGATCCATGGCAGCCCCACCTCCTCCGGCCGGTCCCCCGTAGGGGAAGTCCCAAGCGCGTAGCGCGCGAAGTCATCTGCCCGGGCTTGAAAGCGCGCTCTGCGTGCTGCCCGGAACCAGCGGCCAACACTATCAGCCGACTGAAGTGTCAAGCCCCGCCTTTACCCGCCACTGACGAGTTCTATGCTCGCGACATGGCTGATGTTCTTGCTCTGGTCGAAGCCCGTCTCCGTACTGGCCTCGGTGAACCGGACGCCCGCGCCGCGGTGACCTTCCTCGGCACCGACCGCGTCGAAGTGCTGCGATTCACGGACGGGGACGTGGTCAGGTACGCCACCCTCGGCATGTCGTCCCAGCCGATGGCCGACCCCACCGCCCCGCTGGCCGACCCGGTCAAGGGCCCGCGCGCGGAGCTGATCCTGTCGGTGCGGGGCGGAGTCGCCGACACGGACAAGGTGCTGCGCCCCCTCGCCGTGCTGGCCGCGTCGCCCCAGGTCGAGGGGCTGATCGTGGCCCCAGGCGCCTCGCTCGACGTGGGTGAACCGCTGTGGCCCGGCGCGCAGTTCACGTCGGTCCTCGTCGCGGAGCCGGGCGGTCTGGTGGAGGGCCTGGAGCTCGACGAACCGATGGAGCCCGTCCGGTTCCTGCCGCTGCTGCCCATGACGCCGAACGAGGGCGCGTGGAAGCGGGTGCACGGCGCGCAGGCCCTCCAGGAGCGGTGGCTGACCAGCGGAACGGACCTGCGCGATCCGCTGCGCAAGTCCGTGTCCCTGGACTGAACCGACGTACCGGGTGCGTCAGTTCGCGAAGACGGTGACGCCGTCCTCCGTCGCGTGCTTCGGTTCGAGCTCCGCCGCCTCGTGGGTGAGGGAGTCCTTGCGGACCCAGACCACGACCGCGCCGAGCACCGCCGTGATCGCCGCGACCGCGAACGGGACGTGGATGTCGGTCCACTCCTCGATCTTCGGCGCGAAGAACGGCGCGGCGGCGGCCGCGAACCACCGGACGAAGTTGTAGCCCGCGCTGGCCACCGGGCGCGGCGCGTCCGATATGCCGAGCGCGAGCTCGGTGTAGACGGTGTTGTTCACGCCGATGAAGGCGCCGGACAGGATCGTGCAGACGATGGCGGTGGTGTGGTTGCCGTACCCGAGCACCAGCACGTCCACCGCGAGCAGCACCAGCGAACCGCCGAGCACCTTCAGCGAGCCGAACCTCGCCTGCAGCCGCGGCGCCACGAGCACCGAGAAGACCGCGAGCAGCAGGCCCCAGGCGAAGAAGATCGCGCCCGACTTGTACGGGGTCATGTTCAGCACGAACGGCGTGAAGGCCAGGACCGTGAAGAACGTGTAGTTGTAGAAGAACGCGGAGGCTGCGGCCGAAGCGAGGCCGCCGTGGCCGAGCGCCTTGATCGGGGCGAGCAGTGAGGTCTTCCGCGCGGGCTTCGGCTGCTCCTTCAGGAACGCCGTGATGCACAGGAACCCGACGGCCATGAGGGCCGCGGTGCCGAAGAACGGGTAGCGCCAGCTCGCGTTGCCGAGCACCGCGCCGAGCAGCGGCCCGCACGCCATGCCCAGGCCGAGCGCCGACTCGTAGAGCAGGATCGCGGCGGCGCTGCCGCCGGCCGCCGCGCCGACGATGACCGCCAGGGCGGTCGACACGAAGAGCGCGTTGCCGAGCCCCCATCCCGCGCGGAACCCGACCAGCTCGCCGACCGAGCCCGAGGTGCCCGCGAGCCCCGCGAAGACCACGACGAGCGCGAGGCCCAGGAGCAGGGTCTTCTTGCCGCCGATCCGGCTGGAGACGAAGCCGGTCACCAGCATCGCGACGGCGGTGATCAGGAAGTACGAGGTGAAGAGCAGGGAGACCTGACTGGCGGAGGCGTCCAGGCCCTTGGCGATGGAGGGGAGGATCGGGTCGACGAGCCCGATGCCCATGAAGGCGACGACCGACGCGCCCGCGGTGGCCCAGACGGCCTTCGGCTGCCGCAGCAGACTGGTCGCCCCCTCGTCGAACGGATCCCCTTCGGCGGGGCCTCCTGTGCTGCTGTTCATGCCTGCTCCTTAGCGGCTTCCGTCGAGATCGTTGACGTATACACATATTAGTTAGCCAGCCTAAAAGATGCAAGCTACATCTAGTTTTGCCTGGTGACGGCGCCACCGGACGGGTGATCGTCCTTGACGGAGCGACGACCGGGGAGGACCGTTGGGCGCTATGAGGGGCGAACCCAGTTGCCCGAAGTGTGGTGGCCGGGTCAGGGCTCCCGGTCTCTTTGCCGACTCCTGGCAGTGCGATGTGCACGGGACGGTGCATCCGCTGCAGCCTGTGATCCCGCCCAGCGTCGAGGCCCTCCAAGTCGTGGTGCATCGCGCCCAGGTGCCGGTGTGGATGCCGTGGCCGCTGCCGGTGGGCTGGCTCTTCACGGGCGTGGCCTGCGCGGGCGACGACCGCAGCGGAGGCCGTGCGACCGCCGTGGCCTGCTCGGGGCCCGCGCCGCTCGGCGGCATCGGCGAGCTGGTCCTGATCGCCGAGGAGCTCGGTGTCGGTCTCGGCGCGCGGTACGCGGGCATCGACGGCCCGGACCCCGGCCCGTATCTGAACGTCGAGAAGCCGCCGGTGGCCAAGCTCCTCGCGGCAGGACGGCCCACCCCCATGTGGCATGTGGCGGGCACCCCGGACGACCGCGCGGTCTTCGCGGGCGAGGCGCGCGGGCTGTGGCTGTGGGCGGTGGCGTGGCCGGAGCAGTCGGGGCTCCTGATGTACGACGAGCTGGTGCTGACCGATCTGCGGGACGCGGGCGCCGAGGTGGACCTGCTGCCGTGCGGGGCGCTCTCGCCGCGGATTCTGATGCCGTGAGGGTGCCGGCGCCGATCTTGGGAGTGCCGGGCGGGCCGCTGGTGCCGTGAGGTGAGGGGAGTCTCCTTCGTGGCGGGCGGGGGAGCGTTCGGGCCCCGTTATCCTTGAGCGTCCCCCTCGCGACCGTCCCTCGTGGACTTGTCCGCGTCCGCCCCGTCAGAGCCTGGAGTCCGCGTCGTGCGCATCGACCTGCACACCCACTCCACCGCCTCCGACGGCACGGACACCCCGGCGCAGCTGGTGCGCAACGCCGCCGCGGCCGGGCTCGACGTCGTCGCGCTCACGGACCACGACACCACCCGCGGGCACGCACAGGCCGTCGCGGCCCTCCCCGCGGGCCTCACCCTCGTCACCGGCGCCGAACTCTCCTGCCGCCTCGACGGCGTGGGCCTGCACATGCTGGCCTATCTCTTCGACCCCGAGGAGCCCGAGCTCGCCCGCGAGCGCGAACTCGTGCGCGACGACCGGGTGCCCCGCGCCAAGGCGATGGTCGGCAAGCTCCAGGAGCTCGGTGTCCAGGTCACCTGGGAGCAGGTCGCGCGCATCGCGGGCGACGGCTCGGTCGGCCGGCCGCACATCGCCGAGGCCCTGGTGGAACTGGGCGTCGTGCCCACCGTCTCGGACGCGTTCACGCCGGACTGGCTCGCCGACGGCGGCCGCGCGTACGCCGAGAAGCACGAACTGGACCCCTTCGACGCGATCCGCCTGGTCAAGGCCGCGGGCGGCGTCACCGTCTTCGCGCACCCGGCGGCCGTCAAGCGCGGCCAGGTCGTGCCCGAGGCGGCGATAGCGGAACTGGCCGCCGCCGGTCTCGACGGCATCGAGGCCGACCACATGGACCACGACCCGGCCACGCGCACGCGCCTGCACGGTCTCGCCGCGGACCTCGGCCTGCTGGCCACGGGGTCGAGCGACTACCACGGCAGCCGCAAGACCTGTGTGCTCGGGGAGTTCACCACCGACCCCGAGATCTACGGCGAGATCACCCGCCGTGCGACCGGGGCGTTCCCGGTGCCGGGCGCGGGCGGACGCCCCGCCGCGTAACGCGGCTCCGCCCCACCTTTTCCGCCGCCGTCGCGCGGCACTTTCGTACGACTCACCGCAAGGCCATCACTGTGTTCGACGTCGCCGTCTTCGGATCCCTCTTTCTCACCCTTTTTGTGATCATGGACCCTCCCGGGATCACCCCGATCTTCCTCGGACTCACCTCCGGCCGCCCCGCCAAGGTGCAGAAGAAGATGGCCTTCCAGGCCGTGTGCGTCGCCTTCGGCGTGATCGCGGTCTTCGGGCTCCTGGGCCATCAGATCCTCGACTACCTGCATGTCTCCGTCCCCGCACTGATGATCGCGGGCGGGCTGCTGCTCCTGCTGATCGCGCTCGACCTGCTCACCGGCAAGACGGACGAGCCGAAGCAGACCAAGGACGTCAACGTCGCCCTGGTGCCGCTCGGCATGCCGCTGCTCGCGGGGCCCGGCGCGATCGTCTCCGTCATCCTGGCCGTCCAGGACGCCGACAGCGTCGGCTCGCAGATCTCCGTGTGGGCGGCCATCGTGGCGATGCACGTCGTGCTGTGGCTGGTGATGCGCTACTCGCTGCTGATCATCCGGGTCATCAAGGACGGCGGCGTGGTCCTGGTGACGCGGCTCGCGGGCATGATGCTCTCCGCGATCGCCGTGCAGCAGATCATCAACGGTGTGACGCAGGTGATCAACGGCGGCTAGGCGGACGGCGCGAAGGCCGCCGGGCATGCCAAGGGCCCCCGTACCAAAGGTGTACGGGGGCCCTTCAACCTGTTCAGCTCGTACGTCTCAACCGGTGCTGCGTCTCAACACTGTGCGTTACGAGGCCGGCGATTCGGCCGGTCGGATATAGATGCGCTGGCCGATCGCTGCGGCCTGCTGCACGATCCGATTGACGGAGGCGGCGTCTACGACGGTCCGGTCCACGGCGGCGCCGTCGACGTCGTCGAGTCGCATGATTTCGAAGCGCATATGGCTTCTCCCTTCGTCTGGTCATCCTCCTGAAGGAGAACTACTGGTGTTGTGGTCCCCGGGACAGCTGTGTCCTGCGTTCCATACGGGTACAACGAGTTGCCCCCAGCAAACATTCCCTACGCTAAGGAAATTTTTCGACAGACTAATTACTCACGAGTAGCGAGACCGGTTGTGTTCGCTGCGTGACCAACGGGACAATGAGTTCCAATGAACGACGAGATCGACATCAGCGCCCAGCTGGAGCGCACCAACGGACTCCTCGAGCGCGTGCTCGCCGAGGTGGCGAAGACTCCGTCCACGCACGCGATCTTCGTCGACGCCGGGTATGTGTACGCGGCCGCGGGACGGCTCGCCGTCGGCACGGAGGACCGGCGGTCCTTCGACCTGGACGCGGAAGGGCTGATCGAGGCGTTCATCGACAAGGCGCGCACGATCTTCGCGGACAGCCGTCTGCTGCGCGTCTACTGGTACGACGGCGCGCGGCGCCGCATCCACACGGTGGAGCAGCAGTCCATCGCGGAGCTCCCCGACGTCAAGGTCCGCCTGGGCAACCTGAACGCGAACAACCAGCAGAAGGGCGTGGACTCCCTCATCCGGACGGATCTGGAGTCACTGGCCCGGCACCGCGCGATCAGCGACGCGGCCCTGGTCGGGGGCGACGAGGACCTGGTGTCGGCGGTGGAGGCGGCGCAGGGGTACGGCGCGCGGGTGCATCTGTGGGGCATCGAGGCGGCCGAGGGCAGCCGCAACCAGGCGGAGCCGCTGCTGTGGGAGGTCGACAGCCAGCGCACGTTCGACCTCGAGTTCTTCAAGCCGTACGTGTCCCGGCGCACCGCCACGTCGTACGAGGCGGCCGGCACGCCGCGGCCCTCGCGCGAGGACGTGCGGTTCGTGGGCGCGCAGGTCGCCGCGAAGTGGCTGGCCGAGCGGGGGCGCACGGCGCTGGTGGACCTGCTGCCGGGCCATCCCTACCTGCCGGGGTCGGTGGACCAGGAGCTGCTGGTGGAGGCCGAGAAGCTCCTGTCGTACTCGCTGCGGGGGCAGTCGGATCTGCGGCGGGCGCTGCGGGACGGCTTCTGGGAGAACCTGCAGACGCGGTACTAGCGGGGGCGGGGTGGGGCGGGGTGCGGGCGCGGGGGATCTTCGCTAGGAGCCGCTGGTGATCCGGTCCCAGAAGGCGATGAGGGCGGCTGCGGTCTCCGCGGGGCGGTCGGTGTTGGGGGAGTGCTCGGCGCCGGTGACGACGGTGCGGTGGGCCCGCAGCCGCTCGGCCATCTCGTCCATCCAGGCGATGGGCCAGGTGTCGTCGCGCTCGCCGGATACGACGTGCTTGGGCAGCGGCGCGGCGGCGAGCTCCGTGACGCGGTCCGGTTCGGCGCAGAGCTGCCTGCCGGTGGCGATGAGCTGGGCGGGGCTGTGCCGCAGCCAGCGCTCGCGCAGTGCGTCGCCGTCGAGGTCGGTCTCCTCGGGCGGATCGAGGGCCTGGATGGCGGCCCAGGCCTCGGCCATGGAGAGCACGGTGAGCGCGTCCGTCAGCATCGTGGCCCGCTCCTGCTGCGAGGGCGAGATGGCGGCGGGGCCGGAGGACAGGAGCGTGAGCGAGGCGAAGGTGGCCTCCGGGGCGGGGACGCGGAGGACGGCGGCGCGGGCGATCTGGCCGCCGAGGGAGTGCCCGAGGAGGTGCGGTGTGCCGCCGACGGCTTCCGCCTGGGCGAGCACGTCCTGGGCCAACTCGTCCTGGGCGTAAGGGAGTTCGTCCTTCTCGGGGCCTTCGCTCTCGTACTGCCCGCGGCCGTCGACGGCGACGGCTCGATACCCGGCATCCGCGACGGGCCGGAGCAGGGCGATGAAGTCCTCCTTGCTCCCGGTGAAGCCGGGGAGCAGCAGGACGGTGCCCTTGGCCTGGCCGGCCGGGCGGGCATCCAGGGCGGCGAAGTCGCCGCGAGCGGTCTGGAGACGACGCGCGTCGACGCCGGGGGGCGGGGTGAAGGTCGGGGGCCTGCTCATGCCTCGAGGCTAGCTGCTGGCTTCCGGGCCGGGTCTTGGGCGGGGGGTTCGGGCGGCAAGTTGAGTGCAGTGGAGTGGGGTGGGGGAGTTGGGGGGGAGCATGCAGAAGGCCCGGGTCCCCCGTGGGGGCCCGGGCCTTCAGGCGTTGCGCCTCAGTGGAGCGTGTCAGCTCTCCTCGGCCGGCGCGGCCACCGCCTTGCGGGCGCGGCGGCGCGGCTTGGCGACGGCGGCCTCCTCGGCGACGACCGGAGCAGCCTCCGCGGCCTTGCGCGTACGGCGACGCGGCTTGGTCTCCTCCGTCGGCTGAGCGGGAATCTCCGCCTCGACGGTCTCGACGACGGCCTCCGCGGCCTTGCGGGTGCGGCGGCGCGGCTTCGTGGCCGGAGCCTCGGCCTCGGCGGCTTCCGCCACCTC
>NZ_JBITWR010000009.1:118260-428696 GCF_044544025.1 Streptomyces sp. NPDC055243
ACCTCGACCACGGGCTCGGCGGCCTTGCGCGTACGGCGACGGGGCTTCGTGGCGGGGGCCTCGGCGTCCACGGTCTCCACGGCCTCGACCGTGTCGACGACGGCCTCCGCGGCCTTGCGGGTGCGGCGACGGGGCTTGGCGGCCGGAGCCTCGGCCTCGGCGGCTTCCGCCACCTCGACCACGGGCTCGGCGGCCTTGCGCGTACGGCGACGGGGCTTCGTGGCGGGGGCCTCGGCGTCCACGGTCTCCACGGCCTCGACCGTGTCGACCACGGCCTCCGCGGCCTTGCGGGTACGGCGGCGCGGCTTGGCGGCAGGTGCGTCGGCCTCGACCACGGCCTCGGTTGCTGCCTCTGCCACCTCGACCACCGGCTCGGCGGCCTTGCGGGTGCGGCGGCGCGGCTTCGTGGCGGGGGCCTCGGCCTCGACCACGGCAGTCTCCACGGCCGACACCGTCTCGACCGACTTGACCGTCTCGACCGCGGCCTCCGCCGCGTCCGAGCCACCGTTCCGCGTCCGGCGACGGCGACGCGGCGTACGCGGCTCCGTCGGCTCGGCCGTCTCAGGGGCGGACACGGCCACAGCCGCGGCGGCGGGCGCAGCGGTCTCGGCGACCGCCATCGCCGGAGCGTCCAGCGGCGTACCCGAACGCGTCCGGCGACGCCGACGCGGCGTACGCGCCTCACGCGGCTCGCGCTCCGGCTCGGGAGCCTGAGCGCGGTCACGGTCACGACCGTGGTCGCGGCCACCGTCGCGGCCGCCGCGGTCGCGGTCGCGTCCGCGCGAGCCGCCCTTGCCGCCCGTCTCGCCGAGGTCTTCGATCTGCTCGGCGCGGAGCCCGGCACGGGTCCGCTCGCCGCGCGGCAGCACACCCTTCGTGCCCGCCGGGATGCTCAGCTCCTCGTACAGGTGAGGAGAGCTGGAGTACGTCTCGACCGGGTCGCCGAAGCCGAGGTTCAGCGCCTTGTTGATCAGCTGCCAGCGCGGGATGTCGTCCCAGTCGACCAGCGTGATCGCGATGCCCTTGGCACCCGCGCGGCCGGTGCGGCCGATGCGGTGCAGGTAGGTCTTCTCGTCCTCGGGGGACTGGTAGTTGATGACGTGCGTGACGCCCTCGACGTCGATGCCGCGGGCGGCGACGTCGGTGCAGACGAGCACGTCCACCTTGCCGTTGCGGAAGGCGCGCAGCGCCTGCTCGCGGGCGCCCTGTCCGAGGTCGCCGTGCACGGCGCCCGAGGCGAAGCCACGCTTCTCGAGCTGCTCGGCGATGTCGGCGGCGGTCCGCTTCGTGCGGCAGAACACCATGGCGAGCCCGCGGCCGTCGGCCTGCAGGATGCGGGAGATCATCTCCGGCTTGTCCATGTTGTGCGCGCGGTATACGTGCTGCTTGGTGTTGGCGACGGTCTGGCCCTCGTCGTCCGGCGCGGTGGCGCGGATGTGCGTGGGCTGCGACATGTAGCGACGGGCCAGGCCGATGACCGCGCCCGGCATGGTCGCCGAGAACAGCATCGTCTGACGCTTCGGCGGCAGCATGTTGATGATCCGCTCGACGTCGGGCAGGAAGCCCAGGTCGAGCATCTCGTCGGCCTCGTCGAGGACCAGGCACTTGATGTGCTTGAGGTTGAGCTTCTTCTGGCCCGCGAGGTCGAGCAGACGACCCGGCGTGCCGACGACGATGTCGATGCCCTTCTTGAGGGCCTCGACCTGCGGCTCGTAGGCACGGCCGCCGTATATGGCCAGGACGCGTACGTTCCGCGCCTTGCCGGCGGTCAGGAGGTCGTTCGTGACCTGCTGGCACAGCTCACGGGTGGGGACGACGATGAGCGCCTGCGGGGCGTCGGTCAGCTGCTCGGGCTTGGCCCGGCCCGCCTCGACGTCCGCAGGGACGGTCACGCGCTCCAGGATCGGGAGTCCGAAGCCGAGCGTCTTGCCGGTGCCGGTCTTGGCCTGGCCGATGACGTCGCTGCCGGAGAGCGCGACGGGGAGCGTCATCTCTTGGATGGGGAAGGGACTGATGATGCCGACGGCCTCAAGGGCCTCGGCCGTCTCGGGGAGAATTCCGAGATCGCGGAAAGTCGTAGTCAGGGCATTGCCTCTTCTGTGAGACGCGGCGCGAGGCGAACGCTGGGGGTCGTGACCGTGCCACTACCGCCGGCTGCTTGGGGGGCGGGGCCGGGGGCGCGGGACCACTGCCTGCGCTCGAGCGCTCGTACCGCTGAGGTTCCCTCCTCGTGCCGTCCGCACCGTGCGGGCCGCCTGGAGGGCTGTCGGGTCGGAGCCGATCGGGCCTCCGACCGGGCATCCTCATTCGTACGGCCCGACGAATATTCGGCGGGCGCATTACCACTGTACCCCGGAATCTCGCAGCCGTGTCTGGCGAATTGGTCACGTAGTCGTCGTCACAGTCACTGACCAGGCCCTTACACGTTGCTGCGCGCGGGCTATTGTGCGGTTTATGGAGACGCCTGACACCGCCGCTGACACACCCGTCGAACCCACCGGAATCGCCGCCCAGGACTGGAAGACCGCTGCCGCCGAGCCGCACTACCGCGCCGCGGTCGTGGATCTGCTCGGGGCGCTCGCCTACGGAGAGCTCGCGGCCTTCGAGCGGCTCGCGGAGGACGCGAAGCTGGCGCCGACGCTCGGCGACAAGGCGGAGCTGGCGAAGATGGCGTCGGCCGAATTCCACCACTTCGAGCAGTTGCGGGACCGGCTCTCGGCGATCGGCGCGGACGCGACCGAGGCGATGGAGCCCTTCGTCGCCGCCCTCGACGGCTTCCACCGCCAGACGGCGCCGTCCGACTGGCTGGAGGGTCTGGTCAAGGCGTACGTCGGCGACTCGATCGCCAGTGACTTCTACCGCGAGGTCGCGGCACGCCTCGACGGCGACACCCGACGGCTCGTCCTCGGCGTGCTCGACGACACGGGGCACGCGAGCTTCGCGGTGGAGAAGGTGCGCGCCGCGATCGACGCGGACCCGCGCGTGGGCGGGCGGCTCGCGCTGTGGGCCCGTCGCCTGATGGGCGAGGCGCTCTCGCAGTCGCAGCGGGTGGTCGCCGACCGTGACGCGCTGTCGACCATGCTGGTCGGGGGCGTTGCCGACGGCTTCGACCTTGCCGAGGTCGGGCGGATGTTCTCGCGGATCACCGAGGCGCACACGAAGCGGATGGCCGCGCTGGGTCTCGCCGCGTAGGCGCTCCGCTGGGTTTGGCGGGGTTGGGTTCGCTTCACTGCGGGTGTCGTCTTCACGCGCGGGTGCCGTCGTGGCTGGGTGCGCAGTTCCTCGCGCCCCTGGTGGGGTTGAGCCGTCGGGTTCCCTGCGGGTGGGTTGTGGCTGGGTGCGCCGTTCCCCGCGCCCCTACGCCGTCGCTGAGCGACGGCGCAGTCGGCCACGGCTGGGGCGGAGCAGGAGCGAGAGCAGGGCCGCTGCCACGGCCACCGCGCCGACCAGGGTGCCGGTCGCGTGGCCCGCTCCCAGGGCCATGTGCGTGACGAAGGATCCGATCACGGCGCCCGCGGCCCCGGTCGCCAGGACCAGGTTGCGTGCGGGGAGCCGGTGGGACAGTCGGTGGGCCGCCGCCCATGCCAGGGCGAAACCGAGCAGTGCGGATCCGAGTGCTTCCAGAATCACAGGGTGTTCCCTCCCTCGCGGCCAGGTGCAAAACGGTCGTAGCCGGTCTTACCCGTGGGCGCCGGAATACAACCCTCCAGACCTTCTGTGCGCGAGGCGCGTCAACAAACGAGAACGGCCCGGTGGTTGTGACCACCGGGCCGTTCTCGTCTGTTCGTCCTGCGTGCAGCGCCGTGAACTACAGGGCGCTGAAGCCCACCTTGCGGGCGGTCGGCTCACCGAGCTCGACGTACGCAAGGCGGTCGGCCGGAACCAGGACCTTGCGGCCGTGGTCGTCCACGAGGCTCAGCAGCGGCGACTTGCCGGTCAGCGCCTCGGACACCGCGCGCTCGACTTCCTCGGCACTCTGAGTGCTCTCGAGCACGATCTCGCGGGGCGCGTACTGCACGCCGATCTTGACCTCCACGGCTTTGTCCCTCCGACGGTCAGTGATGTGCGCGGGCGTCCGCGCCGTACTCAGCACACATTAGCCCGGTGAAGCGACGCCCATGCTTCCGCCGCTGCACGCCAGTAGCGAACAGAGATCGGGAACATAATGCGAGGACGCGAAACCGGGGGTCAGTGGCCTTCCAGGCCGTGCAGCGGGAAACCGGCGATGCCGCGCCAGGCCAGCGAGGTCAGCAGTTCCACCGCCTTGTCGCGCGGGACCGTGCTGCCGCTGGCGAGCCAGTACCGGGCGACCACCTGGGAGTAGCCGCCGAGGCCCACCGCGAGCAGCATCGCCTCGTCACGGGGCAGGCCCGTGTCCTCGGCGATGACCTCGCAGATCGCTTCCGCGCACTGGAGCGTGACCCGGTCCACGCGCTCGCGGACCGCGGCCTCGTTCGTCAGGTCGGACTCGAAGACGAGCCGGAAGGCGCCGCCCTCGTCCTCCACGTACGCGAAGTAGGCGTCCATCGTGGCCGCGACCCGCAGCTTGTTGTCCGACGTGGACGCGAGTGCCGTACGGACCGACTGCAGCAGTGATTCGCAGTGCTGGTCGAGCAGGGCGAGGTACAGGTCGAGCTTGCCGGGAAAGTGCTGGTAGAGCACCGGCTTGCTGACTCCGGCCCGCTCGGCGATGTCGTCCATCGCCGCCGCGTGGTACCCCTGCGCGACGAAGACCTCCTGAGCCGCGCCCAGCAACTGATTGCGTCGGGCACGACGCGGCAGGCGTGTGCCCCGCGGGCGCGCTGCCTCTGTCTGCTCGATGGCTGTCACGCCGCCTCCCATGATCGTGAATGTGCGGTGTGCGCCGCGCGGCCATCGTACTTTTCGGTAACCGTGATGTGCGCGGTACGAGCGGAGAATTTCACGGACTGGATGACCGTGAAAGCCGTGCGTAGCAGGGCAAACACGGGCAGCTCAGCGATAGTCGTCCTCGTCGATGCTGACGACGCGGGCCTGTTCGGCGAGGTCGGCCTCGTTGGCCGCGTCCGTGTCCGCGCCCTGCAAGGAGTCGTCCTCGCTCGGCGCCAGGTCGGTGTGCTGCTCCGCGGAATCGGCCTCGGGGGCCTCGGTGCTGGTCTCGGCGGTCTCCTCGACCTGAAAGGTCTCGGGATCGGACGGGTCGACGGTCATCGTGGCTCTCTTCCCTAGCGGACTAGTGGTGCGAGTGCCCTGTTCGCCCTCTCTTAAGAGCGTAGGAGACTGTCGAACCGGGCGCTACGCGATCTCCGCGCGAGATCGGCTGGATCTGTGACGGCGAACACACGAACCACCGTGTGATCGTCTCGTAACATTGCCGCATGTCTTCGACCGAGCTGCCGGACCTGATCGCCGCTTCCGTCGCACCCAAACCGGGTGCCGTCGGGGTCGCGGCGGGCGAGCGGCTCGACTCGGTCACCCTCCCCGGACTCACGCTTTCGGTGCGTTCCCGGCCCTCGGTCCGCGAGGGACTGCCCTCCGCGCTGTACGTGCACGGGCTCGGCGGTTCCTCGCAGAACTGGTCGGCCCTGATGCCGCTGCTCGAGGACGTCGTGGACTGCGCGGCGCTCGACCTGCCGGGGTTCGGCGACTCGCCGCCGCCGGACGACGGCAACTACTCGATCACGGGGCACGCGCGCGCGGTCATCCGCTATCTGGACTCGCGCGAGGCCGGGCCCGTCCATCTGATCGCCAACTCGATGGGCGGCGCCGTCACCACCCGCGTCGCCGCCGTCCGCCCCGACCTGGTGCGCACCCTCACGCTGATCTCGCCCGCGCTCCCCGAGCTGCGGGTGCAGCGCACGGCGCTGCCGACCGGGCTCCTCGCGGTGCCCGGCGTCGCGGGTCTGTTCACCCGGCTCACCAAGGACTGGACGCCCGAGCAGCGCGTCAGCGGCGTCATGGGCCTCTGCTACGGCGACCCGGGCCGGGTCTCGCCCGAGGGGTACAGCGCGGCCGTGCGGGAGATGGAGCGCAGGCTGGCGCTTCCGTACATGTGGGACGCGATGGCACGCTCGGCGCGCGGCATCGTGAACGCGTACACGCTGGGCGGCCAGCACGGCCTGTGGCGGCAGGCGGAGCGGGTGCTCGCGCCGACGCTGCTCATCTACGGCGGCCGGGACCTGCTCGTCTCGTTCCGCATGGCCCGCAAGGCCGCCGCCGCGTTCCGTGACTCACGGCTGCTCACGCTGCCGGACGCCGGGCATGTGGCGATGATGGAGTATCCGGATACGGTGGCCACGGCATTCCGCGAACTGCTCGCGGACACGGGCGAGTTGCATGAATCCGGTCAATCGGGCGCGGGGAGCTGAGGCGGCGCGTGGGACGTCATAGCCGCCGGGGTTCCTCCGACCTCGCAGACAACACGGGCAGCACGAACACCGCCGATCTACCGACACCGCAGGGCGCACGCCCGCCGTCCCCCGGCACGGGGCGCCGCAGGCGTGCCCCGGGGGACGGCGGCACGCCCGCGCACGGCATCCCGCAGGCCACTCCGCCGCACGGCATGCCCCAGGCCACCCCTTCCCGCGGCACGCCGCACGTGCGCGGCGGGCACCCCGAGCAGCGCGAGCCGGGCGGGGCCTGGGGGTCAGGGCCGCGCACGGGCGCCGTGTACGGAACGCCGGGTGCGCGGACCGCGCCGTCCCGTGTGCCGGGGCCGCGCCGTGAGTACGTGGACGCGTTCGGCGAGGAGTTCGCCGAGGAGGACCTCTTCTCGGGCGGTGCGATCGACGCCCTGCCCGCGTCGACCGGCGTCCCGCCCCGCGATCCGTACGCCTCGGTCACCGACTGGGACCGCGCGGTCGACGAGGACGAGGAAGCGCACGGAGACCTCTGGTCCGATGGAGCCGACGGAGCCGACGGAGCCGACGGAGCCGACCGAGCCGACCGAACAGGCGGCGCCGACGGCGCCGGCGGACCCGGTGGCATCGCGCCCGACGAGGCCGAGGACGGCAAGGGGGGCGGCAAGGGCCGCACCTTCACCGGGATAGCCGCCGCCGCGGTCACCACCGTCCTCGCGATCGTCGTGGCCGGTCAGGTGACCGACGGGCCAAAGGATTCCGCGCCGCGGACGCAGGCCGCCAAGGGCCAGGGCGAGCGCGACGCGGGCGCCGACGCGTCCCGCTCGGACGACCGGCCCACGCCTCCGGAGTCCGCCCCGGCGACGTACGAGACGAAGATGGCCAAGAAGTATCCGCTGGACGCCAAGCTCACGGCGTCCGGCGACTTCGACGCGATGGCAGGGTTCGACAAGGCGCCCGGCAAGGGGCAGTTGTTCCGCTACCGCGTGGACGTCGAGAAGGGGATGGGCCTGGACGGCGAGCTGTTCGCGTCCGCCGTGCAGAAGACGCTGAACGACGACCGGAGCTGGGCGCACAAGGGAGGCCGCACCTTCGAGCGGATATCTTCCGGGAAGCCCGATTTCGTCATCACGCTCGCCAGTCCGGGGACGACCGCGACGTGGTGCGCCAAATCCGGGCTCGACACCAAGCAGCAGAACGTCTCCTGCGATTCCGCGGCCACCGACCGCGTCATGATCAACGCCTATCGGTGGGCGCAGGGCGCCAAGACCTACGGCGACCGCATCCATCCGTACCGGCAGATGCTGATCAACCACGAGGTCGGCCACCGGCTCGGCTTCAACCACACGGACTGCACCAAGGACGGCGATCTCGCGCCCGTCATGCAGCAGCAGACGAAGTTCCTCGACCACGACGGAATCAAGTGCAAGGCCAACCCGTGGGCGTTTCCCAAGAGTTGAGACAGAAGTGCCCGGCATGCGGGCGTCCGTCGGTCGGCGGCTCTGCTCGGCAGCTTTGACAACCGCCGAAAGTTCGTTCATATTTCTCCGCATGTCGCCTCGTCACGCCTCCTCGCGCGCAGCCCTTGAGCTGGCGCTCTTCGGCGTGACCGCGCTCTGCGTGTCCGACATCCACTGTTGCTGACGCCCGCCCCTGGCGCGTGCGTCGCTTTCTCTCCGGACCCTGTGCACCCAGTGCACCTTCTGCGGTCCTGACTGACCCTCTTCGGCGACCCCGGGGCGAGCTCTGCTCATTTCCCTGTCTGATCCTCCGAGAGGTCCTTTCCCATGCGTCAACCGTCCGTCATAGCCCGCCGCGTGGCAGCGGCATCCGTCAGCCTCGTCCTGGCAGCGGGCGCCGCCGCCTGCGCGGGCCCCGAGGACAACGACGCCGGGAGCGGCGGCGCCGACGGCAAGCCCGCCAAGGGCGGCACGCTCACCGTCCTCAACAGCGACCCGCAGGTCGACTTCGACCCGGCGCGGCTCTACACCTCCGGCGGCGGCAACGTCCCCTCGCTCGTCTTCCGCACCCTGACCACCCGCAACCGCGAGGACGGCGCCAAGGGCTCGGAGGTCGTGCCGGACCTCGCCACGGACCTCGGCAAGTCGAGCAAGAACGCCACGGTGTGGACGTACACCCTCAAGAAGGGGCTCAAGTACGAGGACGGTTCGCCGATCACCTCCGCCGACATCAAGTACGGCATCGAGCGCTCCTTCGCCGGTGAACTCTCCGGTGGCGCTCCCTACTTGAGGGACTGGCTGATCGGCGGCGACAAGTACGCCGGGCCGTACAAGGACAAGAGCGGCAAGGGCCTGGAGTCGATCGAGACGCCCGACGAGCGCACCATCGTCTTCCACCTGAACAAGCCCGAGGGCGAATTCCCCTACCTGGCGACGCAGACGCAGTTCACGCCCGTCCCCAAGAGCAAGGACAAGGGCACGAAGTACGAGGAGCACCCGGTCTCCTCGGGTCCGTACAAGGTCGTCAAGAACGAGAACGACGGCGAGCGCCTCACCCTGGAGCGCAACCCGCACTGGTCGGCGAAGACCGACCCCGAGCGCAAGGCCTACCCGGACAAGATCGACGTGCGGTCCGGCCTCAACTCCTCCGTCATCAACCAGCGGCTCTCGGCCGGCCAGGGCGCGGACGCCGCCGCCGTGACCACCGACACGAACCTCGGCCCCGCCGAACTCGCCAAGGTCACCGGCGACAAGGCGCTGGCCTCCCGCGTCGGCACCGGGCACTTCGGCTACACGAACTACCTCGCCTTCAACCCGAAGGTGAAGCCCTTCGACGACCCGAAGGTGCGCCAGGCCATCTCGTACGCCGTCGACCGCTCGTCCGTGGTCAACGCGGCCGGCGGCTCCTCGCTCGCCGAGCCCGCGACGACGTACCTGCCCAACCAGAAGTCCTTCGGATACACGAAGTACGACCACTTCCCGGCGGGCAAGGCCGGCAACCCGAAGAAGGCCAAGGAGCTGTTGAAGGAGGCCGGTCACAAGGACGGGCTCACCATCACGCTGACCCACTCCAACGCCAAGGACTTCGAGACGAGCCCGGAGATCGCCACCGCGCTCCAGGACGCCCTGAAGAAGGCCGGGATCACCGTCAAGCTCCAGGGCCTTGAGGACAACGACTACAAGGACAAGGTGCACAGCGCCAAGGACGAGCCGGGCCTCTTCCTCGCCCACTGGGGTGCCGACTGGCCCTCCGGCGGCCCCTTCCTCGCCCCGATCTTCGACGGGCGGCAGATCGTGAAGGACGGCGCCAACTTCAACACCGGCTTCCTGGACGACAAGGCCGTCAACGACGAGATCGACGAGATCAACAAGCTCACCGACCTCGACGCGGCCGCGAAGCGCTGGGGCGCCCTCGACAAGAAGATCGGCGAGCAGGCCCTGACCGTGCCGCTCTTCCACCCCGTCTACAAGCGTCTCTACGGCAAGGACGTCAAGAACATCGTGATCAGCGACTGGACGGGTGTCCTGGACATCTCCCAGGTCGCGGTCAAGTAAGGGTTACCGGTCACATCACCATGAGCGAGGCCCTGTTGGCCTCGGAGGCGGGGACGGGCGCGCAGGCGCCCGCCCCGACCTCCGGTGCCCGTCAGTTCTGGCGGCGGCTGCGTGCGCAGCGTGCCGCCCTCGTCGCGGCGGCCGTCGTCGCGCTTCTCGTCCTGGTCGCGCTCGCCGCGCCACTGCTCACCGCCATCGAGGGCCAGGACCCCAGTACGTACCACCCCGACCTCATCGACTCCGGCCGCGGCGGCGTGCCGATCGGCCCGTTCGGCGGGATCAGCGCCGAGCACTGGCTCGGCGTCGAACCGCAGACCGGGCGCGACCTGTTCGCCCGGCTCGTGTACGGCGCGCGCGTCTCCCTCGGCGTCGCGCTCGCCGCGACGCTCGTACAGGTGCTGCTCGGCGTCGGCATCGGCATCGCGGCCGGGCTCGGCAACCGCCTGGTCGACCAGGTGCTCAGCCGCGCCACCGACGTCATCGTCGCCATGCCGCTGATGGTCCTCTCGCTCGCCCTGATGGCGATCGTGCCCAGCGGCTTCCCGCGCCCCGTCCTGGTCGCCCTGGTCATCGGGCTCGTCGCCTGGGGCAGCACGGCCAAGATCGTGCGCGCGCAGACCATCACCCTCAAGGAGCTCGACTACGTGGCCGCCGCCCGGCTCAGCGGCTGGAGCACCTGGCGCATCGCGCGCCGCGAACTCCTGCCGGGGCTCGCCGCCCCCGTCATCACCTACGCGGCGCTGCTCGTCCCGCTGAACATCACCGTCGAGGCGGCGCTCTCCTTCCTCGGCGTCGGCGTCAAACCGCCGACCGCGTCCTGGGGACAGATGCTGACCTCGGCCGACATCTGGTACCAGGCCGCGCCGCAGTACCTACTGCTGCCCGCCGGGGCGCTGTTCGTGACCGTGCTCGCGCTGACCGTCCTGGGCGACGGCGTGCGGACCGCGCTCGATCCACGGGCCGCGTCGCGGCTGCGGATCGGGACCGGGCAGAAGCGGGAGGGCAAGGCATGACCGGCTTCCCGGGCTTCTTCCTGCGGCGCTCGGTGGGCGCCCTCGTCACGCTGCTCGCCATCTCCGTGATCATCTACGCGGTCTTCTACGTCGCTCCCGGCGACGTCGCGCAGATCACCTGCGGGCCGCGCTGCTCACCGGCCCAAGTGGCCCAGGTCTCCGAGCAGCTGCGGCTCGACGACCCGGTGTACGTGCGCTACTGGGACTTCCTCCAGGGCATCTTCGTCGGCCAGGACTACTCGACGGGCACCGGCGTGGAGCACTGCGACGCCCCCTGCCTCGGGCTCTCCTACCAGAGCGACCAGCAGGTCACCCAGCTGATCCTGGCGAAGCTGCCGGTCACCGGGTCGCTCGCGCTCGGCGCCATGGTGATGTGGCTGATCCTCGGCGTCGGCACCGGCGTCCTGTCCGCCTGGCGACGCGGACGCCTCACCGAGCGCGCCCTGACCGCCGTCACGCTCGCGGGCACGGCCACGCCCGTCTTCGTCATCGGCCTGCTCCTGATGATCGTGGTCTGCGGGCAGCTGAACTGGCTGCCCTTCCCGCAGTACGTGCCGTTCACCGACGACCCCCAGCAGTGGGCGTGGAACCTGCTGCTTCCCTGGCTCTCCCTCGCCCTGATCGAGGCCGCCAAGTACGCGCGCCTGACCCGCGCCTCGATGCTGGAGACCCTCGCCGACGACCATGTGCGGACCTTTCGCGCGTACGGCGTCGGGGAGCGCTCGATCATCGGCAAGCACGCCCTGCGGGGCGCGGTCGCCCCGGTCATCGCGCTGAGCGCCAACGACTTCGGGTCGATGTTCGGCGGGGCCGTGCTCAGCGAGACGCTCTTCGGCCTTCCCGGCATGGGGCGCGAACTCGTGCACGCGGTCAAGGTCGTCGATCTGCCGGTCGTGGTCGGCATGGTCCTGGTGACCGGCTTCTTCGTGGTGCTCGCCAACGCCGTCGCGGACGTCCTGTACGCGGTGGCCGACCGAAGGGTGGTCCTGTCATGAGCCCGGATCGAAGCCTCGTCCAAGTGACCGACCTGGTCGTCGACTTCGGGGACACGCGCGCCGTCGACCGGCTCTCCTTCACGCTGGAGAAGGGCGCCGCGCTAGGCCTCGTCGGCGAGTCGGGGTCCGGCAAGAGCACGGTGGCCGCCGCGCTGCTCGGGCTCCACCGGGGCACCGGCGCGCGGGTCGGCGGATCGGTGCGGGTCGGCGGCATCGACGTAGCGGAAGCGTCCGGTGAGGAGCTGCGGCTGCTGCGGGGCGGAAAGGCGGCGATGGTCTTCCAGGACCCGCTGTCCTCCCTCGATCCGTACTACGCGGTGGGCGACCAGATCGCCGAGGTGTACCGCGTGCACACCGGAGCCTCGCGCCGGGCGGCACGCGCGCGTGCCGTCGAAGTGCTCGACCGGGTGGGCATCCCCGATGCCGTACGCAGGGCTCGTTCCCGGCCGCACGAGTTCAGCGGCGGCATGCGACAGCGCGCGCTCATCGCCATGGCCCTCGCCTGCGAGCCCGAGCTTTTGATCGCCGACGAGCCGACGACCGCCCTGGACGTCACCGTGCAGGCCCAGATCCTCGACCTGCTGCACGTGCTGCGGGCCGAGACGGGGATGGGTCTTCTCCTGGTCACCCACGACGTGGGCGTGGCGGCGGAGAGCGTCGACGACGTCCTGGTGATGCGGTACGGGCGGGCCGTCGAGCGCGGGCCCGTGCGCGAGGTCCTCGGGGCGCCGAAGGAGGCGTACACGCGGGAGCTGCTCGGGGCGGTGCCCCGGGTGGACGCGCCGCGGGAGGCGTCGGCCGCCGTACCGGGGGACGTCGTGCTGGAAGCCGTCGACCTGCGCAAGGAGTTCGGGCGCGGCAAGCGGGCGTTCGCCGCGGTGGACGGGGTGTCGCTCACGGTCCGCCGGGGGGAGACGCTCGGGGTCGTGGGGGAGAGCGGCAGCGGCAAGACCACCCTGGGGCGGATGCTGGTGGGGCTGCTCGATCCCTCGGCGGGGGAGATCCGGAACGGGGGCGCGCGGCAGTCGGGCGGCGGCATACGGGCCGGGGTCCAGATGGTGTTCCAGGACCCCGTCGCCTCGCTCAATCCGCGCCGCGGCATCGGGGAGTCCATCGCCGATCCGCTGCGCGCGCGGGGGGAGCGCGACGACTCCGTGGTGCGCGCACGCGTGCGGGACCTCATGGAGCGCGTGGGGCTCGATCCGGCGTACTACGGGCGCTATCCGCACGAATTCAGCGGCGGTCAGCGCCAACGCGTCGGGATCGCTCGGGCCCTCGCCGCCGAGCCGCACGTCATCGTGTGCGACGAGCCGGTCTCGGCGCTCGACGTGACCACGCAGGCGCACGTGACCGCGCTGCTCGCCGAACTACAGGAGGAGCACGGGCTCGCCCTCGTCTTCATCGCGCACGACCTCGCCGTGGTACGCCAGGTCAGCGACCGCGTGGCGGTGATGCGCCAGGGACGGATCGTCGAGCAGGGCTCCGTCGAAGAGATCTACGGCTCGCCCCGGCAGGCGTACACCAGACAGCTGTTGGCGGCCGTGCCCGCGCTCGACCCGGAGGCGGCGGCACAGCGCCGTACGGCCCGCAGGGAGCTGGCCGCAGCTTAACGCTCCGTAACGAAAGAGCGCTCTCCGGGTGCCATAGCGCGACGGAACGCTACCGGTGCGGGAAAGTTACTGCCGTTCACCCCTTTTGGTGGCGTGATGGACAACCGTCCATCACGCCACCGGCATGTCCGCATACGTTCGTCCCGCTGCGAGCCGCCGGTCCAACGGCGGCTCTCCACATGGGAGATCGGGGGTGTACGCGTGCGCATCGGACTGCTTACGGAGGGTGGCTATCCGTATGTGAGCGGTGACGCCAGGCTCTGGTGCGACCGGCTCGTGCGCGGGCTCGGGCAGCACGAATTCGACATCTACGCCCTCAGCCGCAGCGAGCGGCAGGAGGCGCAGGGCTGGATCGAGCTGCCGCCCCAGGTGAACCGCGTGCGGACGGCGCCGCTGTGGACGGTCGACGACGGCGTCGCCATCGGAGCCGGGTACGGACGGCGGGCGCGGCGGCGCTTCGCCGAGTGCTACGGCGAGCTGGCCGCGGTGGTGTGCGACTCCGGAGCGGCGGGCGCGGCGGGGGACCCGGGCGCCGCTGACGCGTTGGCGGACCGTTTCGGCAGTGCGCTCTACGGCCTCGCCGAACTCGCGGTGGACCAGGGCGGCCTCGTCGCCGCACTGCGCTCCGAGGCGGCCGTGCGCGCCCTGGAGCGCGCGTGCCGCGCGCCGGGCGCACTCCGCACCGCGCGCACCGCACGCGTGCCCGATCTCCTCGCCGTTGCGGGCCTGTTGGAACGCGCGCTGCGACCGCTCTCCCTCGACTGGTACGGGGACGACGGCCTCGGCGCGGTGGACCTGTGCCACGCCACGTCCGGCGGCCCCGCGGCGCTCCCCGGCCTCCTCGCCCAGCACTTCTCCGGAGTCCCGCTCCTGGTCACCGAGTACGGCGTGCAGCTGCGGGCGCACTACCTCGCGACCGGCGACGAGGCCCTGAGCGCGCCGGCGCGGGCGCTGCTCACCTCCTTCCACGGCAGGCTCGCCGCCGAGGTGTACTGCAAGGCCACGACCATCACGCCCGGCAACACGCACGCCCGCCGCTGGCAGGAGCGGTGCGGAGCCGAGCGGGCGAAGCTGCGCACGGTCTACCCGGGCATGGAGGCCTCCCGGTTCGCGGAGGTCGGCGAGCGCGAGGACCCGGGTGACCCCGACACCCTCCTGTGGGTCGGACGCATCGAACCCGCCAAGGACCTGATCTCCCTGCTCCACGCCTTCGCGGAGGTCCGCAAGGAGGAGCCGAAGGCGCGGCTGCGCATCGTCGGCGCGCCCGCGGACGGCCCGGAGGCGGACGCGTACCTCGCGCACTGCAGGGCGCTCGCCGCGCAGCTCTTTCCCGACGAGGCGGACGGCGCGCACGCCGTCGGCGACAACCCCGTGTCCTTCGAGGAGATCGGCGCACCCGAGGTGCCCGATCTGGAGGACGCGTACGCGGCGGGAAGCGTCGTCGTCCTGTCCAGCGTCGTCGAGGGCTTCCCGATCAGCCTGGTCGAGGCGATGTTCTGCGGGCGCGCGACGGTCTCCACGGACGTCGGCGCGGTCGTCGAGGTCATCGGCGGCACCGGGCTCGTGGTGCCGCCGCGCAACCCCCGGGCGCTCGCCGAGGCGTGCGTGGCGCTGCTGCGCGACGCCGGGCGGCGCGAGCGGCTCGGGGCGGCGGCGCGTGCGCGGGCGCTCGAACTGTTCACCGTGGAGCAGAACATCGAGGCATTTCGCGGCATCTATTTGGAGATCGTCTCGCACTGTCCGGTGCGCAGGGACGCGGTCGACGACGCGGGCGAGCCGGTGCCGTTCGGCAATCCGGCGGAGGCGTACATGCCGGGGAGGTGGGCGGTCGCCGCGGGCGGCGGGGACGCCGGCCCGGGCTCCGGCGCGAGTCCGGGAGGCGCGCCCAGCTGGGCGCAAGAGGCGGACAGACCGGAGCAGTTGAAGGGGGCGGGCGTATGAGTCAGGACCAGAAGGTGGACGCCCCGCGGGCTCCCGAGAGCCCCGGCGGATGGGACGTGCGGTCGGAGGAACTGCTGGCCGACACGGCTCTGGTGCGCGAGCCCGCGGCCTGGCGGGGGACGGCGGCCGAGACCGGTGCCAAGCCCGCGCGGCGCGGCGGCGTCGATCCCGTGAAGGCCCTGATGCACCGCCACCGCAAGCTCTGCGAGCGCGCCGTCGACCCGCTGGAGATCGCCGCGGGCCTGGAGGCGCACGGAGTGACCGACCGGACCGCCGCGCGGTTCCGGCACCGGGACGTGTTCGCACTCGCCGAGGAGATGTACGCGCGCGTGCCGCGTGACGAGGAGGAGCGCGCCGCCCCTGTGGCGCCCCCCTCGACGGGCGCGGCCGAACTGCCCGCCGGATGGGCGCTGTTCGCCCTGCTGCCGGGGGCGGTGTGCGGGCTCGCCGCCGTGGGGCTCGACCTGAGCGAAGGACGCGCGCGGCTCGCGGTGGGGCTCGGCGGAGTGCTCGCCGTGGCCGTCGCGCTGCGAGTGGCTCTTCGGTACGGGCCGCTGCGCTCCGCGCACCATGTCGCGCCGGCCACGCACGCGTGGGTATGCCTCCTCCTCGCGTACGCCCTCTTCGGCGACGGACTGCTGCGGGCCGCCGTCTCGGGCGGGCCCGACGGCCCCTGGGCGCCGTCGACCGCTGCCGCGCTGGGGCTCTGCCTCGCCGTCGCGCCCGCCGTGTGGTGCGTGCGGCTGTTCTCCGTGGGGGCACGGGGACGCCTAGCGCTCAGCCGTGGACTCACCGAATTCACCGCGTCCGTGCGGCCGTTGCTGCTCGGCGTGGTCGCGCTCTACCTGTGCGCCCTGGGGGCCCTGCTCGTGGGGGCCGGTGCCGTCTACGGCGCCCCGGCCTCCGCCGGGGCCGGGGCGCTGGGCGCGCTGCTGCTGCTCTCGCGGCTGCTCTCCTCGTACGGATTCACGCGGGCACCCCTGCTGATGCTGGCGGCCGCGGGGGCGGCGGAGGCGGTCTCGCTCGCCTCGGTGTTCGCGGGGCGGCTGCCCGGGTGCGCGTGGCTCGCGGCCCCGGTGGAGGGGGCGGTCCGGGCCTGGGGGTCCGGAGTCGTACCCGTCGTCGCTTGCGGCGTCGCCGCGGGCGTGCTGCTGCTCCATTCCTCGCGGGTGCTCAGCCGGGCCTCCGCGCACGCCGACGGGGCGCCCTGAGCATGCGCGCCGCGCCTGCGGATTCCTGGCCGCTCCACCCGAAAACCTTCTCTCCCGCGGGGCCGACACCGCGGGCCTTACCCCGTGCATTACGGCAACCCCCTGAAGGAGAAACCCAGATGAGCACCCCCAGCATCCGAGAATCCGACCCGGGAGCCGCCCGATGAGGGTGCTGTTGATCGGAGCCAACGGATATCTCGGCCGGTTCGTCGCCGACCGGCTGCTCGCCGACCCGGCGGTGCAGCTCACCGCGCTCGGCCGCGGCGACGACTCGGACGTACGGTTCGACCTCGCGAGCGGCAGCCCCGGCGCGCTCACCCGCTTCCTGGACGCCGTCCACCCGGGCGTCGTCATCAACTGCGCGGGGGCCACCCGCGGCGGTGCCCGCGAGCTGACGCGGCACAACACCGTCGCCGTCGCCACCATCTGCGAGGCCCTGCGCCGCAGCGGATGCGGGGCACGCCTCGTCCAGCTGGGGTGCGGTGCCGAGTACGGGCCGAGCCAGCCGGGCTCCTCCACCGCGGAGGACGCCGTGCCCAGGCCCGGCGGACCGTACGGAGTCAGCAAGCTCGCCGCCACCGAGCTGGTCCTCGGCTCCGGTCTCGACGCCGTCGTCCTGCGGGTGTTCTCGCCCGCCGGGCCCGGCACCCCGGCGGGCTCGCCGCTCGGGCGGCTCGCCGAGGCCATGCGGCGGGCCATGCAGGCCGGTGACGGCGAGCTCAAGCTCGGGGGCCTTGGCGTGCAGCGGGACTTCATCGACGTACGCGACGTGGCGCGCGCCGTGCACGCCGCCTCGCTCTCCGCGGCCCAGGGGATCGTGAACATCGGGGCGGGCCGCGCCGTGCGGCTGCGCGACGCGGCGGCCGTCCTGGCCCGCGTCGCGGGGTACGGCGGAGCCCTGCACGAGCTCGACCAGGGGTCCCTGCGGCAATCCATCGGGCACCCCCGCACCGAATCCGACCACGGGAGCCCGGCCGCCTACCCCTACCCGGACGGGTGCGGCAGCTGGCAGCAGGCCGACGTGCGCACCGCGCGCGACCGGCTCGGCTGGCGCCCCCGGATCAACCTCGAAGAATCACTCGCCGACATCTGGATGGAGGCGGCATGCCGCATCTGACAAGGACCGGCACAGGCTCCGCACACACCGACGTACGTCTCGGCTTCGGCATCCCGGGCTTCGCGCACCCCCTGGTCGCCCCCGCCGAGTGGTCGCAACTCACCCGCCCTGGTGCCCCTTTGCACTGGGTCGTCCTGAATGTGAGCAAGGGGCCCGGAGACCGGCCCGATCCGCACTGCCTGGAAGCGGCGGGGCGGCTGCGGAACACGGGCGTGCGTGTTCTCGGTCACCTCGACGTGATGTACGGAGCGCGCGGCTTCGGGGAGATCATCTCCGACGCGCACCGCTACCTCGACTGGTATCAGGTCGACGGCTTCTCGCTGGACCGCTGCCCCACCGAGCGCGCCGCGCTCCCGGAGGTGCGCAGGACGGTCACGACGCTGCGCGCGCTCTGCGACGACGCGCACATCGTCCTGGGCCACGGCACCCATCCGTACCCCGGATACGCCGAATCCGCCGACCAATTGGTGACCTTCGCGGGCCCCTGGAGCGACTACCGCTGGTCACAGGTGGCGGAGTGGACCGCCGACTACCCACCCGAGCGCTTCTGCCACTTCGTGCACGGGATGCCGCGCGGTCATCTCGACGAGGCGCTGCGCATCGCACGCTGGCAGGGCGCCTCGACGATCTACTTCACCGACCGGGTGGACGGCGGGGGAGCGGACGACCCCTGGGAGTCGATGCCCGGGTACTGGGACGAGATCGTCTCGCGCATCGGAACGGGTGTCTCGGAATGACGAGGGGCGTGGCAGTGTTACGGAGAGAACCACCGTTCCGAAATACCGACCAACGGAGTCCCCGTGTCGCTGCCACCCCTGGTCGAGCCAGCATCTGAGCTCACCGTCGACGAGGTTCGCAGGTACTCCCGCCACCTGATCATCCCCGACGTCGGGATGGACGGGCAGAAGCGGCTGAAGAACGCCAAGGTGCTGTGTGTCGGCGCCGGCGGCCTCGGGTCACCGGCGCTGATGTACCTCGCCGCGGCGGGCGTGGGCACGCTCGGCATCGTGGAGTTCGACGAGGTCGACGAGTCGAACCTGCAGCGCCAGATCATCCACAGCCAGGCCGACATCGGCCGCTCCAAGGCGGCGTCGGCGAAGGACTCCGTCCTCGGCATCAACCCGTACGTGAACGTGATCCTCCACGAAGAGCGGCTCGAGGCCGAGAACGTGATGGACATCTTCAGCCAGTACGACCTGATCGTCGACGGCACGGACAACTTCGCCACGCGATACCTGGTCAACGACGCCTGCGTGCTGCTCAACAAGCCGTACGTATGGGGTTCGATCTACCGCTTCGACGGCCAGGCGTCCGTCTTCTGGAGCGAGCACGGCCCGTGCTACCGCTGCCTCTACCCGGAGCCCCCGCCCCCCGGCATGGTCCCGTCCTGCGCCGAGGGCGGCGTCCTCGGCGTGCTCTGCGCGTCGATCGGCTCCATCCAGGTCACCGAGGCGATCAAGGTCCTGGCCGGCGTGGGCGACCCGCTGGTCGGGCGCCTGATGATCTACGACGCCCTGGAGATGCAGTACCGCCAGGTCAAGGTCCGCAAGGACCCGGACTGCGCGGTCTGCGGCCCGAACGCCACCGTCACCGAGCTCATCGACTACGAGGCCTTCTGCGGCGTCGTGTCGGACGAGGCCCAGGAGGCGGCGCTCGGCTCGACGATCACTCCCAAGCAGCTCAAGGAGTGGATCGACGCGGACGAGAAGATCGAGATCATCGACGTGCGCGAGCAGAACGAGTGGGAGATCGTCTCGATCCCCGGCGCCAAGCTGATCCCGAAGAACGAGTTCCTCATGGGCACCGCCCTGGAGGGCCTGCCGCAGGACAAGAAGATCGTCTTGCACTGCAAGACGGGTGTCCGGTCCGCGGAGGTCCTCGCTGTGCTGA
This sequence comes from Streptomyces sp. NPDC055243, assembly GCF_044544025.1. Taxonomy (NCBI): domain Bacteria; kingdom Bacillati; phylum Actinomycetota; class Actinomycetes; order Kitasatosporales; family Streptomycetaceae; genus Streptomyces; species Streptomyces sp. NPDC055243. Next base: position 137,891 of record NZ_JBITWR010000009.1, read on the forward strand.
AGTCCGCGGGCTTCAGCGACGCGGTGCACGTGGGCGGCGGCGTGATCGGCTGGGTCAACCAGATCGAGCCCGAGAAGCCGGTCTACTAGGCGTAGCGCCTGAACGGAGAGGGGCCCGCACCTGGTGAAGGTGCGGGCCCTGTCGCCGTAAGGGCTCGTCCTCAAACGCCGGACGGGCTGAATCCGCTCAGGACTCGCAGACCTTGCCGTCCTTCGGGGCCTTGCCCTCCAGGAGGTAGTCGTTGACCGTGTCGTCCACGCAGCCGCTTCCGCTGCCGTACGCCCCGTGGCCCTCGCCCTTCCAGGTCAGCTCGACGCCGACGCCCTTGCCCAGCTCGTCCGCCATCTTGCGGGCGCCTTCGTAGGGCGTGGCCGGGTCTCCGGTGTTGCCGACGACCAGGACCGGGGCCGCGCCGGGAGCGCTCACGTCCGGGGAGTCGTGCAGCCCGGCCACCGGCCAGTCGTGGCACCAGCCCGCCGTGTCCCAGCCCATGAACTCGCCGAAGACCGGCGATATCTCGCGGAACTCACCGAGCTGCCGCTTGGCCTCGGCGGGTGTCGTCCGCGCCTTGCCGTCGCGGCAGGAGATCGAGCGCTGCGAGTGGCTCGCCGTGCTGTAACTGCCGGAGGCGTCACGTTCGTTGTACGCGTCGGCCAGCTGGAGCAGCGCCGATCCTTCGCCCTTCTCCGCCTGCTCCAGGCCGCGGGTCAGGGCGGGCCAGCTCTGCTTGCTGTACAGCGTGACCGTGATGCCGGTGAGCGCCAGGGACTGGGTGAGCCTGCGGTCGCCCGATCCGGGCAGCGGCTCGGCGTCGAGGCGCTTGAGGAGGCGCACTATCTTCCGCGAGCCCGCCTTCGGGTCCTGGCCCGAGGACTTCAGGTAGTTCTCCAGGGCGCGCTGGAAGCCCCGCGCCTGGTTCTTGGCGTGGCCCACCGAGTCCGCGCTGGGGTCCACGACCGCGTCCAGGGTGAGGCGCCCGACCCTCTTGGGGAACAAGTGGGCGTACGTGCCGCCCAGTTCGGTGCCGTACGAAACGCCCATGTAGTGCAGCTTCTCGTCGCCGAGCACCTGGCGCATCACGTCCATGTCCTGGGCGGCCTCGACCGTCGAGACATGGCCCAGGAGCTTGCCCGAGTCCTTCGCGCAGCCAGCGCCGAAGTCGGCCGCGTCCTTGAAGTACGCCGCTTCCTCGGCCGGGGTGTCCGGAGTGAGGTCGACGGATTCGGCGGCCTGCGTCTCCTTGTCGCTGCGGCAGCGCACGCCCTCGCTGCCCGCGACCCCGCGCGGGTCGAAGCTCACCAGGTCGTACCGCTCGCGCAGCGTGTCGTACATGTCCGCGAACGACGGCAGCATGGAGACGCCGGAGCCGCCGGGCCCGCCGAAGTTGAACAGGAGCGAGCCGATGCGCTCGCCCTTGCCGGTGGACCTGGCGCGGATCAGCGCGACGTCGATCGTCTCGCCGTCCGGCTTCGCGTAGTCCAAGGGGACCTTGAGGGTCGAGCACTGCCACTCGGAGCCGGGCGCGGGGTCGCTGCCGGTGGCCTTGCAGCCGCCCCAGTCGAGCTTCTGGGCGGTGAGCGCCGCGGGCAGCGTGGAGGAGGGATCGGGCTTCGGTGACTGCTCGGGGCCGGTCGGCGCGGGCTTCGCGTCGTCCTTGCCCCCGTCCCCGTCCGAGCCGCCGCAGCCGACGGCGAGCCCCGCCACCAGAACCCCTGCGGCGGCCAGAGCGGCTGACCGTACGAAACGCGGCATGGAGCGCTTCCCCCCTCGGAAAGACAGTCAAGCCATAGTAGGCGGGGCCACCGACATCGATCCGGGCGGGCCGAAGCGGCCCCGCCCCGTCACGAGCAGACCGTGCCCTCCTTCGGCACCGTGCCGTCCAGCAGATATCCGTTCACCGCGTCCCGCACGCACGTGTTCTTGCTGTCGTACGCCCCGTGCCCCTGGCCCTTGTACGTCAGCTCGACGCCGACGCCCTTGCCCAGCGCCTGCGCCATCTTCTTCGCGCCCTCGTACGGCGTGGCCGGGTCGCCGGTGTTGCCGATGACGACGATGGGCGGCGCGTCCGGCGCGCTGACGTCCGGGTGTTCGGCGGCGCCGTCCACCGCCCAGTCGGTGCAGCCGACCATGCCCCACGCCAGATAGTCGCCGAACAGCGGCGACGCCTCACGGAACCCGGGGAGCTTCTCCTCGACGTACTGCGGTGTGTAGCGCGCCTTGTCGTCCGCGCAGTTGATGGAGATGTTGGCGGCCTGGATGTTGCTGTACGTGCCGTCTTCGTTGCGGCCGTTCATGGAGTCCGAGAGCGTCATCAGGATTCTGCCGTCACCGTCGTACGCCTGGTCGAGACCCTCGGTGAGGTAAGGCCAGAAGTCCTTGGAGTACAGCGACTGCGCGATGCCGTTGGTGGCGGCGGTCTGCGTCAGTTCGCGCGGGGGCAGCCCTGGCAGCGGCTTGTCGTCCAGGTCGTCGAGCAACTTCGCGATCTTGTCCTTGACGTCCTGCTCCGTGTCGCCGACAGGGCAGTCGTCGACCTGCGACGTGCAGTCCTTGGCGTAGTTGTCGAGCGCGAGCTGGAAGCCCTCGGCCTGGCCGAGCGAGCCCTGCTCCGCCGTCTCGGTGGGGTCGACGACCGCGTCGAAGACGGCGCGGCCCACCCTCTTGGGGAACAAGTGCGCGTAGACGCCGCCCAGTTCGGTGCCGTACGAGATGCCGAAGTAGTGCAGCTTGTCGTCGCCGAGCACCTGGCGCATCAGGTCCATGTCGCGGGCCGCGTCGGTGGTGCGCACGTGGGGGAGCACCTTGCCGGAGTTCTTCTCGCAGGCTCCGTTGAAGCCCTTCACGTTCTCGACGAGCTTCTTCCGCTCGGCGTCGTCGTCGGGCGTGGAGTCCTCCTGGAAGTACGCGTCGAGCTGTTCGTCGTCCTCGCAGGTCACCCCCGCGCTGCGGCCGACGCCGCGGGGGTCGAAGCTCACCAGGTCGTAGCGGGTGCGCAGCTTGGCGTACTCCTCTCCGAAGGCGGGCAGCGTGGTGATGCCCGAGCCGCCGGGGCCGCCGAAGTTGAAGACGAGCGAGCCGATCCGCCGGTCCTTCTCGCCGCTCGCCGCGGCGCGGATCAGGGCGATGTCGAGGGTGTCCCCCTTGGGCTTGTCCCAGTCGAGGGGGGCCTTCATGGTGGCGCACTGCCACTCGGCGCCGCCGGGCAGCGGAGAGGGGGCCTCGCCGCCGCCTTCGGACGAGGCGGGCGCGGGGCAGTCCTTCCAGCTGAGCTCCTGGGCCGACAGATCTGTGTCCTTGGAGGCCTCGGACTCCTTGGAGTCGTCACCGCCGCAGGCCGCGAGGGTCGCAGACAGCAGGACGACGGTGGCGGCGGCACGCGCCTTGTGGTTGGGCATGCTTCCCATCCTGCGGGGGGCGCAGACGGGGCGCACGGCTGCTTCGGCCTTCCGTGGACCGGCGTCCCTCTCCGGGAGAAGCCCTTCTCCCGGAGAAGGACCTTCCTTTAAAGAAGGCCCTTCCTGGTCAGGTGGTTGAAGAACAGCCACCCCGGGAGCACCGGCAGCCACAGCGTGAGGAGCCTGTACAGAAGCACCGCCGGCGCCGCCACGTCCTTGGGCACGCCCACCGCGACCAGTCCGAGGGTGAGCGTCGCCTCGACCGCACCGATACCGCCGGGGGTGGGCGCCGCCGAGCCGAGCGCGTTGCCGGCGAGGAAGACCACGGCGACGCTGGCCAGGCTCAGCGTCGTCATCTCCGTACTGCTGAAGGCCCGTACGGAGGCGTCGAGGCAGAGCACGAACAGCAGCGTCAGGAGCAGCATGCCGCCGATGCCGGTGAGCAGCTTCTGCGGGCGCTGCAGCACGTCGAGCATGCGCGGCACGACACCGGCGAACAGCGACCGCACGCGCGTGACCACGAACTTCCGCAGGAACGGGATCGCGGTCACCACGAGCACCAGCACCGCGACCGACAGGAGACCGGCGATCACGGTGCGGGACGGCGACAGGGACGGTGTCTTCTCCGTGCCGGTCACATAACCGAAGATCATCAGCAGCATGATGTGCGAGCCGAGCCCGAACAGCTGCGAGGCGCCGACGCTCGCCACCGCGAGGCCGGAGCGCACTCCGGAGCGTTGCAGGAAGCGCGTGTTGAGCGCGACACCGCCCACCGCGGCGGGCGCCACGATCTTCACGAACGAACCGGCGACCTGCGCCTGCACCGCCCGCAGGAACGGCACACGTTCCGGCACGAAGCCGAGCAGGCTCATCGCCGCGGCGAAGTAGCTCAGCGCCGAGCACGCCACGGCCACCAGGACCCAGCCCCACTCGGCCTCGCCGATGATCGTGTTGAAGTCGACGTGGGTGAGCTGCGAGAGCAGGAAGTACGCGCCGATGGCACCGGCGATGAAGCTGATCAGCGTGCGCGGCCTGATGCGCTCCAGCTGGGCGGGCTCGACGGGCGCCTGCGGACGGATCAGCAGCACCTGGTGGCGGATCTGGGTGAGCAGGTCCTCCTCGCGGGCCTGGTCGAGCGCGACGTCTATCGCCTGCTTCTCGGCCTGCTTCTCCGCGCGCACGGTCTTGCGGTCGGGCCCCTTGGCGCCCTCGGCGGTCTCCACCGCCTCCGCCGCCACTGCCGCGTCCGCCTCCGCCGCGCGGGCCAGCTTGTCCTGGCGGGACGCCTCCAGGACCGCCTCGCGCTCGCGCTGCGAACGCTCCCGCGCCAGCTTGCGCAGGGTGCCGCGGGTGGAGCGGGTCAGGGCGATGGGCTGGAGCAGCGGCAGACAGTCGGCGACCGAGTCCGGGCCGAGCACGTCGACCGCGGTGGCGACCGCGCGCTCGGCGCCCACACGCAGGCCGAAGGCGGTCAGGAGCTGGGCGATGTCCATCCGCAGGACCAGGTCGCCCGCGGCGATCTCACCGCCCCGCAGATCGGTCAGGATCACCGTGCCGGAACGATCCACCAAGATTGCGTCGCCCGCGAGCCTGCGGTGCGCGATCCGCCGCGACTGGAGCGCCTGCACCTGCCGCCAGGTGTCGCACAGCAGCTCATCGGTGATGACGTCGTCCGGCAGGGAGTCCAGGGTGCGGCCGCCCGTGTGCTCGTAGACGAGTATCACCGCGTCGGGACCGAGCTCGGAGGTGGCGATCAGCTTGGGGGCGTTGGCCCCGGCCGCGATCGCCGCGTACGCCAGGAGCGCCTCCTGCTCCAGGGCCTGGCGCAGCGACTGCAGGCTGCGGCGCTGGGTGATGCCGCGCAGGGTGAGCCTGCGCCAGACGCGGTAGAAGAAGCCCTGCGCCTGTTGCTCGCGGTCGATGACCGTGACGTCCAGGGGCGGGCCGTCCTCCAGGGTCACGAAGTAGCGGCGGCCCCGGTCGCCGTGCTCGCTGTCCGGGGAGTCCTCGCGGGCCGCGCTCACCGGGTGGAAGCCGACGTGCCGCAGACCGGCGAGGAGCGTCTGGCCGGTGGGCCGTACGTTCGGCGAGCCGACCGCGTAGAGCGTTCCGTAGGCCACGCTCCAGCCGAGCAGGACCGTCAGGATGATCGAGAACGGCGTGGTGTAGCCGGTGACCAGCATGGTGAAGGCGTCGAGCAGCAGCACCACCCACAGGACGACGCGCCAGCGTGGTCTTCGGGACATCCCGACGGCGGTCATGTACGCGATGACGGGCGCGAGATAGCCGTGCACGGGGTCGGTGAGCGCGTGCAGATCGCCGGGCGAGGGCCGGGTCAGCGCCTCCTGGATGGAGCCGGGGGCGGCCTTGGCGACCCAGAGGTCGGTGGCGAGCGTCACGCCGTGCGCGAGAACGGCCGCCAGGACGCCGTCCGCGATGCGCAGACCGTCCCGCTTGACCAGGCGCTCGATGGCGAAGGCGACGGGAACGAGCAGGACGCCGATGCTCGCGGTCAGACCCGCGAACTTGATCAGGAGGTCGGGCGCCTGGTCCGTGCCCTTGTCGATGTCCTGGGCGAGACCCGACGTCGTGCCGTGCGCGAACGCGGCGATGGCGAGGACCACGGCGATGCCGAGGATGCCGACGAGCAGCCGCATCAGGTCCGAAGGACGGTGCACGCGCGCGGCGAGCAGCGGTTCGTCACCGGCGACGCGGTCGGTGTGGGCTTCCTCGCCGTCGGCGCACGCGTCCGGGACGAAGGCCACGGGCGCGTCCTGCTCGGCGCCGGGCCGTGCGTCCTGGTCGGTGCCGGGCCGCGCGTCCTGGTCCGCGCCGGATTCCCAGCCGGACTCCCGGTCGAAATCTCGGCCGGACTTCTGGACCGTCTCGTGCTTCTCGTGCTTCTCGTGCTTCTTCAGGGAGTGCCCACCGGTGTCCGGGTGCGCCTCGGCCGCAGGGGTGCCCGCCGACTCATCGGGGTGCACGTCCTGCTGCTCCGTCGCCTCTTCTTGATCTCGTATCACCAGTCACCGCCCGCACGATGGTGGCATGCCACACCGACAGAGGGGGGCATCAGGGTGCAATGCGGGGGCGCAAAGTGTTCACCGAGCTCCAGTTTGTCTCGTACCGCACACTCTGTCGCGGGCCGGTCACGGTGTCGGTGGGGTACGGCAGGATGGACCGGATGAGCGAGGAGAGCGAGAGCGGACCGGAGCAGGGGCTCACGGCCTACCCGGAGTACGCCGAGCGGGTCTTCGAGGTCGCGGAGCTGATCCCTCCGGGACGGGTGATGACGTACGGGGACGTCGCGGAGTGGCTCGAGGAGGGCGGCCCCCGGCAGGTCGGCCGGGTGATGGCCCTCTACGGGGACGCGGTTCCGTGGTGGCGCGTGGTGCGCGCGGACGGGCGTCTGCTGCCGGGCCACGAGCTGCGGGCGATGGGCCACTACCGCGCGGAGGGCACGCCGCTGCGTGAGGCGGGCCGCGCGTCCGAAGGGCATGTGCCGCGCCTGGACATGCGGCGGGCGCGGTGGGACGGCGCCGTCCGGGGCGGCGCCGCTCGGGGCGGGGACACGGCTCTGCGCGACGGCGACCGCGCGGCGCGTGGCGGCGACGCGGCGCGTGGCGACGCGGCGGGCAGTGGCGGTGCCGCTCGCCCGCAGGCTCCGGGGGCTCACACCTGACAGCTTCGGCCATCCCGCGGCGTCGTGGGGGACCGGTGGCCCGTACGGGGGAAGCCACGCGTCCCGCACGCCCGCTGGCGTAGCGTCGACAGCACGCATTTCTCTCACCCCGCAGCCATCGCGCAGCCGTATGACAACCCGTACACCCACCAGGACCGGCGACCCACGTGAGCTCCACTTCTTCCGCCCGGCACACCCGGCACCCGTCGCACCCCCAGGTGCGACAGGGGGCCCAGGGCGCCTATCGACTGGTGCGCACCGCGCCGGTCCACGTGGACCCCCCTCGTCTTGACGCACGGCAGCGTGCGGTGGTTGACCACCCCGGAGGGCCGCTGCTCGTCCTGGCGGGGCCGGGCACGGGCAAGACGACGACGCTGGTGGAGTCCGTCGCCGCGCGGATCGCCAAGGGCACGGAGCCGGAGCGGGTCCTCGTCCTCACCTTCAGCCGCAAGGCCGCGGTGGAACTGCGCGACCGCATGGCGCTGCGCATAGGAGCGGCCAACGCCCCGCAGGCGACGACCTTCCACTCCTTCTGCTACGCCCTCATCCGCGCCCACCAGGACGCGGACCTGTTCGTCGAGCCCCTCCGACTCCTGTCCGGTCCCGAGCAGGACGTGGCCGTACGGGAGCTCCTGGCGGGCCAGATCGACCTGGCGGGGGAGGGGCGCTCCCACGTCCGCTGGCCGGACGAGCTGCGCGCCTGCCTGACGACGCGGGGCTTCGCCGACGAGGTGCGCGCGGTGCTCGCACGCAGCCGTGAACTGGGGCTCGGCCCCGACGCCCTGGATGCCTTCGCCCGCCGGGCGGGGCGGCCGGACTGGGGCGCGGCAGCGGCGTTCCTCGCGGAGTACCTGGACGTACTCGACATGCAAGGAGTGCTCGACTACGCGGAACTCGTGCACCGCGCGGTGCTGCTGGCGCGGCGTCCCGAGGTCGCGCGGGCGCTGGGCGCGCAGTACGACGCGGTGTTCGTGGACGAGTACCAGGACACCGATCCCGCGCAGGTGCGGCTGCTGCACGCGCTGGCCGGGGGCGGGCGCTCCCTCGTCGCGTTCGGCGACCCGGACCAGTCGATCTACACCTTCCGGGGCGCCGACGTGAACGGCATCCTGGAGTTCCCCTCCGAGTTCCCGCGCGCGGACGGCACGGAGGCGCCGGTCGAGGTCCTGACGACCTCGCGCAGGTCGGGCTCCGGCCTCCTGGCGGCCACGCGCCTGCTCACCCGCCGCATGCCGCTGACGAGGCTGCCCGCGGAGAAGGTGCGGGCCCACCGGGATCTCGCGGCGGTGCGGGACGGGGGCCGCGTCGAGGCGTACACCTACCCGACGTCCGGCGCCGAGCTGGACAACATCGCGGACATCCTGCGCCGCGCGCACCTGGAGGACGGCGTCCCCTGGGGCGAGATGGCGGTCCTGGTCCGCGCGGGAGCCCACACGATCCCCGCGGTCCGCCGCAGCCTCACCGCGTCCGGCGTCCCCCTGGACATCGACGGCGACGACATCGCCCTGCGCCACGAACCGGCGATCACGCCATTGCTGACGGCGCTGCGGGCGGTGGCGACGGCGGTGGTTTCACAGGGGGCGGCTTCTGGGGTGGAGACGGGGGCGGAGCCCGAGGCTGGGCCGGAGTCCGAGACTGGGGCTGGGCCGGGGTCCGAGGGCGGGGTTGCGCCGGGGTCCGAGAGCGGGGCTGGGCCGGAGTCCGAGACCGGGGCTGCCCCGGTGTCGGAGCTCGGGTTCGCGGCCGAGCCCGTCTCTGAGGCCGTGGCCGAGTCCGAGCCTGTCTCTGAGGCTGTGGTCGAGTCCGAGCCTGTCTCTGAGGCTGTGGTCGAGTCCGAGCCTGTCTCTGAGGCTGAGGCCGTGGCCGAGCCTGAGTCTGGTCCGGCGCCCCAGTCCCAGTCCGAGTCCCATTCCGAGTCCGAGTCCGAGCCTGCCTCCGACCAGGACCCCCTCTCGGACCCTGACCCTGACCCTGAGCCCGACTCGGACCCCGGCCCTTCAGCCGCCTCCGAATCCGAGCCCGAAGCCACCGCCCCCACCACAACCTGGCTCGACACCGAGACCGCCCTGGACCTTCTCACCTCCCCCCTCGCCGGCATGGACGCCGCCGATCTCCGGCGGCTCGGGCGGGCGCTGCGGGCGGAGGAGCGTGCCGCGGGGAATCATCTGCCGCCGTCCTCCGACGTGTTGCTGACCCGTGCGCTCGCCGAACCGGAGCGGCTCGTCGCGCACGATCCCGCGTACGCGCGCGGCGCCCAGCGGCTCGGTGCGCTGCTGCGCAAGGCCCGCGAGCGGCTCGCGGGCGGCGGTACCGCGGAGGAGGCGCTCTGGGAGCTGTGGGACGGCACACCGTGGCCGCGTCGCCTGGAGCGGACCGCACGCCGCGGTGGCGCCGCCGGGCGCAACGCGGACCGGGATCTCGACGCGGTCTGCGCCCTGTTCGCGTACGCCTCCCGTGCCGAGGAACGCACCGGAGGCCGCGGCGCCCTCAACTTCCTGGAGGAGACCGAGGCGCAGGACATCGCGGCCGACACCCTCACGCGCAGGGCGGTGCGCCCCGACGCCGTACGCCTGATGACGGCGCACCGTTCCAAGGGCCTGGAGTGGCGGCTCGTGGTGGTCGCGGGCGTCCAGGAAGGCCTCTGGCCCGACCTGCGCCGCCGTGGCTCCCTCCTGGAGGCCGACCGCATCGGGAGGGACGGCCTGGCCGAACCCCTCACCCCCGGAGCGCTCCTCTCCGAAGAGCGCCGGTTGTTCTACGTGGCCGCCACGCGCGCGCGTGAACGCCTCGTCGTCACCGCCGTCAAGGCGCCCGCGGACGACGGCGACCAGCCATCGCGCTTCCTCACCGAACTCGGCGTCGAGCCCAAGGACGTCACGGGCCGCCCGCGCCGCCCCCTGTCCGTCTCGGCGCTCGTCGCCGAGCTGCGCTCCACCACCGTCGACCCCCGCGTCTCGGAGCCCCTGCGCGAGGCCGCCGCCCACCGCCTCGCCCGGCTCGCCGCGCTGAGCGACGCGGACGGGCGCCCCCTGGTGCCGTCGGCGCACCCGTACCGCTGGTGGGGCATGTACGAGCCGACGGCGAGCGAAGTCCCCCTGAGGGACCGCGACAAGCCCGTCGCCCTCTCCGGAAGCGCCCTGGACCAGCTCGCCAACACCTGTTCCCTGCAGTGGTTCCTGGGCCGCGAGGTGAAGGCGGACGCCCCCGCGACCGCCGCCCAGGGCTTCGGCAACGTGGTGCACGTCCTGGCCGACGAGGTCGCGTCCGGCAGGACCCCCGCCGACCTCGCCGTCCTCATGGAGCGCCTCGACTCGGTCTGGGACGCGCTGGCCTTCGACGCCCCCTGGAAGTCGGCCCAGGAGAAGGAGCACGCGCGCGTGGCGCTCGAACGCTTCCTCCAGTGGCATGTGACGGACCGCGCGACCCGCACCCCCGTCAGCAGCGAGCACGACTTCGACGTGACCCTCGAAGCGGGCCCCTACGAAGTACGCGTACGCGGCTCCATGGACCGCGTCGAGCAGGACGCGCAAGGACGTGCCTACGTAGTCGACTTCAAGACCGGCAAGCAGACCCCCACCGCCGCCGAGGTGGCCCGCCACCCGCAGCTCGCCGTCTACCAGCTCGCCCTCCGCGAGGGCGCGGTCGACGACGCCTTCGAAGGCGGACGTCCGGAGGCGGGCGGCGCCGAACTGGTGCAGCTGCGCCAGGGCGCCGCCAAGAAGGACGGCGGCGAGACCTTCCCCAAGGTGCAGGCCCAGGAGCCGCTCGACGGGGAGTGGGTGGGCGACCTCCTGGCCACCGCCGCGGGCAAGGTCCTGGACGAGCGTTTCTCACCCACCACGGGCCAGCACTGCACGCACTGCGCCTTCCGCGCCTCGTGCAGCGCGCGCCCGGAGGGCCGGCAGGTCGTGGACTGACTCGGGCTGACCCCCGGAGGCAACCAGCGGGCGGCAGCCAGCGCGGTTGGTGGCCAAGCTCACGTCACGGCACTCGCGTTCATAGCAGCCTCACAGGCCATCTAAAGTCTCGGTAAAGCTGATTTGTGCACCAGTGGACCCTCCGATCGTGCACCTTCCCGAGGAGATACAGACATGGCAGCCAACCGGAAGCTCCTGGCCGCGGCAGTCGCATGTGCCGCCGCCTTCGTCGGCATCACGGGCTGCTCCAGCGAGGAGAAGGATCCCTTCGAGGGGATGAGCGCCGACAAGATCGCCAAGAAGGCGGCCGACGCGTCCAAGGGCGCGGGCTCTTTCAAGGTCACCGGTGAGGGCAAGCAGGACGGCAAGCCGCTCAACGTCGACTTCTCGGTCGCCAAGTCCGGTGACTGCAAGGGCAAGATGGACGGCGGTGCGGACGGCACGGCCGAGCTCCTGGTGTCCGGCGACAGCCAGTACATGAAGGGCGACAAGGCGTTCTGGAAGGACGCCATGGGCGGCAGCGGGGCCGGCGGTCAGGCCTCGCGCCTCGAGGGCAAGTGGGTCAAGTCGCCCAACGCCGAGGGCAAGGGCGTCTGTGACGCGGACGCCATGTTCCAGTCCAAGGACCTCAAGAAGCTCAAGCGCGAGAAGGACTCCGAGGTCGACGGCAAGAAGGCGGCCGTGCTCACGAAGAAGAAGTCGGGCAAGAAGACCACCTTCTACGTCGCCGCCGAGGGCAAGCCGTACTTCCTGAAGGTCGTCACGACCGGCGAGGAAGACCCGGGCACGATGGCCTTCAGCGACTACGGCTCGCCCGTCTCCGTCAAGGCCCCGGCGCCGAACGAGGTCATGGACCTCGAAGAGCTCATGAAGTCCTGACGCCCGACAGGTCCTGACGCTCGACAGGTCCTTGCGCCCGACAAGTCCTGATACCTGACGACTCCTGGCGCCAGCAGCGACGGCGGCCACCGACAGCCGGGGATGCCCCGATTGTCAGTGGCCGCCGCTAGCCTCTCTGACGTGTCACCTCGTATCACCGACCCCGAGCAGCTCAAAGAGCTCCTCGGCATCCCGTTCACCCCGGAGCAGACGGCCTGCATCACCGCGCCGCCCGCCCCGCAGGTGATCGTGGCCGGAGCCGGGTCGGGCAAGACGACGGTGATGGCGGCCCGCGTGGTCTGGCTCGTCGGCACCGGCCAGGTCGCCCCCGAGCAGGTCCTGGGCCTGACGTTCACGAACAAGGCGGCCGGTGAACTCGCCGAGCGGGTGCGCCAGGCGCTGATCAAGGCCGGGGTCACCGACCCCGAGGCGCTCGACCCGGACCATCCGCCGGGCGAACCGGTCATCTCCACGTACCACGCCTTCGCGGGCCGCCTCCTGACCGACCACGGGCTGCGCATAGGGCTCGAACCCACCGCGAGGCTGCTCGCCGACGCCACCCGCTTCCAGCTCGCCGCACGCGTGCTGCGCGAGGCGCCGGGCCCCTATCCCGCGCTGACCCGCTCCTTCCCCGACCTCGTCAGCGACCTCCTCGCACTCGACAGCGAACTCGCGGAGCACCTCGTGCGCCCCGACAGGCTCCGCGCGTACGACACCGAGCTGCTGCACGCCCTGGAGGGCGCCAAGCTCTCCAACGCAGACCTGCGCAAGGTGCCGGAGACGGCGGCGGCCCGGCTCGAACTGGCCGAGCTCGTCGGCCGCTACAGGCAGGCGAAGCGCGCCCGCGACCTCCTCGACTTCGGCGACCAGATCGCCCTCTCCGCGACGCTGGCCGACACCCGCGAGGAGGTCGGCGAGATCCTGCGCGAGGAGTTCCGCGTCGTCCTGCTCGACGAGTACCAAGACACGTCGGTCGCCCAGCGCATCCTCCTGGCGGGCCTCTTCGGAGGCGGCACGGGCCACCCGGTGACGGCGGTCGGCGACCCCTGCCAGGCGATCTACGGCTGGCGCGGCGCCTCCGTGGCGAACCTCGACGACTTCCCCGAGCACTTCCCGCACGCCGACGGCCGCCCCGCGGCGCGCCACGCGCTCAGCGAGAACCGCCGCAGCGGCGGCCGCCTCCTGGACCTCGCGAACGGCCTCGCGGAGCCGCTGCGCGCGATGCACGCGGGCGTGGAGGCCCTGCGGCCCGCCCCCGGCGCCGAGCGCGACGGCATGGTGCGCTGCGCCCTGCTGCGCACGCACGCCGAGGAGATCGACTGGCTCGCCGACTCCATCGCGCACCTCGTGCGCACCGGAAAGGCCCCCGGAGAGATCGCGGTCCTGTGCCGCACGGCGACGGACTTCGCGCAGATCCAGGGGGCGCTGGTCGCCCGGGACGTCCCCGTGGAGGTCGTCGGCCTCTCCGGGTTGCTGCACCTCCCGGAGGTCGCCGACCTCGTCGCCGTCTGCGAGGTGCTCCAGGACCCGGGCGCGAACGCCTCCCTGGTGCGCCTGCTGACCGGCCCGCGCTGGCGCATCGGCCCGCGCGACCTCGCCCTCCTGGGCCGCCGCGCACGCCTTCTCGTACGCCATGGGCACGCGGCTCCCGACGACCCGGACCGGCGTCTCGCCGAAGCGGTCGAGGGGGTCGACCCCGCCGAGGTGATATCGCTCGCGGACGCTCTCGACACGTTCCTGGAGACGCCCCTGGACGCGGACACGGAGGACGACGGCCTGCCCTTCTCGCCGGAGGCGAGGGTGCGGTTCGCCCGGCTCGCTGCCGAGCTGCGCGACCTGCGCCGCTCACTGGCCGACCCGCTGATGGACGTGCTGCACCGGGTGCTCGCCGTCACGGGCCTTGAGGTCGAGCTCTCCGCGTCGCCGCACGCCCTCGCGGCCCGCCGCCGCGAGACGCTCTCGAACTTCCTGGACGTCGCCGCGTCCTTCGCCGCCAACGACAGCGGGGCGAGCCTGCTGGCCTTCCTCGCCTTCCTGAGGACCGCCGCGCAGTACGAGAAGGGCCTGGACAACGCCCTGCCGGGCGGCGAGAACACGGTCAAGGTGCTCACCGCCCACAAGTCCAAGGGCCTGGAGTGGGACGTCGTGGCCGTCCCCGGCCTGGTCACCGGGACGTTCCCCAGCACCCAGGGGCGCGAGAAGTGGACGGCCCAGGGCAAGGTCGTCCCGCACGCGCTGCGCGGGGACGCGTCGACCCTGCCCGACATCGAGGCGTGGGACTCCCGGTCCATGAAGGCGTTCCACGAGGACATGAAGGAGCACCAGCGCACGGAGGAGCTCCGCCTCGGCTATGTGACGTTCACCCGCCCCCGCTCGCTGCTCCTGGGCTCGGGCCACTGGTGGGGCCCTTCGCAGAAGAAGCCGCGCGGCCCCTCGGACTTCCTCCAGGCGCTGTACGACCACTGCGCGGTGGGTCACGGGGAGATCGAGGCCTGGGCGGACGAACCGGAGGAGGGCGAGGAGAACCCCGCCCTGGTGGAGGGCGCCGCCGAGCACGCGTGGCCGCTCCCGCTGGACGACGCGTCCCTGGCCCGCCGCAGGGCCGCCGCGCAGACGGTCCTGACGCATCTGGACCGCCTGACGGGCGATCTGACGGGCGACCTCACGGGGGAGGGGGCGCCGGACGACGCCCGCTCGCACGAAGAGCCCCACCCGTCGGCGTACGACGACGTGCCCCCGGCCGAGGACCCGGACTGGCCGCCCCCTCCGGAGGACGAAGAGCCGCCCGAAGGTGTCCCCGAGGACCCTGAGGACCCCGAGGGCTGGGACTCCTGGACCGCGGCCCGCCCGGCGATCCCGCACCAGGCAGCGGCCCCGCCCACCGAGCCCGAAGCGCGCCCGCACCCCGCCGACGCCGCTGCCGACGCCCCTGTCGAGGCCCCTGTCGAGGCCGCCCCGGAGGACGCCCGCCCCACCCCGGAGCAGGCCCGCCTCACCCCGGAGGAGGCCCGCACCCTCGCCTCCTGGGACCGTGACCTGGACGCCCTCACCGGCGAACTCCTGCGCGCCCGCGAAGCGATAAGGGACATCCCCGTCCCCGCCTCCCTCACCGCGTCCGAAGTGCTGCGCCTGGCAGCCGACCCGGAGGGCTTCGCGCAGGAGCTCGCCCGCCCCATGCCGCGCCCGCCGCAGCCCGCGGCCCGCCGCGGCACCCGCTTCCACGCCTGGATCGAGACCCGCTTCGAAGAGCTGCGCCTCCCGCTGCTCGCCCCCGACGACCTGCCGGGCGGCGGCCCCGGAGAGGCCGAGATCGCCGACGAACGCGATCTGGACGCCCTCAAGGAAGCCTTCGAGCGCACCGAGTACGCCCACCGGACCCCTCACCGCGTCGAGGTTCCCTTCCAGCTGACGCTCGCGGGCCGCGTGGTCCGCGGCCGCATCGACGCGGTCTACAAGGAGGTCGACGGCGACGACGTGACGTACGAGATCGTCGACTGGAAGACGAGCCGCACCCGCACCGCCGACCCTCTCCAGCTCGCCGTCTACCGCCTGGCCTGGGCGGAGTTGCACGACGTGCCCCCGGAATCCGTGAAGGCGGCGTTCCTTTACGTGCGCAGCGGCGAGACCTCCCGCCCCGCGTACCTGCCGGGCCGGGCCGAACTGGAGCGGATCCTGCTGGAGGAACCGGGCGGGCAACCGGGTGACGAACCACCGGACGGATCGGCTCCCGGGGGCGGCTAGGCTCGTGACCATGAGCCAGTCCGTTGACAGTGACGTCAGTGGCGTCAGCGCCGTTCGTACGTACATCCAGACCCACCGTGCCGCCTTCCTCGACGATCTCGCCGAGTGGCTGCGCATCCCGTCCGTGTCGGCACAGCCCGACCACGCGGACGACGTGCGGCGCAGCGCGGAGTGGCTCGCGGCCCAGCTCAAGGAGACCGGCTTCCCGACCGTCGAGGTCTGGGAGACGGCGGGAGCGCCCGCCGTCTTCGCCGAGTGGCCCTCCGGGGACCCCGAGGCCCCCACGGTCCTGGTCTACGGCCACCACGACGTGCAGCCCGCGGCCCGCGAGGACGGCTGGCACACGGACCCCTTCGAGCCCGTCGTCCAGGGCAACCGCCTCTACGCGCGCGGTGCCGCCGACGACAAGGGCCAGGTGTTCTTCCACACACTCGGCGTCCGCGCCCACCTCGCCGCCACCGGCCGCACCGCCCCCGCGGTGAACCTGAAGCTCCTGGTCGAGGGCGAGGAGGAGTCGGGCTCCCCGCACTTCCGCGCGCTGATCGAAGAGCACAAGGAGCGCATCGCGGCCGACGCGGTGATCGTCTCGGACACCGGCATGTGGGCCGAGGACACCCCCACGGTCTGCACCGGCATGCGCGGCCTCGCCGACTGCGAGATCGAGCTGCGCGGCCCCGACCAGGACATCCACTCGGGCTCCTTCGGCGGCGCCGTCCCGAACCCGGCGACCGCCGCCGCGCGCCTGGTCGCCGCGCTGCACGACGAGCACGCGCGCGTGGCCGTCCCCGGCTTCTACGAAGGCATCACCGAACTCACCGACCGCGAGCGCGAACTCTTCGCCGAGCTGCCCTTCGACGAGGAGCGCTGGCTGCGCACGGCCAAGTCGCACGCGACCCACGGAGAAGCGGGCCACACCACCCTGGAGCGCATCTGGGCCCGCCCCACCGCCGAGGTGAACGGCATCGGCGGCGGCTACCAAGGACCGGGCGGCAAGACCATCGTCCCGTCGTCCGCCTTCCTGAAGCTCTCCTTCCGGCTCGTCGCGGGACAGGACCCGGACCGCGTCGAAGAAGCCGTCCGCACCTGGGTCGCCGACCGGCTGCCGGACGGAATCAGCCACACGATCACCTTCGGCGCCGCCACGCGCCCGTGCCTGACGCCGCTCGACCACCCCGCGCTGCAGTCCGTCGTACGGGCGATGGGGCAGGCCTTCGAGCAGCCGATCCGCTTCACCCGGGAGGGCGGTTCGGGACCGGCGGCCGATCTCCAGGACGTCCTGACCGCCCCCGTGCTCTTCCTGGGCATCTCCGTGCCGTCCGACGGCTGGCACGCACCGAACGAGAAGGTCGAACTCGATCTGCTCCTCAAGGGAGTCGAGACGACGGCCTACCTGTGGGGCGATCTCGCCGAGCACTGGCGCGATGCACACTGAGTCCCGCCTTGTCGACCTTGCCGCACCACCCATTCCATCGGGGGAGTTGGAAGCACCTGTGACCACCTGGACCGAACGCACCGCTGACCGTCCCGTCTCGCTCACCGCGCCGAGCGGCATCGATCGCGCAGCCCACCACCGCCTCGACGAGGCCTGGCTCGCCGCCGCCTGGAGCCACCCCACGACACGGGTCTTCGTGGTCTCCGGCGGTCAGGTGCTCATCGACGAGACACCGGACGGCAGCACCGAACTGGTGATGACGCCGTCCTTCGAGGCGCCCCTCACCGAGGCCCACCGCTACTTCCTGGGCACGGACGAGGACGGCGTCAGCTACTTCGCGCTGCAGAAGGACTCCCTGCCCGGCCGCATGGACCAGCAGGCGCGCCCCGCGGGCCTGCGCGAGGCCGGACTCCTCCTGTCGCCCCGTGACGCGGGCCTGATGGTGCACGCCGTCGCCCTGGAGAACTGGCAGCGCCTGCACCGCTTCTGCTCGCGCTGCGGCGACCGCACCGTCATCGCGGCGGCCGGCCACATCCGCCGCTGCCAGGCATGCGGCGCCGAGCACTACCCGCGTACGGACCCTGCGGTGATCATGCTGGTGACGGACGACCAGGACCGCGCGCTCCTGGGCCGCCAGGTGCACTGGCCCGAGGGCCGCTTCTCGACGCTGGCGGGCTTCGTGGAGCCGGGCGAGTCCATCGAGACGTCGGTGCGGCGCGAGGTCTGGGAGGAGGCCGGTGTCATGATCGGCGACGTCGAGTACGTCGCGAGCCAGCCCTGGCCGTTCCCCTCCAGCCTGATGCTGGGCTTCATGGCCAACGCCACCTCGTCGGAGATCAACGTGGACGGCGAGGAGATCTCCGAGGCGCGCTGGTTCTCCCGGGAAGACCTGCGGGCCGCATTCGAGTCCGGGGAGGTCCTGCCTCCCTACGGGATCTCGATTGCGGCCCGACTGATCGAGCTCTGGTACGGAAAGCCCCTGCCGAAGCCGGGCACCGTCGGCTAGGGCCCGTCCCGTGGGCGGGCCCCGGTCGCTCAGGCGGCCAGTTTCTGCTTCACCTGGGCGAGCGACGGGTTCGTCAGGGTCGAGCCGTCCGGGAAGAGAACGGTGGGAACCGTCTGGTTTCCGCCGTTCGCCTTCTCGACGAAGGCCGCGGAGTCCGGGTCGTGCTCAATGTTGATCTCGTTGTACGTGATGCCCTCGCGGTCCATCTGGCCCTTGAGCCGGCGGCAGTAGCCGCACCACGTGGTGCTGTACATCGTCACAGTGCCCGGCATGTGTCTCGCGCTCCTTTGTTGCTCGGGGTGCGTCATCGCAATGACCTGAACGTACGTGACCCGGCCACCATTCCCGCATTAGTACGACCGCAGTGGCCTCCCTGTGGACAACCG
This sequence comes from Streptomyces sp. NPDC055243, assembly GCF_044544025.1. NCBI lineage: Bacteria > Bacillati > Actinomycetota > Actinomycetes > Kitasatosporales > Streptomycetaceae > Streptomyces > Streptomyces sp. NPDC055243. The sequence continues at coordinate 156,329 of NZ_JBITWR010000009.1, forward strand.
GGCTCACGGGCCTCCGGCGACCTGGCAGCATGGCGGGGTGACAGCAGCAACGCACTCCACCCTCTTCCCGCAGGTCCCGGACTCTGCCGACGCGGTGCTCGCCGGGCTCGACCCCGAGCAGCGCGAGGTGGCCACCGCCCTGCACGGGCCGGTGTGCGTCCTGGCAGGTGCCGGGACGGGCAAGACACGGGCGATCACGCACCGGATCGCCTATGGCGTGCGTGCCGGAATCCTCCAGCCGGCCAGCGTGCTCGCCGTCACGTTCACCAACCGCGCGGCGGGCGAGATGCGCGGCCGGCTGCGCCAGCTCGGCGCCTCCGGGGTCCAGGCCCGCACGTTCCACTCCGCCGCCCTGCGCCAGCTCCAGTTCTTCTGGCCGAAAGCGGTCGGAGGCTCGCTGCCCCGGATCGTCGACCGGAAGATCAAGATCGTCGCGGACGCGGCGGCCGCCTCCCGCATCCGCCTGGACCGCAATGAACTGCGCGACGTGACGAGCGAGATCGAGTGGTCCAAGGTCACCCAGACCGTCCCCTCGGACTATGCGGCCGCCGCCGCGAAGTCGGGCCGCCTCATCCCCCGGGACGCGGCGGAGATCGCCCAGATCTACGGAGCGTACGAAGACCTCAAGCGCGACCGCTCCGTCATCGACTTCGAGGACGTCCTGCTCCTGGCCGTCGGCATCCTCCAGGACCGCCACGACATCGCCGACCAGGTCCGCGCCCAGTACCAACACTTCGTGGTCGACGAATATCAGGACGTCAGCCCGCTCCAGCAGCGCCTTCTTGAGCTGTGGCTCGGCGACCGGGACAACCTCTGCGTCGTCGGTGACGCCAGCCAGACGATCTACTCCTTCACCGGCGCGACCCCCGACCACCTGCTGAACTTCCGCACCCGCCACCCCGGAGCGACGGTCGTCAAGCTCGTCCGGGACTACCGCTCCACGCCCCAGGTCGTCCACCTCGCCAATGGCCTGCTCTCCCAGGCCCGTGGCCGCGCCGCCGACCACCGCCTCGAACTGATCTCCCAACGCGACGCCGGAGCCGAACCGGTCTACGTGGAGTACGCGGACGAGCCCGCCGAGGCCGAAGGCGCCGCCCGCCGCATCCGGTCCCTCATCGCCGACGGCGTCCCGGCGAGCGAGATCGCGGTCCTCTTCCGCACGAACTCCCAGTCCGAAATCTACGAACAGGCACTCGCCGACGCCGGTGTGCCCTACCAGCTGCGCGGCGCCGAGCGCTTCTTCGAGCGCACCGAGGTCCGGGAGGCGGGCGCGGCCCTGCGCGGCGCGGCCCGCTTCGGGGGCAACGACTCGCTGCTCGACGACGTCATCGACCTGCCCTCGCAGGTGCGGGCCGTCCTCTCCACGAAGGGCTGGACGACACAGCCCCCGGCAGGCTCCGGCGCGGCCCGCGACCGCTGGGAGTCCCTGGCGGCCCTGGTGCGCCTCGCCGAGGACTTCGCGTCGGCCAAGGCCGACGCGACGCTCTCCGACCTCGTGGGGGAGCTGGACGAGCGCGCGAGCGCCCAGCACGCGCCGACCGTCCAGGGCGTCACCCTCGCCTCGCTGCACGCCGCCAAGGGCCTGGAGTGGGACGCCGTCTTCCTGGTCGGCCTCGCCGAGGGCATGATGCCGATCACGTACGCCAAGACCGACGAGCAGGTCGAGGAGGAGCGCCGCCTCCTGTACGTGGGCGTGACCCGGGCCCGCGTCCACCTCTCCCTCTCCTGGGCGCTGTCCCGCTCACCGGGCGGCCGCGCGGGCCGCCGCCCCAGCCGTTTCCTTGACGGGCTGCGTCCGGGCTCGGGAGCGGGCGCCGGAGCGCGCGCCGCGGGCGGCGGACCCGGCGGCATCGAGCGCGGCACCGGCGGCGAGGAGAGCGGCGTCGCCAAGAGCCGCCGGCGGACCAGCAGGTCACCGGCCAGGTGCCGGGTCTGCGGGCGGACCCTGACCGACGCGGGCGAGATGAAGCTGATGCGGTGCGAGGACTGCCCGTCCGACATGGACGAGGGACTCTACGAACGCTTGCGGGAGTGGCGTTCGGGCCAGGCGGAGCTGCTCGGCCAGCCCGCGTACTGCGTGTTCACGGACAAGACCTTGATCGCCATCGCGGAGGCCGCGCCCGACGAAGAGGGCGAGCTGGCCCGGATCCCCGGCGTCGGCGTGCGCAAGCTCAACCGCTTCGGATCTGATGTCCTCGCCATTTGTGCAGGTGGAGAGCCTGTAAGGGGCGCCGATGGCAACTGATTCAAACTCGTCGAAAAAATAGTTTGCGCATGCGCAAGGAAGACCCATAGGTTCTTAAGCACGGGAACGGCGGCTTCTCCGAAGCCCTCGCCCCGTGCTGTACTTAATAGCCCGCAGGATCGGTTCCGGCCGATCCCATAGACGCCGAGAGGAGGCGATTCCAGTGATCAGCAGCAACGAGAGCTTCATCAGCACCGTGAAAATGACCGATCGCTCGGTCGTCGCTTCCTGCCTGCTCGGCTTCTCGAACCTGGGCACCGGTCTGTCCGGTGGCATCGCTGCCGCCGCCAACCGTCCGGAGTCCTCCGTCCTGCCCATCGCCCTCCCGCGCGTTCTCAACGTTCTTCCGATGCGTGAGGTCAATGAAGGCAGCGAGCGAGCGACCAAGGCACCGGAAGCAGTAGTGACCCAGGCACAGGCCTATGCCTTTGCCGCAGCCGGTGCCGGATCCAAGAAGCAGACGACGCAGCACCACACGATGTGGGCCTTCCGTGGGCTCGAACCCTGGAGTGATCCAGTCTGATCGTCGATCAGACCGGCGCCTTCAGGGCCGCGGAACCCCACCCGGGATCCGCGGCCCTTCTGTTTTCCCCAAAACGGGATGACGGAGCGAAGGGGCCGAGCAAGACCCGGTACCAGCCGCCAACCGGCCGACCCAGGCCGGCACGACCAGACGAGGAAAACACCACCGTGCAACTCGAAGCGCACGCCCCGTCCGTACCGCCTTCAGCGACTCTCCCCCCGCCCGTTCCCACGGAGGACCCGACCTTGACTCCCCTGACCGCGCTCACCGCGCTCGACGACGCCATCGAGAACCTCGGCGTACCCGTTCCCTGCCGTGCCTACGACCCCGAGGTCTTCTTCGCCGAGTCGCCCGCGGACGTCGAGTACGCCAAGTCCCTCTGCCGTACCTGCCCGCTGATGGAGGCCTGCCTGGCCGGCGCCAAGGAGCGGCGTGAGCCGTGGGGCGTCTGGGGCGGAGAGCTCTTCGTCCAGGGTGTCGTCGTTGCCCGCAAGCGGCCGCGTGGCCGTCCGCGCAAGAACCCGGTTGTCGCCGCATGAACGCCACCGGAACGATCGATCGCCCCCTGACGCACGACCCCAAGAAGCAGGCCCCGATGAAGGCAGCCACCGCTGAGCCCGCAGGCTCCGCCACCCCAGACTTCACCACCACCGGTGCGAACGACTCGCGCCAGAACAGGACCCGCGAGATGCAACTCATCCCAGAAGCCCTGGCTCGTGCACATATGCACGAACGCATGCGTGAGGCCGAGGCCGAACGCCCGGCCGCCCGTCTGATGGCGGCCCGCCGGATGCAGCGCCGCGCCGAGCGCGCGTCGCTGCGCGCCCGGCGCGCGCTCGCCATCGCCGTCATGCAGTGACGGCCGACGCGACGAGCCGACGCGCTGACTGAGCAACACCACCCAGCCCGCGGGGGCCGGTCCGAACGGACCGGCCCCCGCGGTGCGTTGTGCCGGGCGAACCTCTCGGAGCGGCGATATGGTCGCCGGGTGGACCAGCAGACTCCTCAGCCCGCGGGCGCCGAGAATCTTGTGTGTTCCCGCTGCGGCACGGTCGCCGAAGGAGCACCGCTCACCTGGACCTGCTCGGTGGAGAACGGCGTCCGCCGCTACTTCTGCGACTCCTGCGCCCGCGAGAACCTCAGGGCCATCGAAGGACGGCTCGACTCTCCGTGGTGGTGAGGGCGGACCACGGCGTCAGGCCCGGTCAGGCTCCGGCCGCCGGATCTTCCGCCTCCTGCTCCTCCAGCTCGTCCGGCTCCTCCTCCAGGAAGCCCGGCAGCCACTCCTCGAGCTCGTCCCGCATCCGCACCGTCGCCCCGAGCTGACAGAGCACCCCGATCGTGCTCAACGTCACACGGTGGATCAGCAGATACGACGGCGGGAGGTTCAGCCGCTTGCCCAACTGGTAGGCGGGGGAGCGTGGATCGGCCACCCGTGCCGCCTGGCCGCGCATCCAGCCGCGGGTGAAGGTGAACTCCTCCACCAGCATCGGTTCGATGATCGGCAGCAGATAGTCGAGGACCGCGTCCGGTTCGAGCTCGACGGACTCCTGGACGAAGTCCTCCTCGCGCAACATCGCGTAGACCGCGTCGGCCTCGCCGTCGAGCGTCATCCGCAGGGAGCGGCCGATGGTCGGCGGCAGCCCGCCGGGCAACCGGTCCACCGTGCCGAAGTCCAGGACCCCGAGCCGCCAGCCGTCCTTCTCGTCGGGCAGCAGCCGGAAGTTGCCCGGATGCGGATCGGCGTGCAGCAGGCCGGTGCGCGCCGGGCCCGAGAAGAGGAAACGGGCAAGGAGCTGTCCCGCCCGGTCCCGCTGCTCCTGCGTGCCGTCCGCGATCACGTCCGACAGGGGCACCCCCTCGATCCACTCGGTCACCAGGACCTGCTCGCACTGGTGCACCACATCGGGCACCACGACATCGGGGTCGTCCGCGAACTCCTCGGCGTGCGCGTGCTGGGCCTGGGCCTCCAGGCTGTAGTCGAGCTCCTCGGAGACCCGGTCGCGCAGCTCCGCGATGAGCGGCTTGATGTCCATCCCCGGAATCAGCGGTCCCAGGAGCCGGGCGAACCTGCTGAGTTGGTTCAGATCGGAGAGCAGCGCCTCACCGGCCCCCGGATACTGCACCTTCACGGCGACCTCGCGCCCGTCCGCCCACAGCGCCCGGTGGACCTGGCCGATCGACGCGGCGGCGGCCGGCTTGTCGTCGAACTCCAGGAACAGCCCGCGCCAGTCCTCTCCGAGCCGCTCAGCGAGCACGGCGTGCACGGTGCGCGTCGGCATCGGCGGCGCCGCTTCCTGCAGCTTCGTCAGCGCGGCGCGATACGGCCCCGCGACCTCCTCGGGCAGCGCCGACTCGAAGACCGACAGGGCCTGGCCGAACTTCATGGCCCCGCCCTTGAGCTCGCCGAGCACCTTGAACAGCTGCTCCGCCGTGCGCTGTTGCAGCTCACGGCCGACGATCTCCGCGGACTTGCCCCCGATCCGCTTGCCGAGCCCCCAGGTCGCCCGCCCGGCGAAGCCGAGTGGCAGCGCGGCCAGTTTGGCGGTACGGGTTACCGCCTTCCGGGGAAGATCAGACATGCGCCCCTCCAAGTCCCAGACAGCCACGCCTTGTCAGGCGGTTACCCGGCCATTGTGTCGTGCTGCTTCCTGTCCCCGGCGGGGTGTTCCCCCTTATCCACCACTCCCGCCCCGCACGGGCACGTGAGATGCGGTGGCACCGGTCGTGCATGCCAGTCGAATCCGGGCACGGACGCCTCCCAGCGGACCCCCGCGCTCGCCGGTGCGGCCCCGTCCAGAAAGGCCAGGGCATGCGCCGCGGTGAGGCCGGCGACCGTGGTCGACAGTGCCAGATCACACGCGGTGACATGGCGCGCGCGTCCCGAACGCCACTGTGCCAGCATGCGCGGCCAGGTCGGATCCCGGTCCGCGCGGTCCAGCGCCAGACAGCCCGCGCAGGCTGTCGCCCCCGGCAAGACGAGCGGCCCCACCACCCCGGTTCCCTCGATCACACCCGCGTAGAGATGAGGTGTCCCCGCCGAGACGAGCGGCTCGGCGGCGAGCGGGTCGGGTGAATGGGCGTCGAGGCCGTCCCGCGGCGCGATGATCACGAGGGAGAGACCCGGCTCCCCTTCTCCCGCTGTCTCCGCTGACCCTGCTGCCTCCTCTGTCCCTGATGCCCCTGCTGTTCCCGCCCCCCTCCGGCCCCGGCGGGGCGGTCGGTCCGGAGCCGACTGCCGCACGACCCGTCGCGCCGCCGCGTCCCTGCGGGCGCCGACCGCGTCGGCGGGCAGCCCGCCCGGTGCCACGTCCCAGGGCTCGACGACCCCGCCCTCCATCACGTCGACCTGCCCCACGCCCGCCCCGGACAGCACCGAGGCCACCACCGCGCCCACCCGGCCCGCGCCCCGCACCTGTACCCGCATCGCGCGACGCGCCGCCAGCTTGCGCATCCCGTCACCCGGCTCGGGCGTCACGACCGAGAGGGAGGCCAGATCCGGACGCAGCCGGTCCATGGCCTGGCTTCGCTTGCGCAGTGCGTCGGCCGCCGAACCGCCGCCCGTCGCGTCGTCGAGGAGCCCCGCTCTGGACAGCCGCCGCACGAGCTGGTCCACGTGACCGTCGGGCAGACCCATCCGCCTGCCCTCGTCGCGCAGGAGCGGCAGCCCGCGTGTCCCGTCCAGGAGCTGGAGAAAGCTGCTTGTCGCCGTGTCCACCGGCCCGAGCACCAGGGCGTGGGCGGGCGCCACGCCGAACTGGATCGTGTTCAGATCGCGCCAACCGCGCCGCAACGCCGGTTTCAAGATCGGATGCATGGTCGTCCCCCGTGGTCATCCGGCGCTGTCGATCCCCGTCCGCATCGCCGGTCGACAGCCAGAATGCCCGCCTTTCCCGACACCCGCGGAGCGTTGTCCACAGGCAGGGGGTATTCGTCGTACTAATCGATCGCACGGGGAGCGATACCCCGCCGAACCGTCCCGGAGGCGGGACTTCCCCCACGCCCAGCGGGTAACGTCGGGGCGTGCCCGCCGACCCACTGCACCGCGCCGGAAACCCACAGCGCAGCACGACCAGCCCGCCGTCACCCGGCTCGGGGGCGAGCGCGGTCGAGGTCAGACGGAGCGCCCGCCGTCGCAGAACGGTCTCCGCGTACCGAGAGGGCGATCGCACCGTCGTGCTCATCCCCGCCCGCATGTCCGAGGCCGAGGAACAGCGCTGGGTCAACGTCATGCTCGACAAGCTCGCGGCCCAGGAGAGCAAGCGGGTCCTGGGCGACGCGGAGCTCGCCGAGCGCGCCGAGCGTCTTTCCGAGCAGTACTTCGACGCCCGGGCCAGGCCCACGTCCGTTCGCTGGGTCACGAACCAGAACACCCGATGGGGCTCGTGCACCCCGTCGGAGGGCAGCATCCGTCTTTCGCACCGGTTGCAGGGCATGCCCGAGTACGTCGTCGACTACGTCCTCGTCCACGAGCTCGCGCATCTCCTGGTCCCCGGGCACGGGCCCAACTTCTGGCAGCTCCTCGAGGCGTATCCCCGGACGGAGCGGGCCCGTGGGTACCTCGAAGGTGTGGTCGCGGCCGACCGGCTGCCCCATCTGCCCGCTGCCCGCGACGAGTGAACTTCCCGTGCTCCGTGAGGTTGTGTACCGGGTCTGTACCGGCTTGGTTCGTTGTCGGACTTTCCGGTTAGCCTGACGCGACGCATTTACATTCGGGATGGGGGACGGTCGTTACGTATGGCCAGGGAATTCCAACGCGGCCACAAGGCCAAGATCAGTGACCTCACCGCGGGCACCGATCTGTACGTAGGCGTGCAGATCTCCGCCCCCGGACTGAGCTTCGACATCAGCTGCTTCGGCCTTGACGCGGACGAGCGCCTCTCGGACGACAGTTACTTCATCTTCTTCAACCAGCCGAAGTCGCCCGAGGAATCCATCCAGCTCCTCGGCGCGCAGGCCGGCGACACGGAGTCCTTCCGGGTCACGCTCGACCGCATCCCGCCGCAGATCAAGAAGCTGTCGTTCACCGCGACGATCGACGGCGCCGGACAGATGTCGCAGGTCGCCCCCGGCTACATCCGGATCGTCGCGGGCGGCGAGGAAGTGGCCCGCTACTCCTTCAACGGCGCCGAGTTCTCCACGGAACGTGCCGTGATGCTGGGCGACTTCTATCTGAAGGACGTCTGGCGGTTCGCCGCGATCGGTCAGGGCTTCGACGGCGGCCTCGACGCGCTCCTGAAGAACTTCGGCGGCGAGGTCGCCGAGGAGGAGCCCGCGCCGCAGCCACCGCAGGCCACCGGCGCCCCGTCCTTCGCGCCGCCCGGCCAGGCCGCAGCGCCGCCCGCGTTCGGCGCTCCCGCGGCACCGGCGGCCCCCGCGCAGACCCCGGCACCGGCCCCCGCGCCCGCCCCGGCTCCCGCCCCGGCCCAGAACTTCGCACCGCCGCAGGGTGCCACTCCGCCGCCCGCCCCGGCCCCCGTCGACCCGTCGGTGCACGCCGCGCAGACCATCGTGGCGCCGATGCACCAGCCGCAGGGCGGCACGGTGCCGCCCCCGCCGGCCCCCGCGCCGTACGGACAGCCCGGCCAGCCGCCGCAGCAGCCGCAGTTCGGCCAGGTCCCCGGCCAGTCGGCGCCCCCGCCGCCCGGTTACGGCCAGCAGCCCAGCGCCCCGATGCCGCCCGGCTACGGCCAGCAGCCCCCCGGCCAGTTCCCCGGTCAGCCCGCCGCCCCGTCCCCGTACGGAGCCGGCGTACCCCAGGGTGCCGCGCAGGGAGGCGGTGTCTCCGCCGCGCTCGCGGCCTACCGCGAGGCCCCCACCGGGCAGCGCTGGACGCAGCAGAACGAGAAGCTGGTCCGCGTCGACCTCGGCGTCAGCGACCAGGCCGTGCTCGCCCGGCAGGGCAGCATGGTGCTCTACCAGGGCAAGGTCGAGTTCAGCTACAAGGGCGCGGGCTTCGCGGGCCGCGTCGTGGGCAACTCGACCGGCCAGGAGATGCAGCTGATGCGCTGCTCCGGCCGGGGCCAGGTCTTCCTCGCCGAGGAGGCCACGCATCTGCACCCCATCGAGCTCCAAGGGGACGCGATCTGTGTCTCCGCGGAGAACGTCCTCGCGTTCGACGAGTCGCTCCAGCACGAGGTGCGCAGGATCGAGGGCCACGGCATCCCCGGCGGCGCGCTGTTCGTGATGCAGTTCCAGGGCACCGGCACGGTCGTCGTCAAGACGCACGGCGTGCCCGTCGTCCTGCCCGTCACGCCGACCACGTTCGCCGACTGCCACGCCGTCGTCGCCTGGTCGGCGGCGGCCCAGGCCATCGTCTCCAGCCAGGTGCGGCTGCGCAGCAACGCCTACGCGGGCGCCACGGGGGAGAGCGTGAACCTCCAGTTCCGGGGCGCGCCCGGCAACTTCATCATCGTCCAGCCGTTCGAGGTCTGAGGGAGCCCGTCATGAATCAGCAACTCTCGGGCTTCGCCCCGGCACAGGTCTCGGCCCGCATGGAGAACCACGGCAGCCACATGCTCAAGGTGGCCATGCAGAGCGGGAACGACCTCCTCGCGCGCGTGGGCTCCATGGTCGCCTACGAAGGGTTCGTGCAGTACGAGCCCAATCCGCCCGCCGTGCGTCAGATCGCGCGGGAGTGGATGACCGGCGAGGGCGCACCTCTGATGAAGTGCTCCGGAGACGGCCTGCTCTATCTCGCCGACTACGGAGCCGACGTCGTCGTCATCAACCTGGCGGGCGACTCGCTCTCGGTGAACGGCACGAACCTCCTCGCCTTCGACACGTCCCTCCAGTGGGGCGTCGAGCGGGTCAAGGGCATGGCCAAGTTCGCCGGACAGGGCCTGTGGAACGTCAAGATCTCCGGGCAGGGCTGGGTGGCCCTGACCTCCCGCGGCACTCCGATCGTCGTCGACTGCGGCCGTGGCGACGACGAGACGTACGTCGACCCCGACGCCCTGATCGCCTGGTCCCCGAACCTCAAGGTGAAGGGCAAGCGCAGCTTCAAGGCCGGTTCGCTCATCGGGCGCGGCAGCGGTGAGGCCTACCAGATGGGCTTCTCCGGAGAGGGCATCGTCGTCGTACAGCCCAGCGAGGACAGCACCGACCGTCTCCGAGCCCGGGGCTGAGGGGGAGCAGGACATCATGCAGAGCCCACTTTTCGCGCACACCGAGCAGCAGACTCAGGAGCGCTACACCGTCCAGAACCCGCAGCTGCTGCGGGTCGCCCTCGCCGGCCACGACGACATCCTGGCCCGCAAGGGCGCAATGGTCGCCTACCAGGGTCTGATCGAGTTCGACGCCGAGTACCAGAGCCAGGGCAACCAGCGGGCCCGCGCGCACACCGGCGAAGGCCTCGACCTGATGCGCTGCCACGGCCAGGGCACGCTCTATCTCGCCAACCTCGCCCAGTACATCCACGTAGTGGATGTGGACCAGGACGGTCTGACCGTGGACAGCAGCTATGTCCTCGCGCTCGACTCGTCGCTGACCCACCAGGTCATCGCCGTCGACAGCCAGTACGGCATCTCCGGGTCGGGCAAGTACCAGCTCAACATCACGGGCCGCGGCAAGGTCGCCCTGATGACCTCGGGCCAGCCGCTGATGCTTCAGGTCACGCCGGACCAGTACGTGAACGCCGACGCCGACGCGATCGTCGCCTGGTCCAACGGCCTGCGGGTGCAGATGCAGGCCCAGACGCACTCATCGGGCGTGTGGCGGCGCCGCGGCAACACCGGTGAGGGCTGGGAGCTCAGCTTCATGGGCCAGGGCTACGCCCTCGTCCAGCCGAGCGAGATGCTGCCGCCGCAGAACGCCGTCGTCGGGCAGGGCGCCAGGGCTCAGTACGGCATGGGCCAGCAGGGCGCCCGGGGGCAGAACCAGGGCAACGTCTGGAGCTAGCCCCTGCGTGGGGGGCGAAAGCAGAGTCAGGAGCGTGGGGAACCGCGGGCCGGTTGTGGCCGGTCGCGCAGCTCCCCGCGCCCCTTACGGGGCGCGGCCTACAGCCGTGCCCTCGTTGCTTCCAGCAGGCGTACGACCGACTCGTCGGCCACCCCCGCCACCTCGTCGTACGCGAACCAGCGCAGGTCCAGCGACTCGTCGCTGATCGCCTCGACGGCGTCCTGCGGGGCCAGGGCCGCGTACTGCACGTCCAGGTGCTGCGTGCACGGCCCGGGGATCGGATGCCGGTCCAGCCGCACCGGACCGCCGGGCAGCAGCGTGAGGCCGGGGATGCCGGACTCCTCCGTCGCCTCGCGCAGCGCGGCGGTGGCCAGCGTCGGGTCGCCCGGCTCGCAGTGACCGCCCATCTGCAGCCACATCTGCAGCTTCTTGTGCAGCGTCAGCAAGGCCCGCCCGCGGGTGGGGTCGACGACCAGCGCGCTGGCCGTCACATGGCCGTCCGTGCAGGACTTCCACATGCCGTTCTCGGGGTGGGCGCAGAGATGGTCCAGGTAGTACTGGCGCAGCTCTCCCTGGTCCTCGTAGCTCTTGAGCACGAGGACCGCGTCGTCGTGAAGACTCACTTGTCGCTGTCGCCCTTGCTGTCGCCCTTGTCGTCGCCGTCGTCCTCGGTGTCCTTCTTGAGGTCCGGCTTGGCGGAGCCGCCCGCGGCCTCGCCGAGCATCTTGTCCAGCTCGGAGAAGTCCACCGGCTCGTGGTGCACGAAGCCGTCCGGGTCGTCCAGGTCCGACGCCGTCGGCAGCATGTCCGGGTGTGCCCACAGGCCGTCACGGCCGTCCACACCGCGCGCGTCCGTGAGCGAGGCCCACAGGCGCGAGGCGTCCCGCAGCCTGCGCGGGCGCAGCTCCAGGCCGATGAGGGTGGCGAAGGTCTGCTCGGCGGGGCCGCCCGTCGCACGGCGGCGGCGCAGCGTCTCGCGGAGGGCGTCGGCGGACGACAGGCGGGGCTTGGCCGCCGCGTGCACGACCGCGTCCACCCAGCCCTCGACGAGCGCGAGAGCCGTCTCCAGGCGGGCCAGGGCGGCCTTCTGCGCGGGAGTGTCCTCCGGCTGGAACATGCCCTGCTGGAGTGCCTCCTGGAGCTGCTCGGGGTTCTGCGGGTCGAGCTGGCCGACCACGTCCTCCAGCTTGGCCGTGTCGACCTTGATGCCGCGGGCGTATCCCTCGACCGCGCCGAACAGGTGCGAGCGCAGCCACGGCACGTGGGCGAAGAGCCGCTGGTGGGCGGCCTCGCGCAGCGCCAGGTAGAGCCGGACCTCCTCCTGGGCGATGCCCAGGTCCTTGCCGAAGGCCTCGACGTTCACCGGGAGCAGGGCGGCCTTGCCGGCCGGGCCGAGGGGCAGGCCGATGTCGGTGGAGCCGACGACCTCGCCCGCGAGCACGCCCACGGCCTGGCCGATCTGCTGGCCGAACATGGCGCCGCCCATGGAGCGCATCATCCCGATGAGCGGGCCGGCCATGGCCTGCATCTCCTCGGGCAGCACGTCGCCCATGGCGAGGCCGACGCGCTCGGCGACCGGGTCGACCAGCTCCTTCCACACCGGGAGGGTCGCCTCGACCCATTCGGCGCGGCTCCAGGCCACGGCGAGGGTCGAGCCGGACGGCAGCGACGTCGCGTCGTCGAGCCACAGGTCGGCGAGGCGGATGGCCTCCTCGACCGCGCCGCGCTCGGTGGGACCGACGCTGGCGTCCTTGGTGCCGTCAGGCGTCCCCTGGGAGACGGTCTGGCGCGCGATGTCCTTGGCCATGTCCCAGTTCACCGGGCCGCCCTCGTACGAGAGCATCTGGCCGAGCTGCTGGAAGGCGGCGCCCAGGTCGTTCGGATTCATCGAACCGAACATCGCGGCGAACGGATTGTCACCGCCGGGACCGCCCGCGCCGGGCAGGCCGCCGAAGCCGAATGGGTTCCCAGGGCCACCGGCTCCCTGTCCCCCGCTCTGTCCCTGTCCGGGGGATTCCTTCTTCTTGCCCTCGTCGCCGTCTTCCGGCTCCTCCGGCGGAAGGCCGAATCCGAATGGGGTGTCACTCACGGGATTCCTCGGCTCGTCAGGCCGCCGGTACGGTTCCGGCGGCGGCTGCCCTACAACACCACCCAGCGTAGACACCGTGACCGGATCGGGCCTCAGTGCTTCGCCGACTCATGGCCTGCGGCAGGATGGATGCCACCTGGTACGTACGCGTCATTCGCGTATCTACTGAAGACAACCGCTGGAGACGCCCGGTGAGTTCCCCAGATCCACAGGTTCGCGCAGCGCGAAACCTTTCTACTCCGGCCCCCGTCCGCGGGCCCGTGGTCGCCGTCACAGGCGCCGCGTCCGGCGTGGGCGCGCTGCTGACCGAGCGCCTTGCCGCGTCCGAGGAGATCAAGCAGGTCGTTGCCATCGACGAGCGGCGGGGCGAGTGCGCCCAGGCCCAGTGGCACATCCTGGACGTCAGGGACCCGGCCATCGCCGAGAAGCTGCGGGGCGCGGACGTCGTGGTCCACCTCGCGCTCGATCTCGACCTGGAGACCGACGCCGCGGCCCGTACGGCGTACAACGTGCGCGGCACGCAGACCGTGCTGACGGCCGCAGCGGCGGCCGGTGTCCACCGCGTCGTGCTCTGCACGTCGGCGATGGTCTACGGAGCGCTGGCCGACAACGAACTGCCCCTCTCCGAAGACTCCGAACTGCGCGCCACCGCGGAGGCCACCGGCGTCGGTGACCTCCTGGAGGTCGAGCGTCTTGCCCGGCGCGCGCCCCGCGCGCACCCGGGCCTGAACGTCACCGTGGTGCGGCCCGCGATCCTGGTGGGCGGCACCGACACCGCGCTCACGCGCTACTTCGAGTCGCCCCGGCTGCTCGTGGTGGCGGGCTCGCGCCCGGCCTGGCAGTTCTGCCACGTCGAGGACCTGTGCAGCGCCCTCGAGTACGCCGTCCTGGAGAAGGTCGACGGCGAGCTCGCCGTCGGCTGCGACGGATGGCTTGAGCAGGAAGAGGTCGAGGAGCTCAGCGAGATCCGGCGCATGGAGCTGCCCTCCACGGTGGCCCTCGGCGCGGCGGCCCGACTGCACCGGATCGGTCTCACTCCGTCTCCGGCCGGTGACCTCGCGTACACGATGTACCCGTGGGTGGTCAGCGTCAGCCGGCTGCACGACGCGGGCTGGCGGCCGCAGTGGACCAACGAGGAGGTCCTCGCGGAGCTCCTCGAGGAGGTCGCCGGGCGCAGGACCGTGGCGGGCCGCAGGCTCGGGCGCAAGGACGCGACGGCCGCGGGTGCCGCCGGTGCGACGGTCGCGCTGCTGGGCGCGGCGGCGGTGGTGCGGCGCGCGCGGAAGGCGCGGCGCCGGATCTGAGACCCGACGGCCCCTGTAGGGATCTCCAACCCGGCACGCGCGCGTGCCGGGCGAAAGCGCTATTCCGTGATGTCCGTGCCGTGCGGCACCATGGCCGCATGGCACGCACCACGAACGACCACCCCGGCGAGCAGGCCGCGCAGGACCCCATCCGGCTCCTCGCGATCCGTGACGCACCGCTCTCCCTGGACGAGGTCTTCCGGGCCGTCGGGGACGACGCCGCGGGCGGCACGGCGCTCTTCGTGGGGACCGTGCGCAATCACGACGGCGGTGTGGACGTCGACGAGCTCGGCTATTCGACGCACCCGACGGCCGAGGCCGAGATGCGCCGAGTGGCCGAGAAGGTCGTCGCCGCGTATCCGGTGCGTGCCCTGGCCGCCGTCCACCGCGTCGGCGACCTGGCGGTGGGTGACCTCGCGGTCGTCGTGGCCGTCTCCTGCCCGCACCGCGCAGAGGCCTTCGACGCCTGCCGCCAGCTGATCGACGACCTCAAGCACGAGGTGCCGATCTGGAAGCACCAGCGGTTCGCCGACGGCAAGGAGGAGTGGGTCGGCGCCTGCTGACCTCCTGCCGCCTCTTGGGGCCAGTTGGCCCCAAGAGCCTCCGGTTGCGTAACCCGACCCCTGGCGTGAGCGTTGACGCAGCGGATGGTTAATCTGCTGATCAGTCAGTTGTTGTCGCTCATGGGGTCGGGAGGTCGACATGGCATCACTTGCCTGGTTGCTGATTCCTTTTGCGGCAGCTGTCGGTGCGGGGCTGTGGGCCGCCTTGGCGGCGCGCAACCGCAAGTCCGGCAAGAGCGGGGACCACACCGAGCTCAACGGCTACGCGGCCTTCCGCGAGGCCATGGAGAAGTCCCACTCCGGCACGTGAGGCACCCCGCGCTCCGTGAGCCCCCGTACGGACTGGCCCCAGCGGTGCACTGACAGGCAGGTCCCGTACTGTCGTTCCATGCCACGCCGCACCGCGACGATGCTCGCCTCCACCCTCATGCTGATCGCGCTGCTCTGCGCCGGAGTGCTCATCAAAGTCCCGTACTCGGAGATGTCCCCGGGGCCCACGGTGAACACCCTCGGCGACCACGGCGGCGAGCCGGTGCTGCAGATCTCCGGGCGCAAGACGTACCCGACGACCGGTCACCTGAACATGACGACGGTCCGGGTCACCAGCGCCGACTACAACATGAACATCGCGGAGGCCGTGTACGGCTGGCTGGCCCACGACAACATCGTGGTGCCGCACGACACCCTCTACCCGGACGGCAAGACCGAGCAGCAGTCGACCCAGGAGAACGCCGAGGAGTTCAGCCAGTCCCAGGAGAGCGCCAAGGTCGCGGCGTTGCGGGAACTGGACATCCCGGTGAAGTCCCAGGTCGTCGTCTCCACCGTCTTCAAGGACAGCCCCGCGGAGGGCACGCTCCACGCGGGAGACGTCATCAAGAAGGTCGACGGCACGCCCGTGAAGGAGATGACGGACGTCGCCGAGCTGGTCACCAAGCACAAGCCGGGCCAGGACGTCGTCTTCAGCGTCGTCCCCGTCAAGGAGGCGGCCGCCGCCGAGAAGGCGGGCAAGGAGCCGACCCGGACGGACGACGTCAAGATCACCACGGAGAAGGCCGAGGACGGCCGCGCGATCGTCGGCATCCGGGCGGGCACCGACCACACGTTCCCGTTCACCATCGACATCAAGCTCGCCGACGTCGGCGGCCCCAGCGCCGGACTGATGTTCGCGCTCGGCATCGTCGACAAGCTGACCCCGAACGACCTCACCGGCGGCAACTTCGTGGCAGGCACCGGCACGATCGACGACAAGGGCAAGGTCGGCCCGATCGGCGGCATCGGCATGAAGACGGTCGGCGCGCGCGCCAAGGGCGCCGAGTACTTCCTGACGCCGAAGGACAACTGCGCCACGGCCGCCAAGGACGTCCCGGACGGCCTCACGCTGGTCGAGGTGAACACCATCGACGACGCGGTCGACTCCCTCAACGACATCCGCAAGGGCGACACCGCCGACCTGCCGCGGTGCACGGTGAAGAAGTAGCGGCACAGGGCGCCTGAAGACGGACGTACGCGGGCGGGGACGCACCCCACCCGCGTACGAGAACAGCTGTTACTACAGCAGCGTGGTGTCAGTCGGCGAACGTGGCCGCCAGCGCCTCCGCGAGCCCCGGAACCAGGTCGGACCCCGTGAGGACCTCGGTGGGCGAGTCCTTCTCGCGCAGCCGCAGGGCCGACTCACGCGCACCGTCACGGAGCACCGCGACCGTCATGCGCACCTCCTGGCGGTCGGGGTGCTCGGCCACCCACTTCGCGAGCTGAGCCTCGCCGAGGCCCTCCGGGACGGAGGTCTCCGCGGACGGCGGCAGCATCAGGCGCTCCACCGTGAGGGCGCAGCCCACCACGGCGTCCGGCCAGGCGATGGTGCCGAGGAACTCGTCCAGCGGCTTGCCCGCGGGGATCTCCTCCTGCTCGATGGGTGTGAGGGCGGTCTCCTCGGGGGAGTTGTCGAGGCCGAGCTGAGTGGCGAGGCCGGGTTCTTGGGTGCGAAGCCGCGCCGTGTCGACGAGCGCGAAGAGGCGTGCGGGCTGGTCCCAGCCGAGGCCGGACGCGTACTCATCGATCTCGAGCACGGCACGGGTGAGGGGGCTCGCTGCCATGGGAGTGTTGGACATGGTCACAATCCTGCCTCGTTAGTCCCGAGAAACGGGAACCGAGTAAAGCGTAGGTAAGTTGCATAGGTGTGGGTCCACGATCACAGGACCCTGACGGATCAACAGAATCAACATCGAACTTCGAGGTGCGCACCTTGGCTTTCCAGATGCCGGACCGCGGCGGAGGCCCGACGGGGCCACGGATCAGAGTGGGCCGACCGTCCCGTCGCGTCCGGACCCTGCTCATGACACTGGGCATCCTGGCTGTTCTCGCCATGGTGTTCGTCATGTTCGCGGGGTTCTGGACGGACTGGCTCTGGTACCGCTCGGTCAACTATTCGTCGGTCTTCACGACGACCCTGTGGACCAAGATCGGCTTGTTCTTCGTCTTCGGCCTCCTGATGGCGGCCGCGGTCGGACTGAACATCTGGCTGGCGCACCGGCTGCGCCCGCCGCTGAGCGCCATGTCGATGGAGCAGCAGAGCCTCGACCGGTACCGCATGAGCATCGCGCCGTACAAGAAGTGGCTGCTGCTCGGCATCGCCACGCTCGTCGGCCTGATCGCGGGCGCGTCGGCCGCGGGCCAGTGGCGCACATGGCTGCTGTGGGTGAACGGCGTCTCCTTCGGACAGAAGGACCCGCAGTTCCACCTGGACGTGTCGTTCTTCGCGTTCGACCTTCCCTGGTACCGATTCCTGCTCGGCTTCGGCTTCGCGGCCACCGTGCTCTCCCTGATCGCGGCGGCCCTCACGCATTACCTGTACGGCGGCCTGCGGATCACCAGCCCCGGCGCGCGCGCCACGGCGGCGTCCACGGGGCACCTGTCGGTGCTGCTCGGCGTCTTCGTGACGCTCAAGGCCGTGGCGTACTGGCTCGACCGGTACGGCCTCGCGGTGAAGTCCAGTGACTTCAAGGCGACGGGCGACTGGACGGGCCTTCGCTACGTGGACGCGAACGCGTACCTGCCGGCGAAGACCATCCTGTTCTGCATCGCCGTCATCTGCGCGCTGCTCTTCTTCGGGACGCTGTGGCGCCGCACCTGGCAGCTGCCGGTCATCGGCTTCGGCCTGATGGTTCTCTCCGCCATCCTCATCGGCGGTCTGTACCCGGCCATCGTGCAGAAGTTCCAGGTCCAGCCGAACGAGCAGGCCAAGGAAGCGCCGTACATCGAGAAGAACATCGAGGCCACGCGCAACGCGTACGGCATCAGCGGTGTGAAGCCCGAGGACTACAAGGGCGCGGGCAAGGCCGACGAGGACCCCAAGAAGAAGCGCGACGACGCGGACTCGGCCGCCAACTACCGGCTGAACGACCCGAACATCGTCTCGCCGACGTTCCAGCAGCTGGAGCAGGAGCGCGAGTACTACCGCTTCCCGACGACCCTGGACGTGGACCGCTACAACGGCCAGGACACCATCGTCGGTCTGCGTGAGCTCAGCCTCGACAAGCTGGACAAGCGCAACTGGATCAACGACCACTTCGCCTACACCCACGGCTACGGCATGGTCACGGCCAAGGGCACGGAGACGAAGAAGGGCTCCAAGGGCGCCCCGGACTTCACGGAGTCCGGCCTGCCCACCACGGGCAACCTCGGCCCGTACGAGCAGCGGATCTACTACGGCGAGAAGACCACCCAGTACTCGATCGTGGGCGGGCCCCAGAAGGAGCTCGACTACGAGGAGGACGGCGGGGGTCAGAAGACCTACAGCTACAAGGGCGACAGCGGGGTCAACCTCTCCAACCCGATCAACCGCGCCGCGTACGCCGTGTCCTTCGGCGAGCCGCAGATGCTGTACTCGGGCGCGATCGGCGAGGGCTCGCGGATTCTCTACAACCGCACGCCCAAGGAGCGCGTCGAGTCGGTGGCTCCCTGGCTGACCATCGACGGCGACACGTATCCGACGGTGGTCGACGGCCGCATCCAGTGGGTCGTCGACGCCTACACGACGAGCAACGGCTATCCGTACGCCTCGCGGACCACGCTCGGCGACACGACGGCCGACTCGCTCTCCGAGTCGGACGACGCCCGCGCTGTGGTGGCCCAGCAGAACCGGGTCAACTACATCCGCAACTCGGTGAAGGCGACCGTCGACGCGTACACGGGTGAGGTCAAGCTCTACACCTGGGACGACAAGGACCCGGTCCTCAAGACCTGGAAGAAGGCGTTCCCGGACACCGTCAAGGACAAGGGCGACATCCCCAAGGCCCTGATGGACCACCTGCGCTACCCGCAGGACATGTTCAAGGTGCAGCGCGAGCTCCTGACGCTCTACCACGTCACGGACCCCGGCCAGTTCTACAACGCGAGTGACGCGTGGCAGGTGCCGAACGACCCGACGAAGAAGGACAACAGCGCGGTTCCGCCGTACTACTTGTCCATGAAGACGCCGGGCCAGACGCAGCAGCAGTTCTCGCTGACGACGACGTTCACCCCCAGTGGGCGGCCCAACCTGCGGGCCTTCATGACGGTCGACGCCGACGCCAGAAGCAAGAACTTCGGCACGATGAAGCTGCTGAGAGTCACGGGCGACGTGGACGGCCCGGAACAGGTCCAGAACAAGCTGAACTCGATGACGGAGGTCGGCAACTTCGTCCGGGACATGAAGGGCGCCGACTCCGACGTCCTCTACGGAAACCTGCTGACCGTGCCACTGGACGACGGGTTCCTCTACGTAGAGCCCGTGTACGTGCAGGGACGTAAATCGGCGTATCCGCTCCTGAAGAAGGTCGCGGTGTCGTACGGCACCGAGACCGCCTTCGCGGACTCCCTGAGCGACGGCCTCAACCAGGTCTTCGGCGCCGAGGGCACCACCAAGCCACCGGCCGACGACGGCGACACGGACGAGCCGACCGATCCGCCCAAGACCGACGACCCGACGGTGCAGGCTGCCCTCGACGACGCCCAGACGGCGTTCGAGGACGGGCAGACGGCCCTGAAGGACGGCGACTGGAAGGCGTACGGCGAAGCCCAGGAGAAGCTTGAGGAAGCCCTCCAGCGAGCCGAGGACGCGCAGGCCGCGGCGGACAAGAAGGGCGACAAGAGCGGAGACAAGAACAGCGACAAGAACGGGGACGAGAACGGCGGCTGACCAGCTGCGAAACACCCCTCCCGCGCCGTGGTACGGTTGCAACACAACGGCGCGGGGTGGAGCAGCTCGGTAGCTCGCTGGGCTCATAACCCAGAGGTCGCAGGTTCAAATCCTGTCCCCGCTACTAGTAGGCGAAGGCCCGGATCCTTATCGGATCCGGGCCTTCGCCGTGTGTGCGTGGGGTCCGTGGCGGGGTGCGCTGGTCTGTGCGAACGGTGCGCCGCCCGAGGGGAGTTGGGAAATCTGTGTTTGACTTATCTCTCTGTGGGCATGTCGACAAAACGCTGAAGTGACCTCACTGGCTGCGGTATACCAGGTGTACCCAGGTTGCAGGTGGTGCGACGATGGACGTTATGGGGGACAAGGCAACTCTGTTGGAGACAGGGCGGTTTGTGCAGCCGGCCGACCGGGAGGATCCCGGGGCGGCCGCCGAGGAGATGCGCCATCGGCTGGCCGCCGAGGCCGGAGACGTCGACGCGATGAGCGTCCTCGGAAGCCTTCTGCTGCGCCGCGGTGATCTCGACGGGGCCGAATCCCTGCTGCGCGCTGCGACCGCCGAGGGCGACCGCGCCGCAGCCAACAACCTCGGAGTCCTCCTCCACCAGCGCGGGTACGCCGACGAAGCCGCCGGATGGTGGCGGGTCGCCGCCGTCGCGGGTTCCGCCGCGGCCGCGCACGCGCTCGGGCGCCACCACCGCGAGCGCGGCGACGAGCCGGCCGCGGAGTACTGGCTGCGGCAGTCCGCAGAGCAGGGCCACGCCCTGGGCGCGTACGCCCTCGCCGATCTTCTCGAACACCGAGGTGACGTCGGCGCCGAGCGCTGGATGAGGGCGTCGGCCGAGCGCGGCCACCGCGAGGCCGCGTACCGGATCGCCCGCGCCCTGGACCGGCGGGCCACGGCCGAGCGCGGCGAGGCGAAGGTTCCCGCCAAGGCCGTCGCCAAAGGGGCGCGTTCCGCCGCCGCCGAGGCCGAGCAGTGGTACCGCCAGGCCGCCGCGCGCGGGCACCGGCGGGCCGCGCTGCACCTCGGCGCGATCCTGGAGCAGCGCGGCGAGCTGAAGGAGGCGGGGCGCTGGTACCTGAACTCCGCGAAGGACGGGGAGGCGCGTGCCGCCTGCGCCCTCGGCTTCCTGCTGCGTGACGCGGGCGACGAGGAGAGCGCCGCCGTCTGGTGGCTGAAAGCGGCCCAGGACGGCGACGGGAACGCCGCGAACGCCCTGGGCGCGCTGCACGCCGAGCGGGGCGAGACCCAGACCGCCGAGCGGTGGTACCGCGCGGCCATGGACGCGGGGGACGTGAACGGCGCGTACAACCTCGGTCTGCTCTGCGCCGAGCAGGGACGGACCGCGCAGGCCGACCAGTGGTACAGGCGTGCCGCGTACGCCGGTCACCGCGAGGCGGCCAACGCGCTCGCCGTGCTGCTGCTCCAGGGCGGCGACGCGGCGGGTGCCGAGCCGTGGTTCTCCAAGGCCGCGGAGGCGGGCAGCGTGGACGCGGCCTTCAACCTCGGGATTCTGTACGCGTCCCGTGACGACGAGAGCTCCGCCCTGCCCTGGTACGAGCGTGCGGCGGCCGCCGGGCACACCGAGGCCGCGCTCCAGGTCGGCACCGCGCGGCTGCGGGAGGGCGACGAGCAGGAAGCCGAGCGGCATCTGCGGTGCGCGGCGGGCGGCGGCAGCGCGGAGGCGGCGTACCGCCTGGGCACCGTGCTCGACGCGCGGCGGCCCCCCGCGGGTCCGCCCGCGCTCGGGGAGCCCGCCATGGAGAAGACGGAGTGCGAGGAGTGGTACGAGCGTGCTGCCCAGCAGGGGCACCGGCGTGCGCAGGTCCGGGTCGGGATGCTGGCAGCGGGGCGCGGTGACGTCGTCGAGGCGGCGCGCTGGTACCGGCTCGCGGCGGACGCGGGGAGCCGGAACGGCGCGTTCAACTTGGGGCTGCTGCTGGCCCGCGAGGGCAGCGAGCCGGAGGCGGCGCTGTGGTGGACCCGGGCCGCTGACGCGGGGCACGGGCGGGCCGCCTTGCGCCTTGCGCTGCTCTACGCTCGGCGCGGGCAGCTGGTCGAGGGGCAGCGGTGGGCGTCGCGTGCCGTGGAGCTCGGGCCGGCCGAGGTTTCCGAGCGGGCGGCTCGCTTGCGCGAGGCGCTTCAGCAGGAGCTGACCGCCTGAGCGGGTGCAGGGCGTGGGTGGGCCATGCTCGCCCTGCCCACCCGTTCCGCCCTGCGGAACGCCTGCCCACAGCGGGCGCCGGAACTGATTTGCGCTGGTCGTCGCCGTTGACGTACGGTTACAACACAACGGCGCGGGGTGGAGCAGCTCGGTAGCTCGCTGGGCTCATAACCCAGAGGTCGCAGGTTCAAATCCTGTCCCCGCTACTCAAGGCCAGAGGCCGGGAAGCATCAGCTTCCCGGCCTCTGGTGTTTTCTGGGTCCGCCCTAGCGTCTGTGGCCCACGGCCTCCTCGTACAGCCTGCGGTCCACCGCCTTCCTCTCCGGGACCTTGTCGCCCTCGGCGACGCCCGCCGCCTCGTACGCGGCCTGGAGCCGGTCCGTCGTGCCGGACCGGATCTCCCAGTCCATGCGCAGCGACGGAGTCGACCTCAGGACCGCCTCGTCGGTCTTCAGGAGATTCGCGAGCTCGGTCACGAAGGCCTTGTCCGCCTTGTAGTCACCGGCGAAGTACGTGTTCACGGTCCTGATGTACGCGCGCAGCAGCGCGACGCCCGCGTCCGGGTCCTCCGTGAGGAGGTTGGGGCCGAACAGCAGGCCGCCCAGCGGCTCGCCCTGGGGCTGGCCGCCGAGGAACGCGTACCGCTCGTCGCCGTCGACCTTGCGCCAGACCGGGTCCAGGAGCCAGGCGGAGTCGGTGCCGCCGTTCTGGAGGGCGGTCAGGACGTCCGCGGAGCCCAGCTGCTGGAACTGGATCTTGTCGAGGCCGCCGCCGTGCTTCTTCAGGGTCCTGCCCATGGGGTACGAGATGACCGAGCCCTTGCCGATCATGGTGCCGAGCTTGCGGCCCGCCATCGGGACGTGCGCCGCGCTCTCGCCCTTCCTCAGTTTCACCCACAGGCCGCTCTTGGACCCGGGGCCGGGGGAGAAGTTCCCGGCCGCCCATTTGATGGTGAAGCCGCTGGTGATGCCGTTCATGACGGCGGCCTCGGGGGCGGCCCACTGGGCGTCGATGTCTCCCTTGGCCAGCAGCGGCAGCGCGTCGGGGGTCGGCAGCACCTTGAGGTGGACGTCCAGACCCTCCTTCTTGAACTCGCCCTTCTCCACGGCCATTTGGAGGGGCGCCACGTACTCGGCGCTCAGCGTGCCGGTCGCGATGGTGATGCCGCGCTCCTTGGAGAGCGGGCGCGGGGCCGGGGCGCCCTTGTCGCAGCGGGCGGGCGCGCGGTCCTTTGCGAGGTCGGCGGGGTCCGTCCAGCTGCCCTTGCCGCAGCCCGCGACCGCCTTGATGGTGCGGGGCTTCGCGGGCGCCGCCGGGTCCGTGGTGTCGTCCTCCTTGGCGCAGCCCGCCGCGGCGAGCAGCGAGCCCGCCAGGAGCAGCGCGAGGGCGGGGATGCGGGTGTGCATGGAGCCTCCGTACGCGGACGAATGGTTCATGACTGGCTTCTGCCGCGGTCGCGCGGGGCCCACGGGGTGAGCAACCGGCCCGCGATCCGCACCAGTTCGGAGAAGACGACTCCGAGCACGGCGACGCAGACGATGCCGACGAACATCACGTCGTTCTGGAACAGCGCACGGGAGTCGAAGATCAGATGCCCCAGGCCGTTCGACGCCGCGATCTGCTCCGAGGCGACGATCACCAGGACCGCGACGCCCGCGGCGATCCGCGCGCCCACCAGTACGGCGGGCAGCGACGCGGGCAGCAGGACGTGGCGGAACATCTGCCAGGGCGACGCGCCGAAGACCTGGCCCGCGTCGCGGTGGCCGGACGGCACGGCGAGCACCGCCGCCATCGTCGAGATCCACACGAAGAAGAAGACGGTGGCCGCCACGAGCGCGATCTGCGGGCCCTCCCCGAGGCCGAACATGTTCAGGAAGACGGGCAGCAGGGCCAGCTTCGGTACGACGTACAGCGCGTCCAGGAGCGGTTCGAGCGCGGCGCGCACGAGGGAGAGCGAGCCCATGAGGAGGCCCAGCGCGTAGCCGGTGACCGTGCCGATCGCGTAGCCCGCGAGCACGCGCTTGAGCGTGGCCCACACGTCGGGCCACAGGTCGCCGTCCGCCGCGCGCTCCCAGCCGTCCTCCAGGATGGTCTGGGGAGCGGGGTAGACGCGGTCGTCGATCCAGGCCTGGGTGGCGGCCAGTTGCCACAGGAGGACCAGGGCGAGGGGGACGGCGACGGCGAGGCCGATCTCCAGGGTGCGGCGCCTGCGGTGGGTGCGGGCGGGGTGGAGCTCCTGGGGGCCGGGTCTGCGGACGAGCACGCCGTCCTCGGGGTCCGCCGCCTTGTGCGGGCTGGTCGTCGTCATGCCACGGCCGCCTCGTCCTCGCGGACCACCTCGCCGCGCAGCAGGTCCCACAACTCGCCCTTGAGGGCGGTGAACTCGGGGGTCGCGCGTACGTCGCCGGTGCGGGGCCTGGGGAACGGCGGGCGGTGTTCGGCGATGATGCGGCCCGGTCGTGCGGACATGACCAGGACGCGGTCGCCGAGCACGATCGCCTCTTCGAGGCTGTGGGTGATGAAGAGGGTGGTGGTGCGGGTGGTCTGGGTGAGGTCGAGGAGCTCGTCCTGGAGGATCGTGCGGAGCTGGGCGTCCAGGGCCGCGAACGGCTCGTCCATGAGGAGGATCTCGGGCTCCACGGCCAGGGCGCGGGCGATGGCCACGCGCTGGCGCATGCCGCCGGAGAGGGTGGCGGGGTAGGCGTCGGCGAAGTCCGCCAGGCCGAGGCGGGTGAGCCAGTCGGTGGCGCGGGCGTCCGCCTCGCGGCGGGGGACCTTCTGGATGTCCAGGCCGAAGCGGACGTTGGCCTGGACGGTCTTCCAGTCGTAGATGCCGTAGTCCTGGAAGATCATCGCGGCGGGTCGCTGCGCGGCCGTGCGGATGGTGAGCTCGCCCCTGCTGGGGCGCAGGAGGCCTGCGGCTATGCGGAGCAGGGTCGATTTTCCGCAGCCTGAGGGGCCGACTATGCAGGTGAATTCGCCTGGGGCCATCTTCAGGTCCACGGGGCCCAGGGCGTGCACGGCCCTGGGTCCGCGGCCGAAGGTTCTTGTCACTGCGTGGGCTTCTAGTTTGGGGTGCGGGTCTCCCACGGGGGTCTCCTTGCGGAGGGCAGGCGGATAGGGGCCCGCCGACGATATGACGCACCGTCAGATTCCGGAAGAGGTCTGCTGTGGCTGGGATTCGTCGCCGACCACAAACCGCACGAAGCCCCCGGCGCCATCAGGTGCCGGGGGCTTCGTGAACGTACGAAGAAGAAGTGCTACGCCGTTGCGCAGCTCGGGCAGGTGCCTCTGTATGTGACGTCCGCGCCCTCGATCGTGAAGCCGAAGCGCTCCGAGTCGGGGAGGCTGGCCAGCGGGTTGCCCGTGGGGTGGACGTCGCGGATCGTGCCGCACTGCGCGCACACCAGGTGCTGGTGGGGGCGGTGGGCGTTCGGGTCGTACCGCTTGGCCCTGCGGTCCGTCGAGACCTCGAGGACCTCGCCGAGGGTCACCAGCTCGCCCAGGGTGTTGTAGACGGTCGCCCGGGAGATCTCCGGCAGCTTGTCCACGGCGCGGGAGTGCACCTCGTCCGCGGTCAGGTGCACGTGGTCTCCGTCGAGGACCTCGGCCACGACGCGCCGCTGTGCGGTCATGCGCCAACCGCGTCCGCGCAGTCGTTCCAACAGGTCGCTCATGAGAACCAGCCTAACAGGTGAGGGGCCTAAGTCCCGACGAGGTGTGACTTTGGATGTTTACTTGACTTAGACAAAGTCCATCGTAGGATCGAGATCGGCAGAAGCCAAGGGCAAGGCCAAGGGCGACGCCGTAGGACAGGACTTGCAGGAAATGACGCAGGAGGCGCACGTGACGCAGGGACCGCTCACCACGGAGGCCGGAGCGCCGGTCGCCGACAACCAGAACAGTGAGACCGCTGGTGTCGGCGGTCCGGTTCTGGTCCAGGACCAGGCACTCCTGGAGAAGCTCGCGCACTTCAACCGCGAGCGCATCCCGGAGCGCATCGTCCACGCACGTGGCGCCGGTGCGTACGGCACCTTCACGCTGACCCGCGACGTCTCGCAGTGGACGCGGGCGAAGTTCCTCTCCGAGGTCGGCAAGCAGACGGAGACCTTCCTCCGGTTCTCCACGGTCGCCGGCAACCTCGGCTCCGCCGACGCCGTGCGCGACCCCCGTGGCTTCGCGCTGAAGTTCTACACGGAGGAGGGGAACTACGACCTGGTCGGGAACAACACCCCCGTCTTCTTCATCAAGGACGCCATCAAGTTCCCCGACTTCATCCACACGCAGAAGCGCGACCCGTACACGGGCTCGCAGGAGGCCGACAACGTGTGGGACTTCTGGGGCCTTAGCCCCGAGTCGACCCACCAGGTCACCTGGCTCTTCGGTGACCGCGGCATCCCGGCGACGCTGCGCCACATGAACGGGTACGGCTCGCACACGTACCAGTGGAACAACGAGGCCGGCGAGGTCTTCTGGGTCAAGTACCACTTCAAGACCGACCAGGGCATCAAGAACCTCACGACGGACGAGGCCAACCAGCTCTCCGGCATGGACCCCGACAGCCACCAGCGCGACCTGCGCGAGGCCATCGAGCGCGGCGAGTTCCCGTCCTGGACCGTGCAGGTGCAGATCATGCCGGCGGCCGAAGCGGCGGACTACCGCTTCAACCCGTTCGACCTCACCAAGGTGTGGCCGCACGAGGACTACCCGCCGATCGAGATCGGCAAGCTGGAGCTCAACCGCAACCCGGAGAACATCTTCGCCGAGGTCGAGCAGAGCATCTTCTCGCCCGCGCACTTCGTTCCCGGCATCGGCCCGTCCCCGGACAAGATGCTCCAGGGCCGCCTCTTCGCGTACGGCGACGCCCACCGCTACCGCGTCGGCATCAACGCCGACCACCTGCCGGTGAACCGTCCGCACGCCACCGAGGCGCGCACCAACTCCCGTGACGGCTTCCTGTACGACGGCCGCCACAAGGGCGCGAAGAACTACGAGCCGAACTCCTTCGGCGGCCCCTTCCAGACGGACAGGCCGCTGTGGGTGACCACCCCCGTCTCCGGCGGCACGGGCAACCACGAGGCCCCCTCGCACGCCGAGGACAACGACTTCGTGCAGGCGGGGAACCTCTACCGCAAGATGTCCGAGGACGAGAAGGGCCGTCTGATCGAGAACCTCGCGGGCAACATCGCGGGCGTCTCGCGCGACGACATCGCCGAGCGCGCGATCAACAACTTCCGCCAGGCGGACGGTGACTTCGGCAAGCGCCTCGAAGCCGCGGTCCAGGCCCTTCGCGGCTGAGATCGTTTGTCGTGGCTCCCTTCGGGGAGGAGAGGCGGGCCGGTTCCCTTCGGGGGCCGGCCCGCTTCCGTTTCCGGGGTGTGCTCAGACCGTCAGTGACGCCGCGCGGCGCCTGCTCGGGGCCCAGCAGCGGATGATGTCGCGGACGGAGACGATGCCGATCGGTTCGTTCCCGTCCATCACGATCAGGTGCCGGAAGCCGCCGTGGGACATCGCGTCGGCCGCCTCCTCCAGGGTCCAGGACGGTGCCGCGAAGACGACGTCGGTCGTGGTGTGCGTGCCGGCGGTCTCGGTGTCGGGGTTCTGGCCGAGTCCCAGTGAGATGAGAACGTCGCGCTCGGTCAGGATTCCCAGACCGGAGTTGTCGGCGTCGAGGACGACGGCCGCGCCGACGCGGCGCGTCGACATCAGCCGGGCCGCCTGGCGCAGCGTGTGGGCGGGGCCGATGGTGAGGACCACCGTGCTCATGGCGTCGCGGACGAGCATGGGCTTGAGCCACCTCCTGAGTGGACCGCAAGAGAAGCGATTCACAAGTTCACAAGTGGGGGGACTCTCAGAGTCGCAGCCATGCGGGTCGTCAACAAGGGGGCGCGTGCTGCCAGTTCAGGGCGTGCACCCAAGGGACGTGCGCCTCAGTAGCGCTGGTTGAGGTAGCCGAGCAGCTCGTCGTGGAGCAGGCCGTTCGACGCCGCCGCGTTGCCGCTGTGCGGGCCCGGAGCGCCGTCGAGGCCGGTGAAGGTGCCACCCGCCTCGGTCACGATGATCGCGGGCGCCGCCATGTCCCAGAGCGAGAGCTCGGGCTCGGCGCAGATGTCGACGGAGCCCTCGGCGACCATCATGTACGGCCAGAAGTCGCCGTACCCGCGCGTGCGCCAGACCGCGCGCGTGAGGTCCATGAACCCGTCGAGGCGGCCCTGCTCCTCCCAGCCCGTGAGCGAGGCGTACGCGAAGGACGCGTCCTGGAGCCGCGAGACGTTGGAGGTCGTGAGCCGGGTCGCGGAGGTCAGGCTGCGCCCGGTGTAGGCGCCGCCGCCCTTCGCCGCCCACCAGCGCCGGCCGAGCGCGGGCGCCGACACGACACCCACCACCGGCTGGAAGCCGCCCTCGCCCGCCTCCATCAGGGAGATCAGCGTGGCCCAGACCGGCACTCCGCGTACGTAGTTCTTGGTGCCGTCGATCGGGTCGATCACCCAGCGGCGCGGTCCCGTGCCCTCGACGCCGAACTCCTCGCCGAGGATCGCGTCGCGCGGCCGGCCCCGCTTCAGGTTCGACCGGATCAGCTCCTCGGCCGTTTTGTCCGCCTCGCTCACCGGGGTCATGTCCGGCTTGGTCTCGACCTTGAGGTCGAGGGCCTTGAACCGGTCCATCGTCGCGGCGTCGGCGGTGTCCGCGAGGACATGGGCAAGACGCAGATCATCGTGGTAGTCGGGCATGAGTGAACAGTATCGATCTCGTTCTGCCTGAGCCACAGCGCCGTATGTCTGGGCCATTCCGGGACATGACGTATACCGCGTGAGGTCGCGCCGGGGCTATTGACACCGCTTCCGAGCACGTCAACTCTGACCGCAGAGCCGCTGCGGCCCCGGGAGGCGACGATGCCTGCAGCACGGGAATCCCTATTGGACGCGGCCGGCACGGCGCTCGCCCGCCGACCGTGGCCAGGTGTCCGCATGGTCGATGTCGCGGCCACCGCCGGAGTTTCCCGGCAGACCCTCTACAACGAGTTCGGCAGCAAGGACGGCCTCGCGCGCGCCCTGCTCCGGCGCGAGACCGACGCGTACCTGCACGGCGTGGAGCGCGCGCTGGCCGTGGAGGGCGGCCCGGTGGACCGGCTTGCCGCCGTGAGCGCGTGGACGATCGCCGCCGCGCGCGGCAACGAACTGACCCGGGCCATGCTCACCGGCTGCTGGAGCGAACGCCTGCCCGCGCCGAGCAGGCCCGGGGTCTCCGCCTCGCCCGTGCCCGCCCAGCGGCGCGCGGACGCGGGCGTCCCCTCGCCCGCCGAACTGCTCGCCCTGGTCCGGGACAAGGCGGTGAACGCGCTGGACGGCAGGGCCCGGCCGAAGGACATGGAGGAGCTGGCCATGGCCTGCGAGAGCGCCGTGCGGATGGCGCTCTCGTACGTCGTCGCGCCCTCGCCCGCGGGGGAGGACCCCGCGGAGCTGGTGCGCGGGGTGCTCGGGCGCTGGATCAGCGTCTGAGGAGCCGTGCCCGGTGGCTCAGTGGGCGGAGCCCGAGAGCTGCAGGCCGATGACGCCGACGATGACCAGCGAGATCGACACGAGCTTGAGCGTGGAGACCACGTCGCCGAGGAAGATCATTCCGTAGATCGCGGTGCCCGCGGCGCCGATGCCCGTCCAGACCGCGTACGCGGGACCGACGTCGAGCTTGCGCAGCGCGAGCGTGAGCAGACCGAAGCTGCCCAGGGCGAAGGCGGCGAAGGTGATCGTGGGCCAGAGCCGGGTGAAGCCGTGCGAGAGCTTGAGGCAGACCGCGAAACCGGTCTCCAGGAACCCCGCGACGATGACCAGCAGCCACGCCATGTATCTGCCTCCCCGCAACTTCACGTTCGGTGACCGCTTCGCCCTGGCTTGGACCAGGCTTGGTGCGATTATGCACTTGCCGCTGGGCCCCTGGCGCAAACAACGGCGAGGTCAGTCGTCCTCGCGTCGCTCACGGGTCGCGAGCAGCCTGCGCAGCGAGTAGAGGCGCGCCGGGTCCGCGTGCCCCTCCTCCACCCACGCGTCGAGCGCGCAGTCCGCCTCGTCGTGGCTGCACGCGCGCGGACAGCCCTCCGTCCCGGGCACCAGGTCGGGGAAGGCGAGGATGACGCGGGACGGGTCGACGTGATGCAGGCCGAAGGACCGCACGCCGGGCGTGTCGATCACCCAACCGGAGCCCGCCAGGGGGAGCGCGAGCGCCGACGTGGTCGTGTGGCGGCCGCGGCCCGTGACGGCGTTGACGTGCCCGGTGCTGCGCCGGCGGTCCTCCGGGACCAGGGCGTTGACCAGCGTCGTCTTGCCCACCCCGGAGTGGCCGACGAACGCGGTGACCTTGCCGTCGAGCACCTCGTGCACCCGGGCGAGCTCCGCGCCGTCGGTGAACTCCTCGCGGCTGGTGACGACATAGGGCATGTCGAGCGTGGAGTACGTCTCCAGGATCTTGTCGGCGGACGCCAGGTCGGACTTGGTCAGGACGAGCAGCGGCGTGAGACCGCCGTCGTACGCCGCCACGATGCAACGGTCGATCAGGCGCGTGCGCGGCTCCGGATCGGCGAGGGCGGTGACGATGGCCAGCTGGTCGGCGTTGGCGACGACCACGCGCTCGTACGGGTCGTCGTCGTCGGCC
Source organism: Streptomyces sp. NPDC055243 (assembly GCF_044544025.1). Lineage (NCBI taxonomy): Bacteria > Bacillati > Actinomycetota > Actinomycetes > Kitasatosporales > Streptomycetaceae > Streptomyces > Streptomyces sp. NPDC055243. Next base: position 186,939 of record NZ_JBITWR010000009.1, read on the forward strand.
GTGCGCCGCAGGACCGACGTGCGCGGCGAGATCCGCACGATGCGCGCGAGGGTGTCCTTCTTGCCGGAGAGATCACCGACGAGCGAGACCCGGTCGCCCACCACGGCGGCCTTGCGGCCCAGTTCGCGGGCCTTCATGGCCATCACGACCCGGTCGTCGACCAGGACGGTGAGGCGGCCCCGGTCGACGGTGAGGACCATGCCGTCGGACGCGTCCTCGTGCTTGGGCCTGATGTGCGTGCGCGGGCGGTTGCCCTTGCGGTTGGGGCGGACGCGGATGTCGTCCTCGTCGGGGTTCTTTCCGTAGCGGCGCATGTTCCTGGATCCGCCCGTCAGTTCCCGAGCATTCCGGTCCAGAGGTCGGGGAAGTCGGGCAGCGTCTTCGCCGTCGTCGCGACATTCTCGATCTGCACGCCCTCCACCGCCAGGCCGATGATGGCGCCCGCGGTGGCCATGCGGTGGTCGTCGTACGTGTGGAAGATCCCGCCGTGCAGGCGGCGCGGGCGGATGTGCAGTCCGTCGGCGGTCTCGGTGACGTCGCCGCCGAGTTCGTTGATCTCCTTGGTGAGGGCCGCCAGGCGGTCCGTCTCGTGCAGCCGCAGGTGGGCGACGCCCCGCAGGGTCGAGGGGGAGTCGGCGAGGGCCGCGACGGCCGCGATGCCGGGGGTGAGCTCGCCGACCTCGCTCAGGTCCACGTCGATGCCGTGGACCGAGCCGGAGCCGGTGAACACGAGGCCCTGCTCGGTCAGTTCGCAGGAACCGCCCATCGCGGTGAAGATCTCCCGCAGCCTGTCGCCGGGCTGCGTGGTGTGCGCGGGCCAGTCCGGGACGGTCACCTGACCGCCGGTGACCAGCGCGGCGGCCAGGAACGGCTGGGCGTTGGAGAGGTCGGGCTCGACGGTCAGGTCGCGGCCGAGCAGCGCGCCGGGGGCGACCCGCCACACGTTCGGCTCGCCGCCCGACTCCGGGGTGTCCACCTGGGCGCCGACCGCGCGGAGCATGTCGACGGTCATCCGGATGTGCGGCATGGAGGGCAGCGCGGAGCCGGTGTGGCGCACCTCGACACCCTGGTTGAAGCGCGGGGCCGACAGCAGCAGGGCGCTGACGAACTGGGAGGACGAGGAGGCGTCGATCTCGACGGGGCCGCCGTCCAGGGCGCCGCTGCCGTGCACGGTCAGCGGCAGCGCGCCGCGGCTGTCGTCGTCGATGCGGGCGCCCAGCGCGCGCAGGGCGTCGATCACGCCGTCCAGCGGACGTTCGTACGAACGGGGGTCGCCGTCGAAGCGGATCGAGCCGTCGGCCAGGGCGGCGACCGGGGGCAGGAAGCGCATGACCGTGCCCGCGTTGCCGACGTCGACCGTGGCGGGGCCCTGCAGACCGGAGGGGATGATCCGCCAGGCCTCACCGGAGCCGTCCGGGCCCACGCCTTCCTCGATGCCGACGCCGAGGGCGCGCAGGGCGCCCGCCATCAGCAAGGTGTCGCGCGAGCGCAGCGGCCGGCGCAGCCAGCCGGGCTCGGCGGCGAGGGCGGCGAGGACGAGGCCGCGGTTGGTGACCGATTTGGAACCGGGCACATGGACCGTCGCGGCGACGGCTCCGCTCGCGTGCGGGGCTGGCCAGAGGGTGCTGTGCGCTGGGTTAACGGTCATGCCCCCACTTTAGTGGCAGCGGGCTGGGGGCAGTCGTCGCTGCTCAGAGGCCGAGCAGCCAGCGTCCCCCGCCTATCAGTGAGCACAGTGAGACGGCGTGGAAGAGGAAGAGCCACAGGCCCGCGGGGACGTGCGTGAGCCGGGAGAGCTGGTCCGCGTCCGAGTCGCCCGCGCCGCCGCGCCTGCGCTTGGACTGGAGCTCGAAGGCGGGACGTACGCCTCCCAGGAGCAGGAACCACACCACCGCGTACGCGAACGCCGCCTGCACCTGCGAGCTGGTCAGCCAGGAGACGAGCAGGAAGGTGCCGCCGGTGATGATCACGGTGAGGGCGCCGTACGCGTTCCTGATCATGACGAGCATCACGATGAGCAGCGCCGTCGCGATCCACAGGAACGCGGTGATGCGGTCGGCGGCGAGCAGCGCGGCGCCGCCGAGGCCGAGCAGCGGCGGCGCGGTGTAGCCGGAGGCCGCGGTGAGGATCATGCCGATGCCGGTGGGCTTGCCGCGCGAGACGGTCAGGCCGCTGGTGTCGGAGTGCAGCCGGATGCCGTCGAGGCGGCGCCCGGTCAGCAGGGCCACCAGGCCGTGGCCGCCCTCGTGCGCGATGGTGATGGCGTTGCGGGCGAGGCGCCAGACGCCGTGCGGGACGACGACGGCGAGCGCGAGAACGCCGGTGGCGATGACGAGCCACTCGTCGGGGGCGGCCTGCGTGCCGAAGACCCGGTCCCAGAGGTCGGTCAGGCTGGCGTTCGCGGTGCTTTCCATTGCTTGGGCCATTGTCGGGACCGGCTCCTCTGGGTGTACGGGGTCTGGCAGTCTGGCACGTATGTGCGGACGGTATGCATCGAGTCGTAGGCCCGAGGATCTCGCAGGAATCTTTGAGATCGAGAAGTGGGAGCCGGAGGAGGCGCTCGCCCCCGACTTCAACGTGGCTCCCACGAAGGAGGTCTACGCGGTCCTGGACCGTCCGGTGAAAGACGCCGAGGACCCGCGTCCGGTTCGCCAGCTGCGCACGCTCAAGTGGGGCCTGGTCCCGTCCTGGTCCAAGACGCCCGAGGGCGGCGCCCGGATGATCAACGCCCGCGCGGAGACCGTGCACGAGAAGCCCTCGTACCGCCGCGCCTTCACCTCCCGCCGCTGCGTCATCCCCGCCGACGGCTACTACGAGTGGGTCACCGGCACCGGCGAGCGGGATCTTGAGGTCGAGGGCAAGAAGAAGCGCCCCCGCAAGCAGCCGTACTTCGTGACGCCCGCCGACGGCTCCGTCTTCGCGATGGCGGGGCTCTACGAGTTCTGGCGCGACAAGACGCTCCCCGACGAGCACCCCCTCGCCTGGTGGGTGACGTGCACGGTGATCACCACCGAGGCGGAGAGCTCGCCGCTGGCGGTCGGTCCGCAGGAAGGCCCGCGCTCGCTGGCCGACATCCACCCCCGGATGCCCCTGATGCTGACGCCGGACCGCTGGGACGCCTGGCTCGACCCCTCGCGCACGGACGTCGAGGACCTGCGGCCGCTCCTGGAGCCGCCGCCGCACGGCCTGATGCGGGCCTACCCGGTGTCGACGGCGGTCAGCAACGTACGCAACAACGGCCCGGAGCTGCTGAAGGAGCTGGAGGGCCCCGAAGAAGGCACACTCTTCTGATGTGACCGACGACGTGACCGACGACGTGACCAAGAGCGAGATCGTTTCGACCGACGCGGGTGACGCGCGCATCACCTGGCATCCCGCGCCGAAGGCCGAGGCCCGCCTGATCCTGGCCCTCAGCCACGGAGCCGGCGGCGGCATCGAGGCGCGCGACCTGCGGGCCGTCGCCGCCGCCCTGCCCGCGCACGGCGTCACCGTCGCCCTGGTGGAGCAGCCCTGGCGGGTGGCGGGCAAGAAGCTGGCGCCCGCGCCCAAGACCCTGGACGTGGGATGGCGCGGCCTGTGGCCCGCGCTCGCCGAACCCGGCCTGCCGGTGATCGCGGGCGGCCGCAGCGCCGGGGCCCGCGTCGCGTGCCGCACGGCCGCCGAGCTCGGCGCGGCCGGTGTGCTCGCCCTGAGCTTCCCGCTGCACCCGCCGGGCAAGCCGGAGAAGTCCCGGGCGCGGGAACTGCTCGGCGCCGGGGTGCCCACGCTGGTCGTGCAGGGCGGGAACGACCCCTTCGGGAAGCCCGCCGAGTTCCCCGAGGGGGCGTACGAACTCGTGGAGGTGCCCCACGGCGATCACGGCTTCGCCGTCCCGAAACGCGCGGACATCGGCGAGGCCGAGGCCATGACGCTCATCACGGATGGAGTCATCCGATGGACGGGAATGTTGGGTGCATGACCTCTGTTGTGCGGAACAGACGTTAAACGCTGTTAGTACGAGAGGAAGTCCGCCGCATGGGTTCGACCATCTGCCCGGCCCGCTCCAGCGCCTCTGACCTGGAATGGACGGTGCTGAGCGCGCCCAAGACCGCTCCTATTCGGGCGGCGGCGGGACCGGATCGTCGTCTATCCTCCGATTCGAGTGGGACTGCTTTTGGTCTCGCCACGTCTTTGGAGGAGGTGGGTCCGGTCACTGGGACCGACGCAGGGGCCGAGAACGGCCAGGCGGAGCGACCCGACGGAAGTGCTGAGACGTCGGCGGAGCGCACGGCCCGCTTCGAGCGGGACGCTCTGGGCTTCCTCGACCAGATGTACTCGGCGGCGCTGCGCATGACGCGCAACCCGGCGGACGCGGAGGACCTGGTGCAGGAGACCTACGCCAAGGCGTACGCGTCGTTCCACCAGTTCCGTGAGGGCACCAACCTCAAGGCGTGGCTGTACCGCATCCTCACCAACACGTTCATCAACTCGTACCGCAAGAAGCAGCGCGAGCCCCAGCGCAGCGCCGCCGAGGAGATCGAGGACTGGCAGCTCGCGCGTGCCGAGTCGCACATGTCCACCGGTCTGCGCTCCGCCGAGTCGCAGGCGCTCGACCACCTGCCGGATTCGGACGTGAAGTCCGCACTTCAGGCGATCCCCGAGGAATTCCGCATCGCCGTCTATCTGGCCGACGTAGAGGGCTTTGCGTACAAGGAGATCGCGGACATTATGGGGACACCCATCGGTACGGTGATGTCCCGGTTGCACCGCGGCCGTCGCCAACTGCGCGGCATGCTCGAGGACTACGCCCGTGACCGCGGCCTCGTCCCCGCCGGCGTCGCGTCAGAGTCGTCGAACGAAGCGAAAGGCTCAGGCTCATGAGCTGCGGAGAGCCGCACGAGACGGATTGCAGTGAAGTCCTGGACCATCTGTATGAGTTCCTGGACCACGAAATGCCGGACAGCGACTGCACCAAGTTCGAGACGCACTTCGAGGAGTGCTCTCCCTGCCTGGAGAAGTACGGCCTCGAGCAGGCGGTCAAGAAGCTGGTGAAGCGCTGCTGCGGCCAGGACGACGTGCCCACCGACCTGCGCGCCAAGGTCATGGGACGCATCGATCTGATCCGCTCCGGCGAGGCCGTGCCCGAGCACGACGTGACGGTGGAGACGGTGACCGCCGAGGGCGGTGTGCCGGCCAAGGGCCTGCGGGCCAAGGAAGCCTGAGCCTTCGGGCAGTTGACTGAGAGCAGGCCGTGACGGACTCCGTCACGGCCTGCTTTTTTCGCTGTTCTCCATCATGTTCTCCATCACTCGTACGTGCCAATTTCCGCGCGAGGGGCTCGGACCGAGGGGTAGCCGTTCTACTCTCCGGACCTTGGAACGTGGTCCCTGGGGACGGTCACGGGGGAGGAGACAGTTGCCATGCGGTCCATCGCTCCGTGGGCGCGCGCCTACATCCTGTGCGTCGCCCTGGCGGGCGCCGCCTGCGCCGCGCCCGCGCTGACCTCACGCACGCCGTGGGGCGCCGTCGCACTGCTCGCCGCGCTCTACGCCGGGTGCGAACAGGCCACGCGGTGCCGGGTCGTCGGCCGCCGCGCCGGGGGGCCTCTCAGCGGCCTCGGCACCTTCTTCCCCGTGCTGCTCGCCGCCGTCTTCCTGCTGCCGCCCGCCGCCGCCGCGCTCGTCGCGGTGCCGGGGGCGCTGCTCGCCCGCGTCGAGCGACGGCCCCGGTGGGTGCGCAGGCTCTGGCGCGCGGCCCAACTGGCCATCGCCGCCTGGGCGTCGGCGTGGGTGCACGGGGCGCTCGGCGGGCGCGACGCGGTGGCCGCGCCCGATTTTCCCTACGCGCTGGCGCCCGCCGGAGCCGCCGTCCTCGCCTTCGCCCTCGTGCTGACCGTCCTGGACGGCGGCATCCTGGCCACCGCGGAGCGGGTGCCGGTGCGGACGGCGTGGCGCGGGCTCTTCCTGCGGTCGTTCGCGCCGGTCGTGGTGCACGGCCTCGCCGGCCTGATGATGGCGGTGCTGTGGCGCAGTCCCTACGGGCCGCTCGCCGCGCTCCTCGTGCTGCTGCCGATGGGGGTCTCCTGCTGGGTCTTCGCGCAGTACCACCGCGAGCGCGCCGCCCACCAGGCCACCATCCGCGCGCTCGTGCAGGCCGTCGACATCAAGGACCGCTACACCCGCGGGCACAGCGAGCGCGTCGGACGGGCCTCCGTGATGATCGCGCGGGAGCTGGGAATGGCGGACGAGCGGGTGGAGAGCCTGCGGTTCGCGGGAATCCTGCACGACGTCGGCAAGCTGGGCGTACCGACCAGGCTGCTGCGCAAGGACGGGCCGCTGACCCCCGAGGAGCGGCGGGTCATCGAGCTGCACCCCGAGTACGGGCACGAGATGGTGCGGGGGATCGGCTTCCTCGGGGAGGCGCGGGCGGCGATCCTGCACCACCACGAGCGGATCGACGGCAGCGGGTATCCCTACGGCCTTGTGGGGCGGCAGATTCCGGAGTTCGCGCGGGTGGTGGCGGTCGCGGACGCCTTCGACGCCATGACGTCCACGAGGTCCTACCGGAGGGGCAGACCGGTGGCCGCCGCGGTCGCCGAGCTGTCCCGGTGCGCGGGGGCGCAGTTCGACCCCGACATGGTGGCCGCGCTGCGGCGGGCGCTGGAGCGGCACGGGTGGCATCCCGCGGTGACCTCGGACACCGCCGCGGTGCCGTCGCCCCGGCAGGAAACCTCCGGTGTTCCCGCGGCCCCCCAGGCGGGAGCGCGGTGAGCGCCCCCCGCCTGCCCACGACGGTGTCCGTGCTGATCTACGGCTCCGCGGGCATCCTCACCCTCCTCGGGCTCGGCTGGACCCTCTGGCACGGCGTCGCCGAAGGGGGGATCGCGCTGGCCTTCGGGGGGCTCGTGGCGGTGGGGGAGCTGGCTCGGTGGGGCGCCGGTGGGAGCGACCGGGAGCCCGCGCCGCTGGGGGCGGCGGGCGCGCTCGCGTACGCCCTGCTCGGGGAGGTCGGGGGGCGGGCCACGCACCACGGCGTATTCCAGGTGATCGCCGTCGTCGTCGCGGCCGCGCTCGTCGGGGCCGTGCCGCATGTGGCGCTCGGCAAGGGGCCCGCCCTGGACCACGTGGCGCGGCGCGTGCTGACCGTGGGATTCGCCGCCGCGTGCTTCCAACCGCTCTACAACGCGGGGAAGTTGGCGGAGTGGGTGGGGCAGGGTCCCGCCTTCGCCGCCGTCATCGTCGCGCTGCTCGTCCTGACCGCCCTGTGCGACGCCGTGCTCGCCGCGGCCATGGCGCACGCCCGTACCCGCTGGCCCTTCGGACCGCTCCTGCGCGACGAGCTGCGGGCCATGCTCGGCATCGGGTCCGCCGTGTGCGCCACGGGGGCCGTCATGGCGCTCGCGGTGGCCGTGGCGGGCCTCTGGGCGCTGCCGGTGTTCAGCCTGCCGCTGCTCCTGACCCAGCTGTCCTTCGGGCGGTACGCGGCGGTGCGGACCACCTACCGGCAGACCATCACCTCGCTGGCCCGGTCCACCGAGATCGCCGGGTACACCCCGCAGGGCCACGCCCGCCGCGTGGCCGTGCTCAGCAGGGCCGTGGGGCGTGAGCTGGGGCTCTCCGAGCCCGACCTCGCCGTCCTGGAGTACGCGGCGCTGATGCACGACATCGGGCAGCTCTCCCTCCTCGACCCGGTGCCCGCGGGCGCCACCGCCGCCCTGCCGGACGCGGAACAGCGCCGGATCGCCCTGCTCGGCGGCGCCGTCGTGCGGCAGACGGGGGTGAACGGCGACGTCGCCGTGGTCGTGGAGCGGCAGGCGGACCCGTACCGCGATCAGCCGCTCACCGCCCGTATTGTGCGGGCCGCCAACGCGTACGACGAGATGGCGCGGGGAGAAGGCCCCGGAGGCCCTCTCAACGCCCTGGAGCGGCTGCGCCTGGGCACCGGCCGCGACTACCAGCCCGAAGTCGTGGAAGCCCTGGCCCGCGTGCTCGCACGGGGCGGTCATAGCTTGCCGTCGGTTGGGTAACCCATGGGTAATGAGCGGCCGTCCGACCGTACGTGGTTGGATGCCAAGAGGGCCCTCAGGGCACATCGGAACGCAGGACTCAAGGACCGGCAGGCGGGAATCGTGAGGATCTTCGGCAAGGGACGGCACCGGCCCTCCGCCTCATGGCGGCAGGCCACCGACCGCGCCTTCACGCTGATCGGCGACGGGCGGTACGAGGACGCGGGCGCGCTCCTTACCCGCGCGGCGGATCTGGAGCCGTGGCTCTCGGAGTCCTGGTTCAATCTCGCGCTGCTCCACAAGTTCCGGCACGACTGGGAGCAGGCGCGGGCCGCGGGCCTGCGGGCCGTCGCGCTGCTCGACCGGTCGGCGGGCGCCCCCGACTGGTGGAACGTGGGGATCGCCGCCACCGCCCTCCAGGACTGGCCGCTGGCCCGGCGCGCCTGGCAGGCGTACGGCCTGAAGGTGCCCGGTGGTGTGGCCGCCTCCGGCGAGCCCACCGGCATGGACCTGGGCAGCGCCGCCGTGCGGCTCTCGCCCGAGGGCGAGGCCGAGGTCGTGTGGGGGCGCAGGCTCGACCCCGCCCGCATCGAGGTGCTCTCCATCCCGCTGCCCTCCTCCGGGCGCCGCTGGGGCGAGGTCGTGCTGCACGACGGCGTCCCGCACGGCGAGCGGACGACGGGGGCCGGGGACTCGTACCCCGTCTTCGACGAGATCGAGCTGTGGGCGCCCTCACCCGTCCCCACCTGGGTGGTCCTCCTGGAGGCCGCCACCGAGGACGACAGGGACGCCCTGGAGAAGCTCGCCGCGGACGCGGGCTTCGCCGCCGAGGACTGGTCCTCGTCCGTTCGGCTGCTCTGTCGCATGTGCTCCGAGAGCCGGATGCCGAGCGACGAGGGCGACGGCGAGCACCTGGACCCGCACGACCACAGCGAACCGGGCCACCCCGGGCCGCTCGGTCACCGCAGCCCCGGCGCCCTGTGGGTGCCCGAGCGCGAGTGCGGCATCGCGGCGCCCGCCGCCCTGGTGCGCGGGCTGCTCGACGGCTGGGTCGCGGACAGCCCGGACTCCCGTGACTGGCGGGATCTGGAAGAGGTCTGCTGACTCCTGGCCGTAGGCTGTACCGGCACTATCTCTTGTGGGTTCCCAGGAAGGCGTACGTCGGACAATGGCGCAGGACACTGAGCAGCAGGCCTCGGGCGGGGTCCTCCCCGTAGACGACGAGGGCTTCGTCATCGACACGGAGGACTGCGACGAGCGGGAGACGGCCTACCGCGAGCGCGGCACGTCCCGGCCCATCACGGTCGTCGGCAACCCTGTGCTGCACAAGGAGTGCAAGGACGTCACCGCCTTCGACGCCGAGCTCGACCAGCTCGTCGCCGACATGTTCGCAAGCCAGCGGACCGCCGAGGGCGTGGGCCTGGCCGCCAACCAGATCGGCGTCGACCTGAAGGTCTTCGTCTACGACTGCATGGACGACGAGGGCCGGCGGCACGTGGGCGTGGTCTGCAACCCCGTGGTGCGCGAGCTCCCCGCGGACCAGCGCCGCCTCGACGACTCGAACGAGGGCTGCCTCTCCGTGCCCACGGCCTACGCCGAGCTGGCCCGCCCGGACTTCGCCGAGGTGAGCGGGCAGGACGAGAAGGGCAACCCCATCAAGGTGCGGGGCACCGGCTACTTCTCGCGCTGCCTCCAGCACGAGACGGACCACCTGTACGGCTACCTCTACATCGACCGCCTGTCCAAGCGTGACCGCAAGGACGCGCTGCGGCAGATGGAAGAGGGCACTCCGCGCTACCCCGTGGTGCCGAACGACTGAGTCGACTCCAGGCACGCGCGCACCGCGAGCCACCTGCGGCCCCTGGCCGGGAACTCCTTCCCGGCCAGGGGCCGTTCGCATGAACCGGTCAGCTGTGCGAGCAAAACAGGCTTCTGGTGATCCAGAATCAGTCACGTACAGGGATTTTCTCGGCACTGGGGGGTAGTGAATGGCGCAAATCTGTTCCCTGAACGGTCAGTTGTGGTGCTGAATGGAAAGCGCGGGGATACGCAACGGCGCGCGCCCGGTACGGCGGGAGGGGCGCGCGTCATCAGGCTGCTGAGAGGGGCTTGTTCGTGCCTGCATATTCATATGGCACTTCACCGACACAGCCGCAGACACCGGTGGTATCCGTGCCACCGGCGCTGGCACTCCCGGTGATCGAGGCAGATTTTCCACGACGACTGCATCCGTATTGGCCGACACTTCAGGAGAAGTCCAGGACATGGCTGCGCGAAATGCGCCTCATGCCCGCGGACAAGGTCGAGAGGTACGCCGACAGCCTGTGCTACACCGACCTGGTGGCGGGCTACTACATTGGCGCGCCCGACGAGTTGCTCAGCGCGATAGCCGACCTCAGCAGTTGGTTCTTCGCGTGGGACGACCGGCACGACCGCGACTCGGTGCACGGCAGGGCGGCGCAGTGGCGCCGCCTGTGCCGCGGACTCCACGAGACGCTCCGTGCGCCCCGGCAGCAACTGCACCACCGCGACCCCCTGGTCGCGGGGTTCGCGGACTGCGTCCTGAGGCTGTACTCGCACCTCGGGGCCAGCTGGAACGCCCGGTTCGCGCGGCACTTCCACAGCGTGATCGAGGCGTACGACCTGGAGTTCAGGAACCGCAGGACCGGCACGGTCCCGACGGTCGAGGCCTACATCGAGCTGCGCAGGCTGACGTTCGCGCACTGGACGTGGATCGACCTGCTCGAACCCACGGCGCGCCACGAGCTGCCGCGGGACGTGCGGAAGCATCCGGCGTATCGGCGGGCCGCGCTCGCCACGCAGGATTTCTCCGCCTGGTACAACGACCTGTGCTCACTTCCCAAGGAACTCGCGGGAGATGAACTGCACAATCTCGGAATCAGTCTGATCCAGCACGAGGGGCTTTCCCTCGAAGAGGCCGTGCGGGAGGTCCACCGCCGGGTGACCGGCTGCATATCGGATTTCCTGGCGGCAGAGAAAGAAGTGCTGCGGCTTGCCGGGCGACTGGCCGACGGAAGCGCGCACGGAGCGGAACTCTCGGACGCGGTGGAATCCTGCGTCTTCAACATGCGGAATTGGTTCTCTTCCGTGTACTGGTTCCACCACGAATCCGGTCGCTACCGGGTGGACAGCTGGGACGACAGGTCCATTCCCCCGTATGTGAGCGACGCAGCGACGAACGACTTGGCCGGAAACGAATTGGTAGGTGAGGAATGAGCGTCGAATCCGCGATACCCGCGACAATTCCACCGCTCGTCAGCGGTGGCGCCCCGCTCATCGGGCACGCCTGGAACCTGGTGCGTGACCCCCTCGGCTTCCTCGCCGCGCTACGGGACCACGGTGATCTCGTACGCATCAGGCTGGGACCCAAGACGGCGTACGCGGTCTGCGACCCGGAGCTGGTCGGGCAGCTGCTGCGGAGCCCCGACTACATCGTCGGAGGGCCGCTCTGGGACACCCTGGAGGTGCTCCTCGGCAAGGGCGTGGCGACCAGCAACGGCAAGGTGCACCGGCGCCAGCGGCGCATGATGCAGCCCGCGTTCAGGCCCGAGCGGATCGCCGACTACGCCAAGGTGATGGAGGAGGAGGCCCGCGCCATGGCGGCGCGCTGGCGGCCGGGCGACACGGTCGACACCGGCGCGGAGATGTTCCGCGCGGCCGTGCGCATCGTGTCCCGCTCGCTCCTGGAGGTCGACTCGATCGACGAGAAGGCGGACCGCATCGCCGAGTCGCTGCACACCGTCTTCGAGGGGCTCTACCGCAGGATGGTCCTCTCGGTCGGGCCGCTGTACCGCGTGCCCACCCAGGGCAACCGACGCTTCCAGAGCGCGCTCGCCGATCTGCACGCGGTGGTCGACGAGATCGTCGCCGAGGGCAGGGCGGCGGGGGCCGCCCAGGGTGATCTGTTGGCCGAAATGCTGCGGGCGCACGACGAGTCGGGCCGGCCGCTCGGCGATCAGGAGATCCACGACCACGTGATCTCTCTCGTCGTGGCGGGGGCCGAGAATATCGCCTCGACCCTGGCGTGGACGTTCCATCTGCTGGCCGAACACCCCGAGCAGGAAAGGCGACTGGTTGAAGAGGTAAATTCCGTCGCGCCGGACCGCGAGATCACATTCGCCGACCTCAAGGACCTTCCGCACACGCGGAATGTCGTCACCGAGGCCATGCGTATACAACCGGCCGCCTGGATATTCACCCGCAGGTCGGTGGGAGAAACCACCCTGGGTGGCTATCGCATTCCGGCCAACGCCGACATCGTCTACAGCGTGTACGCGATGCAGCGCGATCCGCGTTCCTTCGAGCAGCATCTCCGGTTCGACCCGGACCGGTGGAATCCGGAACGGGCTTCGGACGTACCGGAGTTCGCGATGATGCCGTTCGGGACCGGCAACCGCAAGTGCCCGGGCGACCATTTCAGTCTGGCCGAACTCGCCATCATCCTGGGGACGGTGGCCCCGAAGTGGCACCTGGCGCCGGTCGCGGAGACCGACGCCGAGGCGAAGATCGGCATCACGCTGCAGCCGAAGAAGCTCCTTCTGCGGGCCGAGAGGCGCTGACCGCCGGGCCGCGGAAGGTGCGGCGGTAGGCGTTCGGCGTGGTGCCGAGCGCCCGCAGGAACTGGTGGCGCATCGCCGCGGCGTTGCCGAAACCGGCACGCCCGGCGATGGCGTCCACCGTCTCGTCCGAGCCCTCCAGCAACTCCTGCGCCAGGAGTACCCGTTGACGCAGGAGCCAGCGGTAGGGCGTGGTGCCGGTCTCCTGCTGGAAGCGGCGCGCGAAGGTGCGCGGCGACATGTGCGCCCGCTCGGCGAGCCGCTCGACGGTGATGTCCGAATCCAGATGGCGCTCCATCCAGGCGAGCACCCCGCCCACGGTGTCGCACGCCGTGCGCGGCAGCGGACGCTCCACGAACTGGGCCTGGCCGCCGTCGCGATGGGGCGGTACGACCATGCGCCGGGCGATGGCGTTGGCGACCTCGGTGCCGTGCTCCTGGCGCACGATGTGCAGGCAGGCGTCGATCCCGGCCGCGGTGCCCGCCGAGGTGATCACGGGACCCTCGTCCACGTACAGGACGTCGGGCTCGACCTTGGCGCGCGGATGGCGCACCGCGAGCTCCGCGGCGTGCCGCCAGTGCACGGCGCAGCGGCGGCCTTCGAGCAGCCCCGCCGCGCCGAGCACGAAGACGCCGGAGCAGACCGAGAGGACGCGGGCCCCGCGGTCCACCGCGCGGCGCAGGGCGGCGAGCAGATCCTCGGGGTAATCGCGGTCCACGAACGACTGGCCCGCGGGGACCGCGATGAGATCGGCCTCCTCGAGCCGGTCGAGGCCGTGCGGAGTGGTGATCGAGAACCCCGCGTGGTTGCTCAGCGGCCCGTCCTCGGCGGCGACCACCGCGAAGTCGTACAGGGGAAGGCCCTCGTCGCTCCGGTCGAGGCCGAACACCTCGCAGACGACGCCGAGTTCGAAGGGGTTCACGCCGTCCAGCAGCGCCACGGCCACGTTCTTCAGCATGTCCGCCAGTCTGCCGCAGGAGTGGCAGTAAGTCGATGGTGTGTGGCAGTGCTGCCACTGCCGTCGCCGTCCGGCGCGCAGGACAGTGAGGACATGAACGCATTCCTCGGATACGCGACCGTCCTGACCGTCCTCCTCCTGCTGGCCGCACCCTCGCTCGTCGGGTACCTCCACGACCGCCGGATCGACCGCGAGCTGCGCGAGGCGGAACGCGCCCCGCGCAGCCAGGACGGACTAGAAGTCGTCGTCGAAGGAGACCGAACCCTCGACCGCGACCTGGTAGGCCGAAGGGCGCCGCTCGAAGAAGTTGGTCAGCTCCTGGACACCCTGGAGCTCCATGAACGAGAACGGGTTTGACGAGCCGTAGACCGGCGCGAACCCGAGCCGCTGGAGGCGCTGGTCGGCGACGCACTGCAGGTACTCGCGCATGGAGTCGGTGTTCATGCCGGGCAGGCCCTCACCGCACAGGTCGCGCGCGAACTGCAGCTCGGCCTCGACGGCCTCCTTGAGCATGTCGGTGACCTGCTGCTCCAGCGCGTCGTCGAAGAGCTCCGGCTCCTCCTTGCGGACGGTGTCGACGACGTCGAAGGCGAAGCTCATGTGCATCGTCTCGTCGCGGAAGACCCAGTTCGTGCCGGTCGCCAGGCCGTGCAGCAGACCGCGCGAGCGGAACCAGTAGACGTAGGCGAAGGCACCGTAGAAGAAGAGCCCCTCGATGCACGCGGCGAAGCAGATCAGGTTCAGCAGGAAGCGGCGGCGGTCCGCCTTGCTCTCCAGGCGGTCCATCTTCTCGACGGAGTCCATCCAGCGGAAGCAGAACTCGGCCTTCTCGCGGATGGAGGGGATCTCCTCGACCGCGTCGAAGGCTGCCGCGCGGTCCTCCGGGTCGGGCAGATAGGTGTCGAGCAGCGTCAGATAGAACTGGACGTGCACGGCCTCCTCGAAGAGCTGACGGCTCAAGTAGAGCCGCGCCTCGGGGGAGTTGATGTGCTTGTAGAGCGTGAGCACGAGGTTGTTGGAGACGATCGAGTCGCCGGTCGCGAAGAACGCGACCAGGCGGCCGATCATGTGCTGCTCGCCGGGCGAGAGCTTGGCGAGGTCGGCGACGTCCGAGTGGAGGTCGACCTCCTCGACGGTCCAGGTGTTCTTGATCGCGTCCCGGTAGCGCTCGTAGAAGTCGGGGTAGCGCATGGGGCGCAGGGTCAGCTCGAAGCCCGGGTCGAGGAGGTTCTTCTCGGCGTTGGTGGTGGAGCTCATTACTGGCAGGCCTCGCAGGACTCGGGGTTTTCCAGGGAGCAGGCGACGGCCTCTTCGGCCGTGACCTGGGCGGGGACGGGGGCGCTCGCGGGCGTGGGCTCGGCGGCGGCGGTCTGGCCGGCCGCCGCGCGGGCGATGCGGGTCGCCGGGCGCGAGCGCAGGTAGTACGTGGTCTTCAGGCCCTGCTGCCAGGCGTACGCGTACATGGAGGAGAGCTTGCCGATGGTCGGCGTCTCCAGGAACAGGTTCAGGGACTGCGCCTGGTCCAGGAACGGCGTGCGCGCGGCGGCCATGTCGATCAGGCCGCGCTGCGGGATCTCCCACGCGGTGCGGTAGAGGTCGCGGACCTCGGCGGGGATCCAGCTGAAGCCCTGCACCGAGCCGTTGGCCTCGCGCAGCGCCTCGCGGGTCTGCGCGTCCCAGACGCCGAGCCGTTTGAGCTCCTGCACCAGGTAGGCGTTGACCTGGAGGAACTCGCCGGACAGCGTCTCGCGCTTGAAGAGGTTGGAGACCTGCGGCTCGATGCACTCGTACACGCCCGCGATGGACGCGATCGTGGCGGTCGGCGCGATGGCGAGGAGCAGCGAGTTGCGCATGCCGGTCACGGCGATGCGCTCGCGCAGCGCGGCCCAGCGCTCCGGCCAGGTCAGCTCGACGCCGTAGTGGTCGGGGTGCAGGACGCCGCGCGCGGTGCGGGTCTTCTCCCAGGCGGGCACCGGTCCGTTGCGCTCGGCGAGGGTCGCGGACGCCTCGTACGCGGCGAGCATGATCCGCTCGGCGATGCGCGTGGAGAGGGCGCGCGCGGCGGGGGAGTCGAAGGGCAGCTTCAGCTGGAAGAAGACGTCCTGCAGACCCATCGCGCCCAGGCCCACCGGACGCCACCGGGCGTTCGACCTGCCGGCCTGCTCGGTCGGGTAGAAGTTGATGTCGACGACGCGGTCGAGGAACGTGACGGCGGTGCGGACGGTCTCGTCGAGCCGCTCCCAGTCGATGTCGCCGGCGGCGGTGTCCACGAAGGCGCCGAGGTTCACCGAACCCAGGTTGCAGACGGCCGTCTCGCCGTCGTCCGTCACCTCAAGGATCTCCGTGCAGAGGTTGGAGGAGTGGACCGTGTGGCCGGGCTCCGCCGTCTGGTTGGCGGTGCGGTTGGCGGCGTCCTTGAACGTCATCCAGCCGTTGCCGGTCTGCGCCAGGGTGCGCATCATCCGGCCGTAGAGGTCACGGGCGGGGATGGTCTTGCGGGCGAGCCCGGCGGCCTCGGCCTTGCGGTAGGCGGCGTCGAACTCCTCGCCCCACAGGTCGACGAGCTCGGGCACGTCGGCGGGCGAGAACAGCGACCAGTCCTGGCTCGCGGCGACCCGGCGCATGAACTCGTCCGGGATCCAGTGCGCGAGGTTGAGGTTGTGCGTGCGCCGCTGGTCCTCGCCCGTGTTGTCGCGCAGCTCCAGGAACTCCTCGATGTCGGAGTGCCAGGTCTCCAGGTAGACCGCGGCGGCGCCCTTGCGGCGGCCGCCCTGGTTCACGGCGGCGACGGAGGCGTCCAGGGTCTTGAGGAACGGCACGATGCCGTTGGAGTGGCCGTTCGTGCCGCGGATCAGCGAGCCGCGGGCGCGGATGCGGGAGAACGAGAGGCCGATGCCGCCCGCGTGCTTGGAGAGGCGCGCGACCTGGTGGTAGCGGTCGTAGATGGAGTCCAGCTCGTCCAGCGGGGAGTCGAGGAGGTAGCAGGAGGACATCTGCGGGTGCCGGGTGCCGGAGTTGAAGAGCGTCGGCGAGGACGGCAGGTAGTCCAGGCGGCTCATCAGGCGGTACAGCGCGGCGACTTCGTTCACCGAGCGCAGGCTGTCGTCCTCGGCGAGGCCGCTCGCGACGCGCAGCATGAAGTGCTGCGGGGTCTCGATGACGTGCCGGGTGATGGGGTGGCGAAGGAGATAGCGGCTGTGCAGGGTGCGCAGGCCGAAGTAGCCGAAGCGGAAGTCGGCGCCGTCCTCCAGGGCGGCCTCCACGAGACCGTCCAGGTGCTCGGCGTGGTCGGTGACGAACGCGGCGGTGCGGTCCGCGATCAGTCCCTCGCGGTGCCCCACGGCGACCGAGTCGGAGAAGGAGCGCACTCCCTGCGACGCGGCCTCGTCACGGATGCTGAGGCTGAGGAGCCTGGCCGCCAGCTGCGAGTACGTCGGGTCCTCGGAGATGAGCCCCGCGGCGGCCTCGGTCGCCAGCTCCCGCAGCTCCGCTGTGCTCTCTGCGTCCCCCCTGGCCGAGCGGCCGCGCAGCGCGGCGGCGGCGACTCTGCCGGGCTCGGCGTCGGGGAGGTCGGCGGTGAGGTCGGTCAGGGTACGCAGCAGCGCGGTTCCTGGGCCGTCGGTGGTCTGCTGACCGCCGGTGGTCTGCGCTGACGCAGGTTCGGCTGGCGCGATGGTCACGGAGCACTCCCTCGCTCGGCTCGGAGCCTTGAGGAGGGCAGGAGTGACACACGGGGCGGCCGCCCAGGGCAGGGCCGCGCTCCGCGTCCACCAGCCCATTCCACGAGGCCCGGACGTCGTTGGCACCCGGACCGGTCGGAACGGGTGCGCTGTCGACAGGTCATCGGACTTGCGAGCACGACAAATGCGTACTCATACACCGTTGCGGGACAGTTCCGGACTTGCACCGGATTCCCCTGCGGCGACAGCGAGCACGAGCATACATCTTGTGCTGGCTCTGAGCGGCAGCCCCACATCTTGTGTCGGCGCGCGTATCCCCTAGGGTGGCGCCGAACTGATCGTCGAACAGGGGGAGACGGCGTGCGAGGACGGGGCGCGGGCTGCGCGGCGGTACTCCTGATGGTGCTCGCCGGGTGCGGCGAGGGTGAGGAACAGGTGCCCTCGGCGGCGGGTGTCGACGGCGACGTCGATCCCGGCAGGCGCTTCACGGGCGCCGAGCTGAAGTCGGCGCTGCTCCCGGCGAAGGCCACCGGCCCGCGGGCCAAGGCGACCGACGTCGGCACGGGCGGCTTCAACCGGGGCTACGGGGGCGGTGACTGGGGCGCCTGCGACCCCGGCGACGAGGCGAGTGCGGAGCTGTCCGGCATGCGGGGGACCAGCGCCGGCCAGACGATTCTTCCCTTCCCCGGCGCGATCGCCGACGAAGGGGACCCCGTGCTCTCCCAGACCCTGGTCTCGATGCCGGACGCGCGGGCCGGGCGCCATGTCGAACTGCGCCGGCAACTCCACAAGGCGTGCCCCAGTGTCACCGTCGACACGGATGCGGCCCCGGTGGTGGAGCACCACGCGGTCGATGATCTGCCGGACCTCGGCGACGAGGCGATCCTTGAGAGCAAGCGGTGCGAGGGGGGCGACGACCACGACGCGGAGACTCGGTACTACAAGGTCGAGGTACGGGTCGGCGGCGTGCTCGTCCTGGTGGACGCGGGCCCGCACAAGGACCGGGCGATCTCCTTGGCGACCAAGGCGGCGGCGCGGGTCCGGACGGAGCTCTACAAGGCCTCGTAGGGCGGTACGTACGACAGCGGGCCGCCGGATTTCTCCGGCGGCCCGCGTCACGTACGTACAAGAGAGGCCCGTACGAGAACAGGCTCAGTGCCCGCCCGGCGCCCCCACCGTGGCCGGCGGCAGCTCCTCCACGACGCCGGGGTCGCCCGCGTCCGCGGTGTAGTCCCCGGGAGAGGTCTCGTCGATGCCGTCAGGGGCCTTCATGGCGCGCAGGACGAACGTCATGACCACCGTGACCACCACGTTCAGGACGAACGCCGTGAGTCCGATGTAGCCGATCTCGCCGATGCCGGGGATCTCGTCGGACGAGCCGCCGAAGTGCTTCTGCGTCGGCGACGCGACGCCGTACGCGGCGACCGTTCCGTAGACCATGCCGACCGCCCAGCCCGCGAGCAGCGCCCAGCGGTGGAACCACCGCGTGAACAGGCCGCCGACCAGCGCGGGCATGGTCTGCAGGATCCAGATGCCGCCCAGGAGCTGGAAGTTGATCGCGACCGTCTTGTCCATGGTGAGGACGAAGGCGAGCGCGCCGACCTTCACGAGCAGCGAGACCAGCTTGGAGACCTTGGTCTCCTGCGCCGGTGTCGCGTCCGGCTTGATGAAGTCCTTGTAGATGTTCCTGGTGAAGAGATTCGCGGCCGCGATGGACATGATGGCGGCGGGCACCAGGGCGCCGATGCCGATGGCCGCGAACGCGACGCCGGTGAACCAGTCGGGGAACATCGTCTCGAACAGCTGCGGGATCGCCAGCTGCCCGTTCTCCACCTTGACCCCGGCCGCGATCGCCATGAAGCCGAGCAGCGCGAGCAGGCCCAGCATCAGCGAGTAGAGGGGCAGGATCGTGGTGTTGCGGCGGATCACGTTGCGGCTCTTGGAGGAGAGCGTCGCCGTGATCGAGTGCGGGTACATGAACAGCGCGAGCGCGGAGCCGAGCGCGAGCGTGGCGTAGGTCCACTGTCCGCCGGCGCCGGGTGCCAGGCCCGCGACGGGCTTGCCCGCCGCCTCGTTGGTCGCCGAGAACTTCTCGTTCGCCGCCTGGAAGATCTCGTCGAAGCCGCCGAGCTTGATCGGGATGTAGATGATCGCGACGGCGATGACGAGGTAGATCAGACCGTCCTTCACGAACGCGATCAGCGCGGGCGCGCGCAGACCCGACGAGTACGTGTACGCGGCGAGCACCGCGAACGCGATCAGGAGCGGCAGGTCCTTGATGAACCAGTTGGTGTCGGGACCGCCGCCGACGCCCATGACGTCGAGCACGGCCTGGATGCCGACCAGCTGGAGCGCGATGTACGGCATCGTGGCGAGGATGCCGGTGACCGCGACGGCCAGCGAGAGCCCCTTGGAGCCGAAGCGCCCGCGCACGAAGTCGGAGGTGGTCACGTATCCGTGCTTGTGCGAGACGGACCACAGGCGCGGCAGGAAGGTGAAGATCAGCGGGTAGACGAGGATCGTGTACGGCACGGCGAAGAAGCCGGCCGCGCCCGCCGCGTAGATCGCCGCCGGGACGGCGACGAAGGTGTACGCGGTGTAGAGGTCGCCGCCGAGCAGGAACCACGTGACCCAGGTGCCGAACGAGCGGCCTCCCAGGCCCCATTCGTCCAGGCTCTCGGTCTCGGCCTTGCGCCAGCGCGCGGCCAGGAAGCCCATCGCCGTGACGGCGGCGAAGAAGAAGATGAAGACGGCGAGGGCGATGCCGTTCACGCCGCCCGTGTCAGCTGCGAGCTCGTTCATCGGGTCGCACCCCCCTGGGCCTGCTCGGCCTTGCGGGCGCGCTGGTCACGCTGCCACAACTTGTAGGCGATCATGGTGAGAAGGGTGGATATGAGGACCCACAGCATCTGGTACCAGTAGAAGAACGGGATGCCGATGAAGGTCGGTTCGACCTTCGCGTAGGAGCTCACCCAGAGCATCGCCACGAACGGCGCGACGAGACAGAGGGCAATGACCACGCGGACCGGCGTGACCACCGGTCTGCTCACTTCAGGCGCATCTGACACTTCGCGGCTCCGCTCCCTCGCTTATCCCACCTTTAACGTGCGGGAAATCTAAGCGAGAGTATTGATCTATGGAACCCCCGTCCGGATACCGGACGGGTATCGGACGCGTCGATGTGCCTGCTCAGCGCGGGATCGGCACGGAATCCGCACGGGTCAGCAGCAGCGGAACCCCTGCCTGGGGTCGGACTCCTGCTGATCCGTCCGCATTCGCTCGAACTCCCTCCGGGAGGGGACGGATGCCCCGGGATGCGTCTTGCGCGTGTGGGCGACATAGCGGTCGTACGCGGACTCGTCGGTCAACTCCCGTGCGTACCACCGCACCCAGCGCAGCCCGCGCAGCACCCACGTCATGACGGGACCTGCGCGTCGTCGGAAGCCCTGGCCTCGGCCGCCGCCAGTTCCGCCTTCTCCTCCTGTGTCGCGATGAGCCCGGCCGGCGCGGTCAGCTTCGACTCCACGTACTCCGCCTCGCTCAGCTTCGAGGACCGCGGGTTGCGGATGTGCTTCACGCAGATGCGGGCCGCGTCCGCGATCACGACGACGATGAGCAGGGCGAGCGCGGCCGAGAGGACGCCGTCCACCGTGGAGTTGGTGACGACGGTGTGCATGTCGTCCATGGACTTGGCGGGCGGCAGGATCTTGCCGTCGTCGATGGCGTCCTGGTAGATCGAGCGCTGCTTGAAGAAGCCCACGCGCGGGTCGCTGGAGAAGACCTTCTGCCAGCTGGCGGTCAGGGTCACCGTGGCGTCCCAGGCGAGCGGGATGCCGGTGATCCAGGCCCACTTGAGGCGTCCGGACTTCACCAGGAGCGTGGTGCAGACGGCGAGCGCGACCGCGGCGAGGAGCTGGTTGGAGATGCCGAAGATCGGGAAGAGCTGGTTGATCCCGCCGAGCGGCTCGTGCACGCCGACCCACAGGAAGTAGCCCCACAGGCCGGTGACGACCGCGCTCGTGATGATGAGTCCGGGTTTCCAACTGACCTTCTTGAAGGGCTTGTAGACGTTCCCGAGCATGTCCTGGAGCATGAAGCGGCCCACGCGCGTGCCCGCGTCGAGCGCGGTCAGGATGAACAGCGCCTCAAACATGATCGCGAAGTGGTACCAGAAGGCCTTCATGGAGTCGCCGGTGACCTTCGAGAAGATCTCGGAGACACCGACCGCGAGCGTGGGCGCGCCGCCGGTGCGCGAGAGCAGCGACGACTCCTCGACGTTCTTGGCGGCCTGCGCGAGGTCCTCGGGCGAGATGGAGTACCCGAATCCCGCGACCGCCTGGGACGCGGCCTGGACGTTGTCCCCGATGACGCCCGCGGGCGCGTTCATCGCGAAGTACAGCCCCGGGTCGATGATGCTCGCCGCGACGAGGGCCATGACCGCGACCGACGACTCCATCAGCATGGAGCCGTAGCCGATCATCCGGATCTGCGTCTCCTTCTGGACCATCTTCGGCGTCGTGCCCGAGGAGATCAGCGCGTGGAAGCCGGACAGGGCACCGCACGCGATGGTGATGAAGACGAAGGGGAAGAGCGACCCGGCGAAGACGGGCCCGTCGCCGCGCGAGGCGAAGTCGGTCACCGGGTCCATCTTCAGCGTCGGCAGCGTGACGACGACGCCGATCGCGAGCAGCAGGATCGTGCCGATCTTCATGAACGTGGAGAGGTAGTCGCGCGGCGCGAGCAGCATCCACACCGGCAGGATCGAGGCGATGAATCCGTACGCCACCAGCCAGATGACCAGCGTCGAAGGCGCGAGCGTGAACGTCTCAGCGAGGGACGACTCGGCGACCCAGCGCCCGGCGACGAGCGCGATCAGGAGCAGCGTGATCCCGATGAGGGAGACCTCGCTGACCCGCCCCGGCCGCAGGATGCGCAGGTAGAAGCCCATGAACAGCGCGATCGGAATGGTCATCGCGATGGAGAAGGTGCCCCAGGGCGAGTCCGCGAGCGCGTTGACGATGACGAGCGCGAGCACCCCGAGCAGGATGATCATGATGGCGAACGCGGCGAGCAGCGCGGCGGCCCCGCCGAACGGACCGATCTCCTCGCGCGCCATCTGGCCGAGCGACTTGCCGTCGCGCCGGGTGGAGAAGAAGAGGACGACCATGTCCTGCACGGCGCCCGCGAAGATCACGCCGACGATGATCCAGATCGTGCCCGGCAAGTACCCCATCTGCGCGGCCAGTACGGGCCCCACCAGGGGACCCGCGCCCGCGATCGCCGCGAAGTGGTGGCCGAGCAGGACCCGGCGGTCGGTCGGGTGGAAGTCGATGCCGTTGTCCAGGCGCTCCGCCGGGGTGGCCCGGTTCTTGTCGACCTTCAGGACACGGTTGACGATGAACTTGGAGTAGAAGCGATAGGCGATGGCGTACGAGCCGAGGGCCGCGGCCACCATCCAGGCGGCCGACACCTCCTCGTCGCGCGAGAGCGCCAGCACGGCCCAGCCCGCGGCGCCCACCAGCGCGACGAGGGTCCAGATGACGATGGTTCGGGGATTTGCTGTGCGCACCGGGTCGTCCTCCCGTTCATCATGCGATGACGGGAGGAACGTAGAGCAGCGCGGTGATCTGCGCCAGACCCCGGAAGAGGGTCACGCCGCTGAGCTGCGGTTCACTCAGTGGGGCGCTTGAGGCGGGCCACGAATTTGTAGCGGTCGCCGCGGTAGACCGAGCGGACCCATTCGACCGGCTGGCCGCCGCCGTCCAGGGAGTGCCGCGACAGCAGCAGCATGGGCAGGCCCACGTCCGTGCCGAGCAGTCCGGCCTCGCGCGGCGTCGCGAGCGAGGTCTCGATGGTCTCCTCGGCCTCCGCGAGGTGGACGTCGTACACCTCGGCGAGTGCGGTGTAGAGCGAGGTGTACTTCACCAGGGAGCGGCGCAGGGCCGGGAAGCGCTTGGCCGACAGGTGCGTCGTCTCGATGGCCATCGCCTCGCCGTTGGCGAGGCGGAGCCGCTCGATCCTGAGCACCCGGCCGCCCGTGCTGATGTCGAGCAGCCCGGCGAGGGTGTCGTCGGCGGTGATGTACCCGATGTCCAGGAGCTGCGAGGTGGGCTCGAGGCCCTGGGCCCGCATGTCCTCCGTGTACGAGGTGAGTTGGAGGGCCTGGGAGACCTTGGGCTTGGCCACGAAGGTGCCCTTGCCCTGGATGCGCTCCAGGCGGCCCTCTACGACCAGCTCCTGAAGGGCCTGGCGCACCGTCGTGCGCGAGGTGTCGAACTCGGCGGCCAGGGTGCGCTCCGGGGGGACCGGTGTGCCGGGCGGCAGCGTCTCCGTCATGTCGAGCAAGTGCCGCTTCAGGCGGTAGTACTTGGGCACGCGCGCGGTGCGGCCGACCGTCGCCGCGCCGGTGGCCTCCGTGGCCGAGGACGCGCCCGCGTCGGTTCCCGTACTGCCCGCGTCTGTGCCCATGCTCTGCCTTCCCGGCTCCTGTGCTGCTGCCGTCACCGGCTCCTCCGTCTGTCGCGGCTCACATCGTGGCACGTACCGGGCCGGGCATACTCTGCCCGCTCAGGTGTCGGTCCGATAACGGACCTGACAGCCCTTCTTATACACCCTTGACACCCCTAAAGGTCTAGGCCAAGCTCCCCGTACTGGTCTACACCATTAAAGACCAGGTTCCAGTCCCACGGGCAGATCTCGGTCCATTTGGTCGCTGCGGGTGGGGGGTTGACTGGCATCCCTTGAGGAGGGTGACGTGAAGCGCAAGCTCATAGCGGCCATCGGTGTCGCGGGCATGTTGGTCTCGATCGCGGCCTGTGGCAGCGACGACAAGGACGACAAGAACGCCGGGGCGGACGGCTTCAAGGGGGAGACCCTGACGCTCTGGGCGATGGACGGTTCCACGCCCGACGGCTGGACCAAGGACGTCAAGGCGGCCTTCGAGAAGAAGACCGGCGCCAAGCTGAACCTCGAGGTCCAGCAGTGGAACGGCATCCAGCAGAAGCTGACCACGGCCCTCTCCGAGGAGAACCCGCCGGACGTCTTCGAGATCGGCAACACCCAGACGGCCGCGTACGCCAAGACCGGCGGCCTCGCCGAGCTCGGCGACCTCAAGGAAGGGCTCGGCGCCGACTGGACCGAGTCGATCAATAAGTCCTCGGTCGTGGACGGCAAGCAGTACGCCGCCCCGTGGTTCGTCCTGAACCGCGTCGTGATCTACAACAAGAAGGTCTGGGCCGACGCCGGGATCAAGGAGACGCCCAAGACCCGCGCCGAGTTCCTCAAGAACCTCAAGGCGATCGAGTCCAAGACGGACGCCGAGCCGATCTACCTGCCGGGCCAGAACTGGTACCACTTCGTCGGCCTGACCATCGGTGAGGGCGCCGAGCTGGTCAAGAAGGACGGCGACAAGTACGTCTCCAACCTGAACGACCCCAAGGTCGCCAAGGCCATGAAGACGTACAAGGAGTTCGCGGACCTCTCCAAGGCCCCCAAGAACAAGGACGAGGCCACCCCGCAGCAGGCCGAGGTCTTCGCCAAGGGCAAGACCGGCGCCTTCATCGGCATGAGCTGGGAGGCCGCGACCGCGATCAAGGCCAACCCGAAGATCGAGAAGGACATCGGCTACTTCACGATCCCCGGCGCCACCGCGGCCAAGCCCGAGGGCGTCTTCCTCGGCGGCTCGAACCTCGCCGTCGCCGCGACCAGCAAGAAGCAGGAGCTCGCCAAGGAGTTCCTGAAGATCGCGCTGAACGACAAGTTCGAGGGCTCGCTCGCCAAGGAAGGCGGCGTCATCCCGAACAAGCAGGCCCTGGAGGCCCAGCTCAAGGGCAACCCGGCCGCCGAGGCCATGGCCCCCGCCACCGCCGGCGGTGGCACCACGCCGCTGATCCCGGAGTGGGCCGCGGTGGAGAACCCGCCGAACCCGATCAAGAACTACATGACCGCGGTGCTGAACGGTAAGTCGAACGCCGACGCCGCCAAGCAGGTCGAGGGCGAGTTCAACAAGCGCCTGTCGCAGAAGCAGTAAGGACGCGCTCCTGCCGGGGACTTCGGGCCCGGGGTGACTTTCGCCCCCGGGCCCGCTGCCCCGGCACAGCGCTGCGTTCCGCGATGCCCACGAAAGAGATGGCGAGCATGACCGTGCAGACCGAACGGCCGCCCTCCGGCCCGACGGACGTCGTGAAAACGGACGGACGGCCGGCTGATCCCGGCAAGCCCCGCGAGCGGGCCCGGTCGCTCGCCCCCTACCTGCTACTGCTCCCCGCGGTCGCGGCCACCCTGGTGTTCCTCGGCTGGCCGCTGGTCAACAACGGGATGCTGTCGTTCCAGAACCTCAACATGAGGCAGTTCATCCTGCACCTCACGGAGTGGAACGGGATCGACAACTTCAAGGAGGTCCTCACCGGCGAGGACTTCTGGCGGGTCACCGGCCGCTCGATCGCGTTCACCGCGGTCAACGTCGTACTGATCATGCTGCTCGGCACCCTGGTGGGCCTGCTGCTCGCACGGCTCGGCAAGCGGATGCGCGTACTGCTCCTGGTCGGGCTCGTGCTCGCCTGGGCGATGCCGATCATCGCGTCGACGACCGTCTACCAGTGGCTGTTCGCGACGCGCTTCGGCGTCGTCAACTGGGTCCTGGACAAGGCCGGCTGGCACTCGATGGCCGAGTACGACTGGATGGGCAGCCAGTACTCCACCTTCTTCGTGGTCATCGTCCTGATCGTCTGGCAGTCGATCCCGTTCGTGGCGATCAACCTGTACGCCGCGACGACGACGATCCCCAAGGAGCTCTACGAAGCCGCGTCACTGGACGGCGCCGGCGCGTGGAAGCGGTTCACGAACGTCACGATGCCGTACCTGAAGCCCTTCCTCCTCGCGACGACGTTCCTGGAGATCATCTGGGTCTTCAAGGCGTTCGCGCAGGTCTTCGCGCTCAACGAGGGCGGCCCCGACCGGCTCACCGAGATCCTGCCCGTCTACGCCTACATCGAGGGCATGGGCAACCAGCACTTCGGCATGGGTGCGGCGATCGCGCTGCTCACCATCGTCATCCTGCTGGTCCTGACCTCCTTCTACCTGCGGATCGTGCTCAAGCAAGGGGAGGACGAGCTGTGAACGGCACCGCATCGTCGTGGTCGTCCAAGGTCCGCCGCATCTGGCCCAACGCGGTCGCGGTCGTACTCTTCATCGGCTTCGTATTCCCGGTGTACTGGATGTTCGCCACGGCCTTCAAGCCGACCGGCGACATCATCAGCGAGGACCCGGTGTGGTTCCCGACCGAGGCGACGTTCGAGCACTTCAAGACGGCCGTGAACGCCGACCACTTCTGGACGATGGTGGGCAACTCCCTCACCGTCACGGTGCTCGCCGTGCTCTTCTCGCTGATCATCGGCCTCGCGTCGGCGTTCGCGCTCGCCCGGATGCGGTTCAAGGGCCGCAAGGGTTTCGTCATCGGCTTCATGCTGGCCCAGATGGCGCCCTGGGAAGTCATGGTCATCGCGATCTACATCATCGTGCGCGACGCCGACATGCTGAACAGCCTGGTTCCGCTCACGCTCTTCTACATGGTGATGATCCTGCCCTTCACGCTCCTGACGCTGCGCGGCTTCGTCGCCGCGGTGCCGCGTGAGCTGGAGGAGTCGGCGATGGTGGACGGCTGTTCGCGGATGCAGGCGTTCCGCCGAGTCATCCTTCCGCTGCTCGCGCCGGGTCTGATGTCAACCTCGCTCTTCGGATTCATCACCGCCTGGAACGAATTCCCGCTCGTCCTTGTCCTCAACAAGGAGGCGGAGGCCAAGACGCTGCCGGTGTGGCTCTCCGGCTTCCAGACCGCCTTCGGCGACGACTGGGGCGCCACCATGGCCGCCGCCTCGCTCTTCGCCATCCCGATCCTGGTCCTCTTCGTCTTCCTGCAGCGCAGGGCCGTCAGCGGTCTGACCGACGGTGCCGTGAAGGGATAACTGCCATATGACGACACTCACCCGCCCCACCGACACCCTGACCCGCGACGCCCTGACCGTCCTGCAGCCCGGCTTCGTCGGGACCAGCGCGCCGGACTGGCTGCTCCGCAGGATCGGTGAGGGCCTCGCATCGGTCGGCCTGTTCGGCCGCAACATCGCATCGCCCGAACAACTGGCCGCGCTGACGGCACAGTTGCGTGCCGAGCGCGACGACGTCCTGGTCGCCATCGACGAGGAGGGCGGTGACGTGACCCGCCTGGAGGTCCGCTCCGGCTCCTCCTTCCCGGGCAACCACGCCCTCGGCGCGGTCGACGACACGGCCCTGACCCGTGACGTGGCGGCCGAGCTGGGCCGCCGGCTCGCCGCGTGCGGCGTCAACCTCAACTGGGCGCCGTCCGCCGACGTCAACTCCAACCCGGACAACCCCGTCATCGGCGTACGGTCCTTCGGCGCGGACCCGCTCCTGGTGGCCCGGCACACCGCCGCGTACGTCGAGGGGCTGCAGTCCGCGGGCGTCGCCGCCTGCACCAAGCACTTCCCGGGGCACGGCGACACCGCGGTCGACTCGCACCATGACGTGCCGCGCATCGGGGTGGACCCCGAGGTGCTGCGGGCGCGTGACCTCGCGCCGTTCCGTGCCGCGATCGCCGCGGGCACGCGTGCGGTGATGAGCGCGCACATCCTGGTGCCGTCCCTGGACGCGGAGTACCCGGCGACGCTCTCGCGCCGCATCCTGACGGGCATCCTGCGCGAGGAACTCGGCTTCGACGGCCTCATCGTCACGGACGGCATGGAGATGCAGGCCATCTCCGCCACGTACGGCATCGAGCGCGGCAGCGTGCTCGCCATCGCCGCGGGCGCCGACGCGATCTGCGTGGGCGGCGGCCTCGCGGACGACGAGACGGTGCTGCGGCTGCGCGACGCGCTGGTCGGTGCCGTCCGCACGGGCGAGCTCTCCGAGGAGCGGCTCGCCGACGCGGCCACGCGCGTGCGGGCGCTGGCCCACTGGACCTCGATGCCGGGCGCGGCCGACCGTTCGGGGGGCGCGCCCGGCACCGAGATCGGCCTGGTCGCGGCCCGCCGCGCCCTGACGGTCACCCGGGGCGAGTCGTACGCCGCCCCGCTCACCGAGGCTCCGTACGTCGCCGCCCTCACGCCGATGGCCAACATCGCGGTGGGCGACGAGACCCCGTGGGGCGTGGCCGCGGAGCTGGAACGCCTGCTCCCCGGCACGGAGACGGGCAGCTTCACGGGAGCGGACGCGGGTGCGCTGGCGCTGGCCGAGGCGGGGGAGCGGCGGATCGTGGCCGTCGTCCGCGACGCCCACCGCCACGCGTGGATGACGGAGTCCCTGAACACGCTCCTGACCGCCCGCCCCGACACGATCGTGATCGAGATGGGCGTCCCCCAGTCACCCCCGACGGGCGCCCTGCACATCGCCACCCACGGAGCGGCAAGGGTCTGCGGCCTGGCGGCGGCAGAGGTGATGACGGGCGCGTAGGGGCGCGGCGAGCCCCGTCAGGGGCGCGGGCAACTGCGCGCCAAGCCCCCCACGCACCCGCAGGTGAGACCGCAAGCAAATCTGGCCGCGACAAAAGGTGCCGGGGCGCCCCCAGAAGGGGGCGCCCCGGCACCTTCACACCCAAGGCCCAGGGGCCAGCTCAAAGCCCTTGCCAGGCCGGCTTCGCCGCGAACGTGGCCCGGAAGTACTCCCCGAGCTTCAGCTTGGACGCGGCGGCCTCGTCCACGACGACCGTCGCATGCCGGTGCAACTGCAGGGCCGAGGCCGGAACCACCGCGGCCACCGGCCCCTCCACCGTCGCGGCCACCGCATCGGCCTTGCCCTCACCCGTGGCGAGCAGCACCAGGTGCCGGGCCTCCAGGATCGTCCCGATGCCCTGCGTGATCACGTGATGCGGCACCTGCTCGATGTCTCCGTCGAAGAACCGCGCGTTGTCCACCCGGGTCTGCTCCGTCAGCGTCTTGATCCGCGTGCGCGAGGCGAGCGAGGAACACGGTTCGTTGAACCCGATGTGCCCGTCCGTGCCGATGCCGAGCAGCTGGAGGTCCACGCCGCCGGCCGCCGCGAGCTCCTGGTCGTACGCCTCGCAGGCCGCCTGCACGTCCTGCGCGCTGCCGTCGGGCCCCATGAAGGACTTCTCGCTGAGCCCCAGCGGCTCGACGACCTCACGCAGCACCACGGAGCGGTAGGACTCGGGGTGCCCGGCGGGCAGCCCCACGTACTCGTCGAGCTGGCAGATCCGCGCCCGCGACGCATCCACTTCGCCGGAGCCGACCTTGGCGGCCAGGGCTTCGTAGATGGGCAGCGGGGTGGATCCGGTGGCGACACCGAGCAGGGCGTCAGGCTTACGGCGCACCAAGGCGGCCATGGCCTCCGCGATGAGCTCGCCGCCTGCCTTGGCGTCCGGGACGATGACAACTTCCACGCTGGGCCTGCCGATCTGGAGAGGGGACTCACGGGTCTGGAGAGAGGACCCACGGGGGACTATGTGGTATAGACCAATCTAGCAGAGCTGGCCCGTCAGAGCCCAGGTTCCCGGGCTTCGGTTCCCGCGTTCCGCGCCCGGGATGCCGGCCCGCGTCACCCGCCCGCATTCCATGCTGGGCTCTCCAGTCCGCCCCCGCCCGTCGAGCAAGCCCCCGCGCGGCGGCTTCGCCCCCGCACGCCCCCGCACGCCCTCACACCCCCAGCGCCGACCCTCCCGTCGCGTCGATGTACTGACCGGTGATCCATCGGGCATCGTCCGAGGCGACGAAGGTGACGATGTCCGCCACGTCCGCGGGCCGGCCTATGCGGTCGAAGGTCGAGTAACCGGCCATGCCGGCGCGCTGCTGCTCGGGAATCCCGTCCATCATCTCCGTCTCGATGATCCCCGGCGCCACCGCGTTGACCGTGATTCCGCGCGGGCCCAGGTCCTGCGCCAGGGTGTGCGTCAGGACGTTCAGCGCGCCCTTCGTCATCGAGTACCCGATCGTGATGGGGAAGGCGATGCGGGTGACGCCCGAGGAGATGTTGATGATCCGGCCGCCGTCGCGCAGCCGGTCCAGGCCCTTCTGGATGATGAAGAACGGTGCCTTCACATTGACCGCGAACACCCGGTCGTAATCCGCTTCCTGAACCTCTCCCACCTGGCTGTAGAGCCCGATCCCCGCGTTGTTGACGAGGATGTCCAGGCCGTCGGCGTGCCGGTCGAACTCGGTCCACAGGGCGTCGGCGTCGCCGGGGACGCCCAGCTCCGTGCCGAAGGCGAAGGCGGAGCCTCCCTCGGCCTCGATCGTCGCGACCGTCTCCTTCGCCGCCGTCTCATTGCTGCCGTAATGCACGGCGACCCGCGCGCCGTCCCGCCCGAGTCGCTCGGCGATACCCCGCCCGATGCCGCGGCTGCCGCCCGTGACCAGTGCCGTCTTCCCCGCAAGCGTGCTCATGGAGCCGCCCCCTATTTCTCTAGTGGTCGCTACAGAAAGAACCGTAGCCGACCCCGGGACGTTTTTCTAGCGTCCGCTATACAATTCACTCCATGGCGACGAAACAGCGCGGGCGTCCCCGCTCCTTCGACCGGGAGACCGCACTGGAGAAGGCCCTGAGCACCTTCTGGGAGCAGGGATACGAGGCGACCTCGGTCACGGACCTCACCCGGGCCATGGGCATCGGTGCCCCCAGCATGTACGCGGCCTTCGGTGACAAGCAGTCACTGTTCGAGGAGGTCGTGGTCCTGTACGGGCAGACGCACGGCTCCATCGGCGAGCGCGCCTTCGCGCAGGCGTCGACCGTCCGTGACGGAGTCGCGCGGATGCTGCACGAAGCCGCGGTCAAGTACACGGAAGCCGGGCACCCCCGCGGCTGCCTCGTCATCTACGCCGCGACGAACTGCGCGACGCCGGAGGTCGAGGCCGGCCTGCGCGACCGGCGCAACGCCAACATCAAGGACATCGAGAGCCGCATCAGGGCGGCCGTCGCCACGGGCGAGCTCCCCCCGGAGACGGACGCCCCCGCCCTGGCGCGCTACACCGGCGCCGTGCTCCAGGGCATGTCCCAGCAGTCCCGCGACGGCGCGACCCGTCAGGAGCTGGAATCGGTCGCCGAGCTGGCCATGCGGGCGTGGCCCGGGGTATAAGTCCGCTGGGCGACAAATGAGAGAAGAGACAACAACAAACATCTGCCGACGCGTAGACACAGGTTAATGGTCTAGTCCACAATGCGTTGGTAAAGCATCCGCTCTTCCCGCACAGGAGAGCGGACCGAGGAACCGGCACTCTCTGCCCTGACCGTGTCGGATCCTCCGATCGGCTGTCCGGTACCGCACATTCCGGTGGTCGTGTTCCTGAAGGGCTGCGGTGCCGTGGGTGGGTTGAGGGTCCCGCCCTGGCGCCGCGGCTCGTCGGGAATCTCCCGGAGCGGACCCGCCGGACGTGCCAGGTACGCTCGCACACGTGCCCTCCATGAACGACCTCGTACGCCAGCACACCGCTCTCGGTGACTCCGATCTCGAGTGGCTCCATCTGCTGGTCTCGGAGTGGCAACTGCTCTCCGACCTCTCCTTCGCCGACCTCGTGCTGTGGGTTCCCACCCGCGACGGCACCCGCTACGTCTCCGTGGCGCAGATGCGGCCCAACACCGGCCCCACCTCCTACCAGGACGACATGGTCGGCCACCTCGTCCCACGAGGCCGCCGCCCGCTGCTCGACGCCGCCCTGGACGAGGGCCGCATCGTGCGCGAGGGCGACCCCGAGTGGCGCGAAGAGGTGCCGGTGCGGGTCGAGTCCATCCCCGTACGCAGGGAAGGGCGCGTCCTGGGTGTCATCGCGCGCAACACGAACCTGCTCACGGTGCGTACTCCCTCGCGCCTGGAGCTGACCTACCTCCAGTCGGCGTCCGACCTGGCCCAGATGATCGCCGCCGGGTCCTTCCCGTTCCCCGGCCAGCAGGTCGACATGGATGCCTCCCCGCGCGTGGGCGACGGTCTGCTCCGCCTCGACGCCGACGGCATCGTCCAGTACGCGTCACCGAACGCACTCTCCGCCTACCACCGCCTCGGCCTCGCCGCCGACCTGGTCGGTCACCACCTCGGCACGGCGACCGCCGAACTCGCCCCGTCCCGCGGTCCGGTGGACGAGGCGCTCAGCAAGGTCGCCAGCGGCTGGGCGCCCCGCGAGTTCGAGATCGAGGGCGGCGACGGGGTGATCCAGCTCCGCGCGATCCCGCTCAAGCCGAAGGGCCCGCGCATCGGCTCGCTCGTACTCCTGCGCGACGTCACCGAACTGCGCCGTCGAGAGCGGGAGTTGATCACCAAGGACGCGACCATCCGGGAGATCCACCACCGGGTGAAGAACAACCTGCAGACGGTCGCCGCGCTCCTCCGTCTCCAGGCGCGCCGCATCGACTCCGCCACCGGCCGCGAGGCACTCGAAGAGGCCGTACGCCGCGTGGGCTCCATCGCCATCGTGCACGAGACGCTCTCCCAGAACCTGGACGAGCGCGTGGAGTTCGACGAGATCGCCGACCGCGTCCTCGCGATGGTGGCGGAGATCTCGCCCGGCAAGGTCACCGGCCGGCGCACCGGACGCTTCGGCATCCTGGACGCCGAGGTCGCGACCCCGCTCTCGATGGTCCTCACGGAAGTTCTGCAGAACGCCCTGGAACACGGCTTCCAGGAAGGCGACACCGGCACGGTCGAGGTCTCGGCCGTACGCGGCGGCACCAGCAAGGACGGCCGTCTCCTCATCACCGTCCAGGACGACGGCGTCGGTCTGCCCGACGGCTTCGACCCGCACCGCTCGGGCAATCTCGGCCTGCAGATCGTCCGCACCCTGGTGGAGGGCGAGATGGGCGGCACGTTCGACATGGTGCGGGCACCGGAGCGCGGCACGCAGGTCGTCCTCGACATCCCGGTGCGCGGCGACAAGTAGGGCGCGCCGTACGGCAATCGGAGCCGCGCGGCATACGCATACGGAAAGCAGTGAGCCCCGGACCGAAGTGGTCCGGGGCTCACTGCTCACGTTGCGTTGCGCATCGGGGGTACTGCGCGGCTGCGGCTCGGGGGCGGGAGATGCGTACTCGCTGTACGCGCCGCCGGGCTCAGGCTCGTAGGGGGCGTGACCGTCAGGCGCTGGCCTGGCGTGCACGGTTGCGAGCGGCGCGGCGCTTCATTGCGCGGCGCTCGTCCTCGCTGAGGCCACCCCAGACGCCGGAGTCCTGGCCGGACTCGAGCGCCCACTGCAGGCACTGCTCCATGACGGGGCAGCGGCGGCAGACGGCCTTGGCTTCCTCGATCTGCAGCAGCGCAGGACCGGTGTTGCCGATGGGGAAGAAGAGCTCGGGGTCTTCCTCGCGGCAAACGGCGTTGTGACGCCAGTCCATGGCTGCTACCTCTCCTTGGTATTACATGCAGGTTGCTTGTGAATGTGAACGCTTTCACGAATCCCTCGACGACGGAAGGGACTTTCGTCACAAACGCGACGATGTCCTATGCGTTGAGGAGGGGGTTCTGGCTTTCTGTGGGGCCGATGTTGCGGGCCGTCCCGATCGCCATGTAGAGATTCGCAAACCTCGGCGGCGGATACAACCCCTTCCGGCAAGTTTTTTTTGATTCCTCAGTGTCGGCTGGGTCACAGCCGTACTTCCATGGGGTGGACCCTGGCCTAAACGTTCGAGTGAAAGGACTTTGGGCCCTTCTACTCACACAATCACACGCAGTGCACGGCGTACGCCTGTGAACGTCACGCTCGTCCGCAGCCCCAAGTGGTCACCGTCCATCTGAAGGGGGAGCGGCACCTTCGAATGCAAGGTGAAGTCGGTGAGGTCATGGAGCGTAACCGCGTGCTTGCCGTGGGGTCCGCGATCGGGCGTCGACGTCAGGAGCTGAGTCCCGTAACGGGCCACCGCGGTGGTGGAGAGCTTCTTCAGTCCGAGCACGTCCAGGCCCGTGTCGAAGGAGGCCTGCGGTGACGCGTACATCGGGCGATTGCCCAGGTAGGTGTAGGGAGAGGTGTTGCAGACTATGGAGAGCACGAGGTCGGTCACCGGGTCCTCGCCGGCCCGTTCCAGCGTGATCATTCCGTGCCTGCGGTGCGGCTCGTCGAGGAACTGACGGAACACCTGGCGCAAATACAGCGCATGGGTGGACCGCTTCCCGCGCTCCCTCTGCTGTTCGACCCGGCCCACCACTCCGGCGTCGAAACCGAATCCGGCGGCGAACGTGAACCAGCGGGCGGGGACGGCTTCGTCCTCGGTGCCGGGGGTGCCGGACACCTGTCCGAGGCTCACTGTGCGTTCGCTTCCCTCACGCAGCGCGTCGAGCAGCGCGCCGGTCGCCTCCACGGCGTCGTTGGGCAGACCGAGGGCGCGCGCGAAGACATTGGTGGAGCCGCCGGGCACGACCGCGAGGCGGGGCAGCCGCTCGGGGGCGGGTCCGTTGTGCAGCAGGCCGTTGACGACCTCGTTGACCGTGCCGTCCCCGCCGAGGGCGACGACCAGCTCGATGTCCTTGCTCTCCGCGGCCTGTCTGCCGAGGTCGCGGGCGTGGCCACGGTACTCGGTGGTGACCGCCTCGAGTTTCATCTCGCTCGCCAGCGCGTGGATCAGTACGTCACGCGTGCGCGCGCTGGTGGTGGTTGCCGCTGGGTTGACCACAAGGAGTGCACGCATGCGAAGCAGAGTACCTAGCGGTCTTTACCCGGCCTAGACCGAGGGTGCGGACCGGGGCCCGGAGCGCGGACACGCACAGCTACCCTGCAAGGGTGAGTACTGAGCGGAAACCCACCCCCGAAGCCCCGGAACCAGGCCCGCGTCCCGGACGTCTGACGGCCGCCGCGGCCCTTGCCGCGCTGGAGGGCGTCGCACTCATCGCCGCCGGTGTCTACATGCTCGTGATGGGCCTCGCGGGTGACCCCGACAACCCGGAACAGGCCACGACGGGCGGCGTCACGCTGATCGTCCTCGCGCTCCTGCCCCTGCTCGCCGCCCGCGGTCTGCTGCTGCGCCGCGGCTGGAGCCGGGGGCCCGCCATCATCACGCAGATCATGGCGCTTCCGGTGGCCTGGCAGCTGCTGCAGGCCGACAGCATGGCCATCCCGGCGGGCATCGCGCTCGCGGTGGTCGCGGTGGCCGCGCTCGTCCTGCTGGTCAATCCCGCCACGACCGAGGCCCTCGGCATCAGGGGCCCGGGGAACGTACAGGACGACGTGAAGTAGCCGTCCCGTACGAGACGTCCCGAAGGAGCAGACCCGGAGGGGCGGCCTGCTCCTTCGTCACTCCTCGACGAGGAGCTTCTCGCGCAGCTGCGCGAGTGTGCGGGCGAGGAGCCGGGAGACGTGCATCTGGGAGATGCCGACTTCCTGTGCGATCTGCGACTGCGTCATGTTGCCGAAGAACCGCAGCAGCAGGATGCGCTTCTCGCGCGGTGGGAGGTCTTCCAGGAGCGGCTTGAGCGACTCCCTGTACTCGACGCCCTCCAGGGCCTCGTCCTCCGAGCCCAGGGTGTCCGCGACCGCCGGGGACTCGTCGTCCGTGTCCGGGACGTCCAGGGACAGCGTGGAGTACGCGTTGGCCGACTCCAGGCCCTCCAGGACCTCCTCTTCGGAGATGGCCAGCTTCTGGGCGAGCTCGTGCACCGTGGGCGAGCGGCCGTGCAACTGGGACAGCTCGGCGGTCGCCGTGGTCAGGGCGAGCCTGAGCTCCTGGAGGCGCCGCGGGACGCGGACGGCCCAGCCCTTGTCGCGGAAGTGGCGCTTGATCTCGCCGACGACCGTGGGTGTCGCGTACGTGGAGAACTCCACGCCGCGCTCCGGGTCGAAGCGGTCAACCGACTTGATCAGGCCGATGGTGGCGACCTGCGTCAGGTCGTCAAGGGGCTCGCCGCGGTTGCGGAAGCGGCGGGCCAGGTGCTCGACGAGCGGCAGGTGCATGCGGACCAGCTTGTTGCGCAGCTCCGCGTACTCGGGGCTGCCGCCCTCCAGCTCGCGCAGCTCGATGAACATCGCGCGTGCACCGCTGCGGTCCTGCGGATTGTGCCGGGTGTGCTGCTGCTCACCGTGTTCGCTCATGTATCCCGCCCGTTGCGCGCCGCCCCGGGCGGAGGGCTTGGCGCGCTCCTCCTGGGCGGTCGGCTCTGCCTGCTCCGACGCATCAGCCACAGTCGACGGACCCGGCTGCTCCGAGTCCTCCGGGTGCGGCCTGGCCTGCTGCTCGGGGATGCCCGTGAGGGCCGGCTCCACCGGAGCCTCGCGCCCCCTCGTCGGTGTACCTCCCCGACCACCGGGCAGACCTCGTGTGCCGCGCTCTTCCTCCCGCACCGGCCCCTCCCCGTCCCTCACGCCGGCCCGGGTCCCGCGCCGCGCTTCTTGTAGAGGCTGATCGAGACGGTGTTGTCCTCGGCCACGGTGGAGTCGACCTGACCCGCGAGGGCGGACAGCACAGTCCAGGCGAAGGTGTCCCGCTCCGGGGCCCGGCCGTCGGTGGTCGGCGCCGAGACGGTCACCTCCAGGGAGTCGTCGACGAGGCGGAAGACGCAGCTGAGCACCGAACCGGGCACGGCCTGCTGGAGCAGGATCGCGCAGGCCTCGTCGACCGCGATGCGGAGGTCCTCGATCTCGTCGAGAGTGAAGTCCAAACGCGCCGCGAGGCCGGCCGTGGCCGTACGCAGCACCGACAGGTAGGCACCCGCAGCCGGAAGGCGGACCTCGACGAAGTCCTGATTTCCGGGCTCGCCTGCGATCTGGGACACCCTCACCTCCAAGGTGGTACAAGCACTTTCGGGGCTCCAGGTCCGCCGTCCAGCGGCGGTCCGGACTGCGTCACACGGGTAACGCACCACGTAGTTATGCGGTGACGCTACCGCGCTCCCCAGTTCCGTGTCCCGGGGACCCCGCTCCGTTGCTGTCACTCATAGTAAGCCTAAGGGTACGGAGAGTGGCTAGGGGTCTCACGGTCCCAATTGGAGAGTACGGGCGTCGGGTTGACGTACCCAGGCCTCAGACGATCGAACCGTCCACGAAGCACCAACGCCAGCTCTCGCCCGGTTCGAAGGTCCTCATGACCGCGTGTCCGGTGTCCTTGAAGTGGGCCGTCGCGTGCCGGAAGGGCGAGGAGTCGCAGCAGCCCACATGCCCGCAGTCCAGGCAGAGCCGCAGTTGCACCGGGTGACTGCCGACCGCGAGGCACTCCGTGCAGGTCTCGCTCAGCGGCGCGGGCTCGGGGTCAGGCAGCGCTGCGACATGCGGGCACTCGTTCATGATTGCCAGGTTACGACGGGAACGCGCGGCGCGGAGGACCTGACCGATGGACGTATTGCCCCTGGTGGCGCTGATCGCGGCGAGTGCCGCGGTGGCCGGAGCCGCTCGCTGGACGCCGGTGCCCGCACCGCTGCTGCTCGTCGCGGTGGGGCTCGTCGCCGCGTACGTGCCCGGGGTCCCGGACTACCACCTGGACCCGCACATCGTGCTGCCGCTGATCCTGCCGCCCCTGCTGCACACCGCGGCCCTGGAGAGCTCGTACCTCGATCTGCGCGCCAACATCAGACCCGTGGCGCTGCTGTCGGTCGGGTACACCCTGTTCGCCACCGTCGCCGTCGGCTGGCTCGCCTATCTGCTGATCCCCGATCTGCCGCTGACCGCGGCGCTGGTGCTCGGCGCGGTGATCGCGCCGCCGGACGCGGTGGCGGCCACGGCCATCGCGCGGAAGGTGGGGCTGCCGCCGCGGATCACCACGATCCTGCAGGGCGAGTCGCTGGTGAACGACGCGACGGCGATCACCGCCTACAAGGTCGCCCTGGCGGCGGCGGTCGGCGAGGGCGCGAGCTGGGCGGGCGGGATCTGGGAGTTCCTGGTGGCCGCGGTCGGCGGGGTCGGCGTCGGACTGATCCTCATGGTGCCGCTCCACTGGCTGCGCCGGCACCTGAAGGAGGCGATGCTGCAGAACACCCTCTCCTTGCTGATCCCCTTCGTCGCGTACGCGGCCGCCGAGCAGGTCGGTGCCTCCGGAGTGCTGGCCGTGGTCGTCGTCGCTCTCTTCCTGGGGCACCGCGCCTGGGAGGTCGACTTCGAGACGCGGCTCCAGGAGGCCGCCGTGTGGAAGGTGGTCGCGTTCATCCTGGAGTCGGCGGTCTTCGCGCTCATCGGCCTCCAGTTGCCGCTCGTGATCGAGGGGCTCGGCGAGTACAGCGGCATGCAGGCGGCCGGGTACGCCCTGGGGGTCTTCTTCTTCGTGGTGCTCGCGCGCTTCGTGTGGTCGTACCCGGCCACCTACCTGCCGCGGATCCTGTCGACGCGCATCAAGGAGCGCGAGAGCGACATGGACTGGCGGCGGCCGCTGATCGTCAGCTGGGCCGGGATGCGCGGCGTGGTGTCGCTGGCGATCGCCTTCTCGATCCCGCTCGTCATGGACGACGGGGAGCCCTTCCCCGCGCGCAACCTGGTCCTGTTCCTGACCTTCACCACGGTGATCGGCACGTTGGTCGTGCAAGGGCTCTCGCTGCCGTGGCTGATCCGGGTCCTGAAGCTGCCGGGGCGTGACACCCAGGCGGAGACGCTCGCGGAGGCGCAGGCGCAGAACGCCGCCTCGCAGGCCGCGGAGCGCCGGGTGGACGAACTCATGGAGGATGAGCGCAATCGCCTCCCGCAGCCCCTCCAGGACCGCCTGCGCACGGTCCTGGAGCGGCGGCGCAACTCCGTGTGGGAGCGGCTCGGTCAGGCCAACCCGGTGACGGGGGAATCCGTGGACGACACCTACCGCAGGCTCGCCCGGGAGGCGATCGCCGCGGAGCGCGAGGTGTTCGTGACGATGCGGGACGA
The DNA here is from genome assembly GCF_044544025.1 of Streptomyces sp. NPDC055243. NCBI lineage: Bacteria > Bacillati > Actinomycetota > Actinomycetes > Kitasatosporales > Streptomycetaceae > Streptomyces > Streptomyces sp. NPDC055243. The sequence continues at coordinate 225,908 of NZ_JBITWR010000009.1, forward strand.
GCGCCGCATCGACGACGAGATGATGCGGACGCTGCTGCGGAAGCTGGACCTGGAGGAGGCGGCGGCCTATCGGGAGGTCGAGGACTGAGCCGGCGGGGCCGCCGGGTCCACGGCGGTGATCACCGCCGTGACCTCGGTGCCGGGGGGAAACCCGCCCTCTTCGGAGAGGGCCGTCAGCGCGTAGAGGAGCTTGGCCACGTAGACGCGCTCCACGGGGAGGCCGTGCCGGTCCTCGAAGTCGTTTGCGAACGCGGTGAGTTCAGGAGGCGTGCGGGCGTAGCCGCCGAAGTGGAAGCGCTCGTCCAGGTGCCAGTTGGCCGTGGGGGCGCCGAAGGCCCGCTGTTGCAGCGCCTGTATCTCGGGGCCGAGGAAGCCGCCCTTGAGCACGGGTATGCCCAGTGCGTGCTGGCCCGGGGCCAGGCCCGCGGCCATTCCGGCGAGGGTGCCGCCGGTGCCGCAGGCCACGGCCGCCGTGTGGGTGCGGCCGCGCAGTTCCTGGCCCAGGGCCGTGCAGCCCTGTACGGCCAGGGAGTTGCTGCCCCCTTCGGGGATGACGTAGGGGTTTTCGGCGCCGGTCGCGCGCAGGAGGGCGGCCAGGACCTCCGGGTCGGTCTTCCTGCGGTACGTCGAGCGGTCGATGAAGTGCAGGCGCATTCCGTCGGCCGCGCATTGCGTCAGCGACGGGTTCAGGGGGCGCTCGGCCAGTTCGTCGCCGCGGACGACGCCGATGGTGTCCATGCCGAGGAGGCGGCCCGCCGCGGCGGTCGCCCTGAGGTGGTTGGAGTAGGCGCCGCCGAAGGTCAGCAGGGCCTCGTGGCCCGCTGCGACGGCGGCATCCAGGTTCAGTGAGAGCTTGCGGTACTTGTTGCCCGGCAGATCCGGGTGGATCAGGTCGTCCCGCTTGAGGGTGAGGGTGACGCCGTGCCGCGCGAACCGGTCGTCCCGGAGCTCTTGGAGCGGGGACGGGAGCCGGGGGCGCGGGGTGGTCGGCGGGGTGGTGCTCACCCCGCCATTCTGCCCGGCACCGGGCCGGCGGGCACGGCCGCGATCTGCCGGCCCGAGGGCGCTCCTGGCCGGGGCGGGCCTGGCCAGGGCGTGCTCGACCGAGGCGTGCTCGACCGGGGCTGTCACCGGTCTACTTGAGGCGTTCTTCGATGCGCTCCCGCATGGTCTTCATGGTGAAGCCGCGGGGATCCACCTTGCCCGGCTGCCATTCCAGGTGGCCGATGACCGAGCGCTGGGTCCAGCCGTGGTGGCGGCAGATGGCCGCCGAGACCCGTTCGATCGCGTCCAGCTGTGCGTCGGGCCAGGGGTCGTCGCCGTCGCCGAGGTTCTCGCACTCGAAGCCGTAGAAGTAGCGGTTTCCGTCGGTGTTCGCCTCGTTGTCCGGCGGGAGCGCCTTCTCGGCGATGACCGCGCGCAGGACGTCGTCGTCGCCCATGCCCGCGTGGTTGGCGCGGCCGTACCCGACGAGGTGGACGCGGCCGTCCTTGGTGATGACGCCGTGACAGAGCGGGCCGGGCAGTGAGGGATGCCCCTTGCGGCAGAGCTCCACCGTCCGCTCGCTGCCGGATGTGACCGTGTGGTGGATCATCACGCCGTGCACGGGCCCCCACGGCCCCTTGTGGTTGCGGTTGTGGTGACGCCAGTCGCCGACTTCGACGACCGTCACCCCTTCGTCCTTGAGCGCGTCGAGGAAACTGCTCGCGGACATGGGTGGGGCCATGGCCGACTCCTTTGCGGAGCACGACGGCCGCCGGCCGCGAACCGTCTTGTAAGCCCGCTTCTACCCGAACCACGGTGCCCGGACCAGCCGTTCGGATGTATTCCGTGGCTGTTCGGGCACCGTGCGAGCCGATCTGGTCAGCCGCGGTGGTCGCTGCTGTGCAGGAACGCGTCGCCGTTCGTCGCGATGTGCGCCTCGAGCGCCTGCAGGGCCTGCTGGGTGGCCTGGGGGGTTCCCGTGCCGTGCTGCTGCGCGTAGTACGCCGCGCCCAGTTTCTTCAGGAGATCGCCGCCCGTGCGCTGTGCCTGGACCTCGTCGATCTTCTGCTTGCCCTGCGTGAGTCCGCGCTGCGCCTGTTCCTTGGCGCGATCCAGGAAGCCTGCCATTGCCGTCTCCTACGGATTGGTGCGGATTGGTGCATATCGGTGCAGAGAGTACCGGTCGTTGTGTCCTGTTCAACGGCTGCACGGATCTTGGAGTTCCCCACCGCGGGAGCCCCCGTTCCTGGTACGCGGGTGAGTTCCCCGTCTCGCGTGATCCATTCCCCCTCGTTTGTGTAATGGCGCGGGCACTCACCGTGCTGGAAGGGTTGACGACGCAGATCAGTGCTTGATCGGGAGGGCATAGCCAATGTCGGTAGGCGAAGAGGTCCGTGCGGAAGAGTCCAGGCCGCAGCAGAGTTTGGGTACGTCGGCCGCACGGAATCTGGCCACCACCACCAAGTCCGCGCCGCAGATGCAGGAGATCAGCTCCCGCTGGCTCCTGCGGACGCTGCCGTGGGTGCAGGTGCAGGGGGGTACGTATCGAGTGAACCGGAGGTTGAGTTACTCGGTCGGCGACGGACGGGTGACGTTCGTGAAGACCGGGGACCGGGTGCAGGTCATCCCGGCGGAGCTCGGCGAGCTGCCGGTCCTGCGGGACTACGAGGACATCGAGGTCCTGGGGGAGCTGGCCCAGCGCTGCCAGCAGCGGGAGTTCGCCGCGGGCTCGGTCATCACCTCCTTCGGCAGCCAGGCCGACGAGGTGTTCCTGCTCGCGCACGGCAGGGTCGAGAAGATCGGCACCGGTCCGTACGGCGACGACACGGTGCTCGCGTCGCTCGCCGACGGCTCCTACTTCGGCGAGCAGGCCCTGCTCGACCCGGAGGCCATCTGGGAGTACACGACGCGGGCGGTGACCGCGTGCACCGTGCTCACGCTGCCCCGCCAGGACCTGGAGCAGGTCGCGGAGCGCGCGGACTCGCTGCGCGAGCATCTTCAGCGGCTGCGGTCCGTCCCGGCCCAGCGGACGAACAACTTCGGCGAGGCGCCCATCGACCTCTCCTCCGGGCACGTCGGCGAAGCGGTCCTGCCGGGCACCTACGTCGACTACGAATCGGCGCCGCGCGAGTACGAACTGAGCGTCGCGCAGACCGTTCTGCGCATCCACACGCGCGTGGCCGACCTCTACAACCAGCCGATGAACCAGACCGAGCAGCAGCTGCGGCTGACGGTCGAGGCGCTCAAGGAGCGCCAGGAGCACGAGCTGATCAACAACCGCGAGTTCGGGCTGCTCAACAACTGCGAGTACGAACAGCGGCTTCAGCCGCACGACGGCGTGCCGAGCCCGGACGACATGGACGAGCTGCTCAGCCGCAGGCGGGGATCGAAGCTCTTCCTGGCCCACCCGCGGGCGATCTCCGCGTTCGGCCGCGAGCTCAACAGCCGCGGTCTCGTGCCGGAGACCATCGACATGGGGGGCCACCGCATCCCCACCTGGCGCGGGGTGCCGATCTTCCCGTGCAACAAGATCCCGGTCACCGAGGCCCGCACCACCTCGATCATCTGCATGCGTACGGGCGAGGAGGAGCAGGGCGTCGTCGGCCTGCACCAGACCGGCATCCCGGACGAGATCGAGCCGAGCCTGTCCGTGCGCTTCATGGGCATCAGCGAGCAGGCGATCATCTCGTACCTGGTGTCGACCTACTACTCCGCGGCGGTGCTCGTGCCGGACGCGCTGGGCGTCCTGGAGAACGTCGAGATCGGCCGCTGGCGGTGAGGCCGTGTCTGTGGACGCGCTCCCGGGTACACCCCTTCCGTACGCGCCCACAGGCCCAGGAAACGCCACCGTCCGCATCCTCCCCGGGGTGAGTCCATGACGGACACGACGACGGACATGACGGAGATGGGGTACGAAGCGTCCGAAGCGGCGGAGATCCTGGCGTCGGCGCGGCTTCGCGTCGACCCGGAGCTGCGCCGGGCGATCGACTCGCTGCCCGGAGCGATGCGCCGTATCGCGCTCTACCACTTCGGTTGGGAACACGCGGACGGCACACCGGCGGCCGGGCACGCGGGCAAGGCGATCAGGCCCGCGCTCGTGCTCGCCGCGGTGCGGGCGCTCGGCGGGGACCAGGCCATGGCCGTCCGGGCGGCGGCAGCGGTGGAGCTGACGCACAACTTCACCCTGCTGCACGACGACGTCATCGACCACGACACCACCCGCAGGAACCGGCCCACCGCATGGACCGTGTTCGGCGAAGCCGACGCGGTCCTGGCCGGTGACGCGCTCCAGGCACTGGCGCAGCGGCTGCTCGCCGAGGACCCGCACCCCGGGGCCTCGGCGGCGGCCGCCCGGCTCGCCGCCTGCGTGGTGGAGCTCTGCGCGGGCCAGCACGCGGACTGCGCGCTGGAACGGCGCGGCCCGGACGAGGTCACGCTCGACGAGTGCCTCGCCATGGCCGAGGCCAAGACGGGGGCACTGCTGGGCTGCGCCTGTGCGCTGGGCGCGTTGTACGCGGGGGCGGGGCACGGCGTGGTGGAGGCGCTGGACGGGTTCGGCCGTGAGGCGGGGCTCGCCTTCCAGCTCATCGACGACGTGATCGGCATCTGGGGCGACCCGGGGCACACCGGCAAGCCGGCCCGTGCCGATCTGGCGGCCCGCAAGAAGTCCCTTCCGGTGGTCGCGGCGCTGGCCTCCGGCACCCCGGCCGGCGCCGAGCTGGCCGAGCTGTACGGACGGCCCTCGCACGGCGCCGAGCGGGACGGCGACCTGGAGCGCATGGCGCACGCCGTCGAGGCGGCGGGCGGCAGGGACTGGGCGCTGCTGCACGCGGCCGACCGGATGTCCCTCGCGATCAACCAGCTGGCCCGCGCGGTGCCGGTCCCGGAGGAGGCGGGCGGCCTGCTGGCGCTCGCGGAGTTCGTGACGCGGCGTACGCACTGAAGGTATGCGCTGAACGTGCGCACTGAACGTACGCGACTGAACGTACGCGACTGAACGTACGCGACTGAACGTACGCGACTGAACGTACGTCCGTCGGGTCGGTCTCCTCTCTCGGTCCCGCGCCCCCTCTCTCGGCCCCGCACCTCGTCTCCCAGCCCCGCACCCCGCCGAGATCCGGTCAGGGTGCGGGGCTCGCCCGTATGTCACGACGCGATCGCCTAGGCTGCAACGGAAGCAACCGGTGGGGCGGTACACGCAGTTGAGCGTGGTCGAGTGGCAAAGGGGCGGGCTGTGGGCGTAGTCATCCGGAGGGCCGGGGCGAGCGACAGATCGGACGTGGTCCGGTTGCTCGACGAGGCGTTCCGGGACGATCCGGTGAGCAGCTGGGTCTTCCCCGACGAGGAGCACCGCCGCCGCAGGCACGGCGCTCTGATGGGCGCCTTCCTCGATCTCGCGCTGAGCCAGGGCCACGTCGACATCGCGGACGACGGCGCGGCCGTCGCCCTGTGGTGGTCCGTCCCCGCGGGTGAGCAGGAGGGCGAGGAGGAGGGGCCCGCGCAGCTCCGCGAGGCCGTCGACCCGCAGAACGCGCGGGTGGAGGAGATCGGCAGGCTGACCGGCGAGGCGCACCCGACCGACCGGGCCCACCAGTATCTGCACATGATCGGCGTGAGCCCCGAGCGACAGGGCGAGGGGATCGGCTCCGCCCTGATCGGCGCGGTTCTCGAACGGTGCGACCGGGAGGGCCTGCACGCCTATCTGGAGGCGAGCAACAGCCGCAGCCGCGAGCTGTACACCCGGCTCGGATTCCATTTCACTGGAAAGTCCATCGACCTGCCGGACGGCCCGTCCCTGTGGCCCATGTGGCGGGAGCCCCTGCCTTTCGCCGTGGGTGGTCACGACAGCGGCATATTCGCATAAAGTCGTTGCAGCAGCGTTGTGTTGTCCGTGGACACACCGAAGGGGGGCGAGCCACATGTCCCGCGAACTGTCCGGTGAATTGACCCGTGAAGCGTCCGGTGAAACGTCCCGCGACCGACTTCTGGCGGAAGCGTTCGTGGAGGTGGCCAACTCCTTGACCGAGGATTTCGACGTCGTCGCATTTCTCCAGAGCCTGGCCGTGCGCTGCGTGGAGCTGCTGGGCGCCTCGGCGGCCGGCGTCCTGCTGGCGGACCCCGAGGGCGAGTTGCGGCTCATCGCCGCGTCCGGGGAGCACGCCTGGGTGCTCGACCTGTTCGCCCTCCAGCAGGAAGAGGGCCCGTGCCTGGACTGCTTCCGCTCCGGCACGGCGTACACGAACATCGCACTCGGCGGCCTGGAAGCGACCACCACCTGGCCGCAGTTCGCCGGGCGCGCCCGGGAGACCGGCTACGAGATGACGCAGGTCCTGCCCCTGCGGCGGGGCGAGCAGGTCCTCGGCGCGCTGAATCTGTTCCAGGTGCAGCCGAGGGTCCTCGGTCCCGACGAGATCGCGCTCGCGCAGGCTCTCGCGGACGTCGCCACCATCGCGATACTGCAGCGGCGTTCCCTGGAGCAGAGCGAGGCGGAGCGCGGCCAGTTGCAGGAGGCGCTCACCAGCAGGATCGCCATCGAGCAGGCGAAGGGCGTGCTCGCCGAGCGCTGGAAGTGCACGGTCGACGAGGCCTTCGCGGCGCTGCGGCGGCATGCGCGGGCCAACCGGCTGCGGCTCTCGGAGTGCGCGCGGCAGGTGGTGGAGGGAGAGCTCGACACCGAGGGAATTCGCCGCGTGTGACGCGGCGGCCCCGCCCCCGAGACCCCCGGCGCGGCCGTCCCCGCCAGATCGTCCAGGGCCGTGGCGGCCACCGTCTCGGACGTACCGCAGGAAGCGCCGACATCCGGCCCGGCAGCTGGACTTTCCGGCCCGTCCCGGCCGCCATATTCTGGACGTATGGGCAGCGATGGGAGCCGGTCCGGCCCCCGCCCGCAGAGCGAGCCGGTGTGCGCGAGCTGCGGACGGCCTGTCGGTACGGCCATCAAGCGGCGCAAGGTGCTCGGGGTGTTCGTCCCTGTGTGGGGCCCCGGCCCGTGCCACAACCCGCGGTGCGCCGCGTGCGTCGACGAACGCGACGCACGCGACGAGCGCCACGAGCGCGGGGAACCTGAACCGGTCGAGGCCGAAGCCGAGGTCGAGCCCGCACCCGCGCGCTCCGACGACGACTGAGGCGACGGCCGAGGCCCGATGAGCGAGGCGGCGCGCTCCCGCACACGTCCATTGTTCTACTAAAATGCGAACAATGGAGGTTTTCATGACGGCCATGGTGCGGATCGACGCGACCTCGGCGGTGCCCCTCGCCGACCAGATCGCCGCGTGCGCGCGCCGTGCCGTTGCCGACGGCTCCGTGCGGCCGGGTGAGCGGCTGCCCGCCGCCCGGCTGCTGGCCGATTCCCTCGGGGTCAACGTCCATACGGTGCTGCGTGGTTACCAGCGGCTGCGCGCGGAAGGGCTGATCGAGCTCCGGCGGGGGCGCGGCGCGACCGTCGTGGACGGCGCCGTGGTGCGGGCGCGGGCCCAACTGGGGGAGCGGGTGCGGGTGTTCGTCGCCGAAGCGCTGGAGCTCGGGCTCTCGGCGGACGAGGTGCGCTCCCTGGTGGACACGGCGCTGAGGGGGTGAGCGCGATGCGTACGGAGACACCCTGGGGGCCGTGGGAACCGGACTCGCCCGCTGAAGTCGCCGCTCGCTTGGCAGAGTTGCGCGTCCCGTGGTGGATCGCCGGCGGGTACGCGGTGGAGCTGGCCGTCGGCCACGCCTTCCGGGAGCACACGGACATCGACGTGGCTCTGCTGCGGCGCGATCAGCTCGCCGTGCAGGAGGCGTTGCCGTCGTGGGAGTGGTGGGCCGCCGATCCGCCGGGGACGCTGCGGCGGTGGCTGCCGGGGGAGATGCTGCCGGCCGGCGTGCACGACATCTGGTGCAGGCCCGGCGGCGGGGAGCCGTGGCGGATTCAGTTCATGCTGGAGGAGGCCGACGGCCCCGTCTGGGTGTCGCGCCGCGACCGGCGGGTGCGACGGCCCGTCGAGGAGATCGGCCCGGTCGGCACGGACGGCATCCCCCGCCTGGCACCGGAGATCCAGCTCCTCTACAAGGGCAAGTCGCCCCGCCCCAAGGACGAGCGGGACTTCGACGCGCTCCTGCCCGTACTGTCCCCGTCCCAACGGGCCTGGCTGGCATGGGCTGTTGAGACCGCCTACGGACCGCACCCCTGGGTCGCCCGGCTGCGGGCCTGACGTGGGCGGGAGGGTATGGTCCGACGGTTCCGGTACGTGGGTCGCCTGGGGAGGGGAAGGACCGATGGGGCTGCGGGGGACGACCCGGTGGGGCGTCGCGGGTCTGGTGGCTGTGATGCTCGCGGGATGCGGGTCCGCTGCGTCCGGGGGAGGCCCGGGTGAACCCGGTGTGCCCTCCGTGAAGACGGAGAAGGACCTCCCTGAGCTGCCTTTCGACCGCTACGGGTTCAGCGCGCGCGACACCCGGCGCCACACGGAGGCGCAGGCACACATGACGCGGGACTGCATGCGCAGGCTCGGCTTCGAGGACTTCCCCCTCCATCCGAAGACGCCGGAGTACAGAGAGGCCGCGCCGCTGATCGCGGTGGCGATGGCGTCGTATCCGTACGGACCGCTCGATCTCGACAGCGCCCGCCGCTGGGGCTACGGCTGGGACCCGGACCGGTCACCGGCCGATGCCGCGCGGCCCGAGGGCCGCGTCATGACGGACGCCGAGTACGACGCGCTGAACGGAGGGGGCCGGGGGTCCGCCGGAGGCGGGGACTGCGGGAGCAGCGGCGCCGATCGCCTCGTCGAAGGCGTGCGGGACAAGACGCGGATGTGGACGTACGTCTCCCGGCGGAGCGAGATCGTGGACAAGGCCGTCGCCAAGGACCGGCGGGTGCGCAAGGCACTCGCCACCTGGGCCCGGTGCATGGGGAGCAAGGGCGTCGAGCGCTACAAGACCCCGGCCCACGCCTTCCAGGACAAGGCGTGGGGCCGCGGGAACGACGAAGGCGGCAACACCGGCCGTACGAAGAAGGAGCTGGCCACGGCGACCGCCGACGTCGAGTGCAAGCGGGAGCACAACACGGCCGGTGTGTGGTGGGCGGTGCGCGAGGAGAAGCAGCGCGCCGACGTGACCCGCCACAAGGACGCGTACGAGGCGGTGCGCGCCGACCAGGACCGGGTGCGGGCCAATGCGGAGCGGGTGCTCGGCGACCGGTAGGGCACCTCGGCGGCACGCGCGGCAGGGGACATCTGCATCATGGGCGCATGGACATGACCGAGCTTGCCGAGGACCTCCGATGACGGAAGCACCCCGCGTCCGCCGCGCCCGCCCCGCCGACCTCCCCCGCGTCGTGGAACTCGTCGCCGAGCACGCCGCCTACGAGAAGGGCGCGCCGCCCGCCCCCGGCCTGGACCGGCGGCTCGACACGCTCCTCTTCGGGGTGCCGGACCCGCGCCTGCGCTGCCTGGTGGCCGAGCTGCCCGGCGGCGACGTCGTCGGCTACGCCACGTGCGCGCCGGAGATCTCCACCTGGGACGGCGCCGAGTACCTCCACATGGACTGCCTCTTCCTGCGCGACGGACACCGGGGCCTGGGCCTCGGCGAGCTCCTGACGGACGCGGTGGCGGCAGAGGCCCGCTCCCTTGGCATCACCGAGGTCCAGTGGCAGACGCCCGCCTGGAACGAGGGCGCCGTCCGCTTCTACGGCCGGATCGGCGCCGAGGCCAAGGAGAAGCTGCGCTTCGCCTGGCAGGTGCCGCCGCTGCCGTTCGACGCCGTGCTGTCCGACCTCGACGGAGTGATCCGCTTCTACGACATGTCGGAGATCGAGGCGATGGAGCGTGCCGCCGGTCTCCCCCAGGGCAGCACCGCCGAGGTCGCCTTCGCGCCCGAGACGGATCAGCCGCTGATGCTCGGCAACATCGGCAAGGAGGAGTGGGTGGAGGCCATCGCACGCGGCCTCGCCGACCGGGTGCCCTACGAGCGCGGACGCGCCCTGGGCACCGCGGTCGCCGAGGCCGGGTTCTCCGCCGACGCCGCCGTCGTGGACCTGCTCAGGCGGGCCCGCGCGCACCTGCACGTGGGCCTCGTGACGAACGCGACGCCCTGGCTCGACGAGGACCTGGCGCGGCTCGGCATCGCGGACCTCGCGCACACCGTGGTCAGCAGCGCGGGCGTCGGCATCGTCAAGCCGGACCGCCGCATCTACGAGATCGCCGTGGAGCGGGCGGGGGTCCCCGCCGAGCGCTGCCTGTTCGTGGACGACCGCAAGGAGAACGTGGACGCGGCGGTCGCGCTCGGCATGGTGGGGCTCCACTACACCGGACCCGACGATCTACGGAAGGCGCTGGCCCCGGTGCTCGGCCACAGCTGACGGCCGGCACCGGCCCGCGTCTCCCGCCCGCCTCACCGCACCGTCCACCGCCCGCCCAGCATCAGCTCCCGCCCCTCCAGCTCGTCGGCCTCGCGCCAGGCCTGGATCCGCTGCGGGGTGATGCGGAAGTAGGTGTACAGGGTGGTGAGCCTGCTCGGGTCGAAGCCCGTCTTGGTGGCGAAGTCCGCGCGGTCCTCGGCGGTCAACTCGTCCTCGCCGAGCGGGCGTACGGCCCCCTCGATGAGGACGAGGTCGCGGGTGGGCCCGACGCCGACCCGCGCCTTGCCGGACGCCCGGAGATTGCGGCCCGTGACGCTGGCGTCCGGAGTGGCCACCAGCAGGCTCTCGCCGTCCCAGAGGAAGGACAGCGGGATCAGGTACGGGGTCCCGCTCTCCGCGTCCGCCGTCGCCACCCACGCGTCGATGTCGTGGGTGAGGCGGTGCAGCGCGTCCCGCTTGCGCTGCTCGGGCGCGCGGGGGCCGGTCGTCCGCGTGCTCATGAGCTGCGCCGGTTCGAGGTGCGGGCGGCCGGTATGGCGTACGCGTTCATTACTGTTCTCCTCCAAGTGCACTGGATCGGTGCGTCACTTCTACGACGGATCGCGACGGGGGAACGTGACAGATGGACCATAACGAGGCGGCGGTCGACCATGGCGAGGCAGCGGTGAACCGGAGCGAAGCGCTGGCGGCCCGTTTCGAGGAGCACCGGCCGCATCTGAAGGCCGTCGCCTATCGCATGCTCGGTTCGCTCAGCGAGTCCGATGACGCGGTCCAGGAGTCCTGGATACGGCTCAGCCGCGCCGACACCGGTGAGGTGGCGAACCTGGGGGGCTGGCTGACGACCGTCGTCGGCCGGATCTGCCTCGACATGCTGCGTACGCGGCAGTCGCGGCGCGAGGAGTCCCTGTCGCTCTCGCTGGACACGCATGTGCCCGATCCCGTGGTGAGTTGGGGCGACGTGGTCGACCCCGAGCAGGAGGTGCTGCTCGCGGACTCGGTCGGCCTCGCGCTGCTCGTCGTCCTGGAGACGCTGGCGCCCGCCGAGCGGCTCGCCTTCGTGCTGCACGACATGTTCGCCGTGCCCTTCGACGAGGTCGCCCCCATCGTGGAGCGCACCCCGGCCGCGACCCGCCAGCTGGCGAGCCGTGCCCGTCGCCGGGTACAGGGCTCGGCGCCCACGCCCGACAACGACCCGGTGCGCCAGCGCGAGGTGGTCGGCGCCTTCCTCGCCGCCGCGCGGGGCGGCGACTTCGACGCGCTGCTCGAACTGCTCGACCCGGATGTGGTGCTGCGGGCCGACACCGGCGAACTGGCCTCCGGACTCTCGAAGTTGGTGCGCGGCGCGAAGGTGGTCGCCGGGCAGGCCGCGATGTTCGCCGAGGGAGCGCCGCGTACCGAGTTCGCGATGGTCAACGGCCGGCTCGGCCTGGTCGGGGTACCGGGCGACGAGGTGTTCTCGGTCATGGAGTTCACGCTCTCGGACGGCAGGATCGTCGAGCTCAACATCCTCGTCGACCCCGCCCGCGTGCGCGCCCTCGGCCTTCCGGCGTTCCGCGCCTGACCCGCGTTCCGCGCCTGACCCGCGTTCCGCGCCTGACCCGCGTTCCGCGTATGACCCGCGCTCCTCGCGCTCGGCCGGCTCAGCGCCTGACACCCGCCACCTCCCGCAGGTACTCCTTGCGGCAGAGCGGATTGCGGTCGGTGCGCGGCCGGTCCGGGACCTCGCCCCGGACCGGCTGGTAGCGCTCGAAGGCGGACTCGAGCTCGCCCTCGCCGCGCGTCAGCGAGGGCAGCAGCTGCTCCAGCTCGTGCACGCGGGCGGCGGGGATCTCTCCCTCGACGACGTACGAGGCTCCGCGCGCCGTCTGGGTGTGCGGGACCGCCCGCAGCCGTGAGAGCGCGGGCAGGAGCTGCCCGAACACGTCCTCGGGGACGCCGAGCCGGAAGCGGTGCAGCGGCTCGCGCACCTCGGTGCCGGCCCGCCGCAGCGCGCTCAGCAGGACCAGCGGCGTCAGCTGCCGGAAGTCACCGGCCGTGCTCGACATGCTCTTGTCGAAGGTGCCGTGCGCGTGGCTCTGCCGGGGCCAGTAGCCGGAGTGCGTCATCGTGACGACACAGTCGCCGACCTCCCAGCCGTGAACCCCCTGGAGCAGCGTCTCGCGCACGGTCTCCTCGACGGCGCGGAAGAACGCGTACGGCATCGAACCGAGCTCGATCTCCAGCCGGAACTCCACGCCGGAGTCCGGCGGTCCGGGGTCGACGCGCAGACCGACGGTGGCCAGGAACGGGTTGGAGTCCGTGCCGATGATCTCGTACGCGGACCCGCTCCCGGTCACGCGCTCCACGCAGACGGTCGTGGTCTCACGGAACGTGACGTCGATTCCGTACGTGTCGAGGAGGGTCGCCTGGATGACCTCCTTCTGCACCTCGCCGTACAGCGACACGTACACCTCCTGGCGGAGATCGTCCTGCCGCAGATTGATCAGCGGGTCCTGCTCGGCGAGCTGGGCGAGCGCGAGATGCAGGGCGCCCCTGTCACCGGGGCGGGCGGGGACGACGACGGTCTCCAGGGTGGGCGGCGAGAAGTGATGCCGACCGCCTCCGCCCCTTCGCCCCGCCGCGGGCCCCGCGCCCACGACATCGCCGATCCGGATGTCGCCGAGCCCCCACAGCTTCCCGATCTGTCCCGCGCACACCCCCTCGCGCGGGGCCGCCGACCCGCGGTCGAAGACGCCGACCGCGGTGACCTTGCCCTCGCGACCGCCGCCGAACGGCAGCCGGTCCCGGGTGCGGACCGTCCCCGCGAACATCCGGACGTACGCGACCTTCTCACCGGCGTCCCCGCGCTCGACCTTGAACACGGTGCCGGACACGGGTGCGTCCGCGAGCGGGCCGCCGTCCTCGGAGGGCAGCAAATCCCGGATGCCCGCCATGAGTTCGGCGACGCCCGCGCCGGTGGCCGCCGAGCCGAAGAACACCGGGTGCACCAGGGCCCGTCCGGTCTGCGCGGCGAGTTCCGTGCGGAGCCGCTCGGAGGAGAGGCCCGCCTCGTCGTCGACGTACGCGGAGAGCAGGGCGTCGTCGTGCGCGGCGAGCGCGTCGACGAGGCGGTCGGTGAAGGCCGGATCGTCGGCGCCGAAGGGGACGAAGCCCGCGTCGCGGCCGCCGAGAGCGTGGACCGTCCCCATGGGCACGATGTCCGGCACGAGCCGCTGAGCGATGTCGCGCAGCAGCTCCTCGTGGCGTGCGCCGCGTCGGTCGATCTTGTTCACGAAGACGAGCGTGGGAATGCGCAGCCGCCGCAGCGTCCGCATGAGCACGCGGGTCTGCGCCTGGACGCCCTCGACGGCGGAGACGACGAGTACGGCGCCGTCGAGCACGCTCAGCACCCGCTCCACCTCGGCGATGAAGTCCGGGTGGCCGGGGGTGTCGATGAGATTGACGGTGACGTCGTCGACGGCGAAGGAGACCACGGCGGATTTGATCGTGATCCCGCGCTGCCGCTCCAGGGCCAGCGAATCGGTCTGGGTGCTTCCCGCATCGACGCGACCGATCTCGTCGATGACACCGGCGGCGTGCAGCAGCCGCTCGGTCAGGCTGGTCTTCCCGGCGTCAACATGCGCCAGGATTCCCAGGTTCAGGGTGGTGGACGTGCTCGACGTATGCACGGAGTGTCATGTCCTCTGGGTCGATGGCGATTCCCTTCTGGCTGGACATGAACAAACGGCGCATTGCGTCTCCTTGACGGGTCGAGGCGTACGGCAAGTGCAGCAGGGGCGGCCCGGGGCGGCAACCGATTAATGGGGCGGCGCGACGGAAGGGGCGGCGATGAGCCGGCGTCCTCAGCGGCTGCCCGGCCTGGGGCGTGGCGGCGGCGATCGGCCTGACGGCCCTGCTCACGGCATCGCATCTCGCGTACGACGCCCTGCGCATCGCAGGCGCCGGCTATCTGGCATGGCTGTGCGGCACGGCACTGCGGCGCTCGCGCCACCGGGAGCGGGAGGGCGCGGCGGAAGCGGCGGGGCGGCCGAAGTGCCGGGACCGGCGGGAGCGCGGACCTCCGCACTGGGCGACCGCATCCGCCGCCCGTCGTTCCGCCGCCGCCTGGAACAGCTCAGCGAGGTGGCGCGGATGCGGATATGGGTGGGGCGGAGGACGCTTGAAGGGAGGAGTGAGTGCCATGAGGGTCATGTTGAGAGCGCGTCTGGACACACAGATCTCGAACGAGGCGATCAAGAACGGCACGTTGCCGAAGCTGATGCAGGCGGTGACGGAGCAGATCAAGCCCGAGGCGGCGTACTTCGGTCCCAGTGATGGGGGGCGGTGCGCCACCTTCGTCTTCGACATGCAGGACAGCTCGGAGATGCCGTCCATCGCGGAGCCGTTCTTCCTGGAGCTCGGTGCCGAGATCGAGATCTACCCGGTGATGAACGCGGAGGATCTGCGGAAGGGGCTCTCCGCGCTGCAGGGATGACGGGGGCGAGAACGCCAGAAGCACCCGGCTCCGCGCGGATGCCGGGTGCTTCCGTGTGACCTGGTGAGGTCAGGCCTACGACCGGTGAGGTCAGGCCTTCTTGGTCTCCCAGAAGATCTTGTCGATCTGGGCGATGTAGTCGAGCGCCTTCTGGCCCGTGGCCGGGTCCGACGAGCCCTTGGCGGCCGAGAGGGCCTTGAGGGTGTCGTTGACCAGCTGGTGCAGCTCCGGGTACTTCTCGAAGTGCGGGGGCTTGAAGTAGTCGCTCCAGAGCACGGACACGTGGTGCTTGGCGAGCTCCGCGCGCTGCTCCTTGATGCCGATGGCGCGCGTCTGGAACTGCGCGTCGTCGTTGGCGGCCATCTTCTCCTGGACGGCCTTGACCGACTCCGCCTCGATGCGGGCCTGGGCCGGGTCGTACACGCCGCAGGGGAGGTCGCAGTGGGCGCTGACCTTTACCTTGGGGGCAAACAGGCGGGAAAGCATGCAGCGGTCCTTCCTCGTGATCGTCTTCTCAGGTGGGACATTACTCCGTGAGAGACGGCTTTTCGCGAGTGCCCCCTTGGGCTTAGGACAAAAGTCCAGGGTCAGACTGGGACTCGTGGAGGATAGGACCGGGGAGGTGCGGTGATGCCGGAGCTGTCGCAGGAGAGCGAAGGGAGAAGGGCCATCTTGCCGTTGGGCGCGGCCGAGGTGACCGGCCCTTCGATGGTGCCGACGCTGTACCACGGGGACCGTCTGGTGGTGCAGTGGGGCGCACGGGTCCGAGCGGGTGACGTGGTGGTGCTCCGCCATCCGTTCCAGCAGGACCTGTTGGTCGTCAAGCGCGCCGCCGAGCGGCGCGAGGGCGGCTGGTGGGTGCTCGGGGACAACGCGTACGCGGGCGGGGACAGCACGGACTACGGCACGGTGCCCGAGGAACTCGTCCTGGGGAAGGTGTGGTTCCGCTACCGCCCGCCCCGGTCCGGGGCCGGTCAGCGGTCGCCGTTGAGCCTGCTGCGCTGGGCCGTCTCGGCCGCGCGGCCGGTGCTGGCCGACCGGTCGGTCTCCAGGCGCTTGCGGGCGCGGTAGGCGGCGACATTGGCGCGGGTCGCACAGCGGTCCGAGCAGTAGCGTCGGGAACGGTTTGTCGACGTGTCGAGATAGGCGTTGCGGCAGGGCGCTGCCTCGCACAGGCCCAGGCGGTCGACGCCGTGTTCGGTGAGGTGGAAGGCGAGGCCCATCGCGGCGATCGCGGCGTACCCGGACGTCGCGTTCGACGGGTGGTCCGCCAGGTGCATGTGCCACAGCGGGTTGCCCGCGTCGTCGCGGTCGTCGTGGCCGGAGATCTGCGGGCTGACCGGGAACTCCATGAGCAGGGAGTTCAGGAGGTCGACCGCGAGGGTCTCGTCCCCGCTGTCGGCCGCCTCGAAGACCGCCCTGAGCCTGGCCCGCACCGAGCGGAAGCGGGTGACGTCGGAGTCCGTGGCGCGACGTGCCGCCTGTGAACCGCCTCCGAACAGCTCGCGGATCGCCTCGACCGAGGTCAGCGTGTCCTTGTTGCGACCCGGCTCCTCGCTGTTGACCAGACGTACGGCGTAGTCCGAGTAATAGGCCAGTTCCACTTGTAGTCCTTACCGGGGCGGGCTATCTTCATCACGTGCGTGAGTAACGGTTGCGCGTGCTTCGAGGGTATTACGAGAGCGTATTACGTACGGGAGGACTTCTGATGACGGAAACGGTGTCCGGAACCGACTGGCGTGCCTGGCAGAACAGCTGGGACCGGCAGCAGGAGTGGTATCTGCCCGACCGCGAGGAGCGGTTCCGGGTCATGCTGGACATGGTCGAGGCCGTCGTCGGCACCGAACCGCGCGTCCTCGACCTCGCGTGCGGTACGGGGAGTATTACGGACCGGCTGCTCAAGAGGTTCCCGAACGCGGTCAGCACGGGCGTCGACCTCGACCCCGCGCTCCTTGCCATCGCCGAGGGCACCTTCGCCGGGGACGACCGGGTCACCTTCGTGACCGCGGACCTCAAGGACCCCCAGTGGGCGGCGCAGCTGCCGTACGACACGTACGACGCGGTCCTCACCGCCACGGCCCTGCACTGGCTGCACAGCGAGCCCCTCACCACGCTCTACGGCCAGCTCGCGGGACTCGTCAGGGACGGCGGCGTCTTCCTGAACGCCGACCACATGCCCGACCCCGCGACGCCCCGTCTGAACGACGCCGACCGGGCCCAGCGGCACGCCCGCATGGAGAAGGCCAAGGCCGAGGGCGCCGTGGACTGGAAGGACTGGTGGCAGCTCGCCGCGAAGGACCCGGTCCTCGCCGAGCCCACCGCCAAGCGCTTCGAGATCTACGGCGAGCACGCGGACGGCGACACCCCCTCGCCCGAGTGGCACGCGCGCACCCTGCGTGACGCGGGCTTCGGCGAGGCGCGCACGGTGTGGTCGTCGCCATCGGACGCGATGGTGCTCGGCCTCAAGTAGCGCAGCACGAAGGGGCGGTACGGATCGTGGATCCGCACCGCCCCTTTCGCATGTACGCGTCGCGTGGGTACGCGTTACAGCACCTTGGACAGGAACGACTGCGTCCGCTCGTGCTGCGGGTTCGTCAGGACGTCACGCGGGTGGCCGGACTCGACCACCACGCCCTCGTCCATGAAGACGAGGCTGTCGCCGACCTCGCGCGCGAAGCCCATCTCGTGCGTGACGACGATCATCGTCATGCCGGACTCGGCGAGATCGCGCATGACGTCGAGCACGTCACCGACCAGCTCCGGGTCGAGCGCCGACGTCGGCTCGTCGAAGAGCATCAGCTTCGGCTCCATCGCGAGCGCGCGGGCGATGGCCACGCGCTGCTGCTGGCCGCCCGAGAGCTGCGAAGGGTAGTTCTTCGCCTTGTCGGCCAGGCCGACCCGCTCCAGGAGCTGCCCGGCACGCGCCTTCGCCGCCGCCTTCGACTCGCCCTTGACCTGGACCGGCGCCTCCATGACGTTCTCGAGGGCCGTCATGTGCGGGAAGAGGTTGAAGCGCTGGAAGACCATGCCGATGTCCCGGCGCTTGAGGGCGACTTCGCTGTCCTTGAGCTCGTACAGCTTGTCCCCCTTCTGCCGGTAGCCGACCAGCTCGCCGTCGACGTAGAGCCGCCCGGCGTTGACCTTCTCCAGGTGGTTGATGCAGCGCAGGAACGTCGACTTGCCGGAGCCGGAGGGGCCGATGAGGCAGAAGACCTCGCCCGACTTGACCTCCAGGTCGATGCCCTTGAGGACCTCGACGTTGCCGAAGGACTTGTGCACGCCTTCGGACTTCACCATGGCGGTCATGCGGTGCCTCCCCGCGGGCTGTTGAGGGACAGCATGTTGGCCTTGATCTTCTGCCACGGCGTGTTCGGCAGCGAGCGCGACGAACCGCGCGCGTAGTAGCGCTCCAGGTAGAACTGACCGATGCTGAGGATCGACGTCATGATCAGGTACCAGGCCGCCGCCAGGAGCAGGGTCTCGACCGTGGCGCCGGACGAGGTGCCGATGTCCTGGGCGTACCGCAGCAGTTCGAAGTACTGGACCGCGGCCACCAGGGACGTCGTCTTGAGCATGTTGATGACTTCGTTGCCCGTCGGCGGCACGATCACGCGCATCGCCTGCGGAAGCACGACCCGGCGCAGCGTCTTGCCGTGGCTCATGCCGAGCGCCTGGGAGGCCTCCGTCTGGCCCTCGTCGACCGAGAGCAGACCGGCACGGCAGATCTCCGCCATGTACGCGGCCTCGTTGAGGCCGAGGCCGAGCAGCGCCGTCAGGAACGGCGTCATGAAGTCCGACCACTCGTCCTTGTAGAACGGGCCGAGGTTCACGTACTCGAAGACGAAGCCGAGGTTGAACCAGATGAAGAGCTGGACCAGGACCGGCGTACCCCGGAAGAACCAGATGTAGAACCAGGCGATCGACGAGGTCACCGGGTTCTTCGACAGGCGCATGATCGAGAGGACGATGCCGCCGACCACGCCGATGAGCATCGACAGGAAGGTCAGGAGCAGGGTCTCGCGGACACCCTTGAGGATGCGCTCGTCGAAGAAGTTGTCGGGGATCGCGTCCCAGTTGATGTCGCCCTGTGCGAACGCGTAGACGATCGCGGCGAGTGCACCGATGGCGATGACCGCGGAGACATACCTGCCGTAGTGCCGGACAGGGATGGCCTTGATGGCCTCAGGGCGGGAGGACGGGGGTGTGTCCTCCGGTCCCTTCTTGGAGATGTCGGTTGTCACGGGGGTGGCCTTTCAGCGGCGAGACGGTTGCGCGGTCACTTGCCGCC
This sequence comes from Streptomyces sp. NPDC055243, assembly GCF_044544025.1. Classification (NCBI taxonomy): domain Bacteria; kingdom Bacillati; phylum Actinomycetota; class Actinomycetes; order Kitasatosporales; family Streptomycetaceae; genus Streptomyces; species Streptomyces sp. NPDC055243. The sequence continues at coordinate 244,988 of NZ_JBITWR010000009.1, forward strand.
GTTGATCTGGGCTTCCTTGACCGCGCCGTCCTCGACGCCCCACTTCGAGATGATCTTGTCGTAGTCGCCGTTCTTGATGATCGCGTCGAGTGCGGCCTTGATCGCGTCGCGCAGCTCGGGGTTCTTCTTGGAGATCGCGATGCCGTACGGAGCGGCCTCGACCTGCTCGCCGACCAGCTCGAAGTCCTTGCCGCCGCCCGAGGTCTTCACCGCGTACGCGGCGACCGGGAAGTCGGAGGAGCCCGCGTCCGCGCCGCCGGAGCGCAGCCGGGTCTGGGCCTGCTGGTCGTTGTCGAAGGACTCGATGGTGATCTTCTTGCCGCTCTTGCACTTCTTCGACTCGGCCTTGGCGAGGTCGTGCGAGACGGTGCCGCGCTGCACGACGATCTTCTTGCCGCAGAGGTCCGCCCAGGTCTTGATGGACTGGTCGTCGCCCTTCTTGGTGTAGATCGAGACGCCGGCCGTGAAGTAGTCGACGAAGTCGACGCCCTCGCCGATCTTCTTGCCGGTCTCCTCGTCGACGCCTTCCTGGCGGTTCTTGGTGTCGGTCATGGCCGACATCGCGAGGTCGTAGCGCTTGGAGCGCAGACCGCCGAGGAGGGTGTCGAAGGTGCCGTTGTCGAACTGGAACTTCACGCCGAGCTGCTTGCCGAGCGCGTCGCCGAGGTCGGGGTCGATGCCGACCGTCTTGCCGGACTTGTCCTTGAACTCGACGGGCGGGTACGCGATGTCCGAACCGACCTTGATGACACCCGCGTCCCGGATGTCCTTGGGCAGCTTGTCGGCGAGCGGTGCGTTGCTCACCTTCTCGCTGCCCTCGTCCTTGCTCTTGGTCTGGTCGCCGCAACCGGTCAGCAGCAGCGCGCCGGCGACCGCGATCGCGCCGACCGTGGCCATCCGGGACTTCGCGGACTTACCTGCGGTGGTACGACAGATGGAGCGTGCGGTCATGAGGGTCCTCCGGCGGATGAGGGAGTTGCCGAGCGGTCGTGCACACACCTTCGGGTGTCGCGACCTCGTGTGATGACGGCATCTTGCCATTCGGACCGTCCGATTCTGGGTGCCAGAGATGTCAAAATCGGATAACGGGTGACGCCCGGACCCTGACAGCCCGGGACAACAGGCCCGTACCGGCAGGGAACGAAGTACCGCCATTTGAGATCTTCCGTCAATCTCGGGTGAATCTCGCGATGTGGACCCGCCGCGTGCGCTCCGCGGAAAATCGGGCATGGGCCCGTCGTCCGTTCTTGTTGGACCACTACAAGGACCACGGGCACCTCAGGTAACCAATCCCACTCGCCCGCGCCCGGCGCCGTCAGGTAGAAAGGTGCGTTACACCCCTCATCCGGGGCCCAGAGCGCGTGTGCGGCGCGCTCGCGTGTCTGTACCTCCCTCCGCCGACAGGCGGGGAACAGACGCGGTGCCCGCCCACTTCTCAACCAGGAGTGGACACCCTCAACTGATGATTTAAGACTTAAGGGGTCAGACAAGTGGCAGCGGAGATCGTCAATCCTCGCAGCGAGAGCAATACGGGTCACGAAGGCGACAGCGAGCTCGTCGATACCTTCGATCCGGCTTTCGCGCTGCACCGTGGCGGCAAGATGGCCGTGCAGGCCACCGTGCCGGTGCGGGACAAGGACGACCTGTCCCTGGCGTACACGCCCGGCGTCGCGAAAGTGTGCACCGCGATCGCCGAGCAGCCGGAGCTGGTGAACGACTACACATGGAAGTCGAACGTCGTGGCCGTGGTCACCGACGGCACGGCCGTGCTCGGTCTCGGTGACATCGGTCCCGAGGCCTCCCTCCCCGTGATGGAGGGCAAGGCCATTCTGTTCAAGCAGTTCGGCGGCGTGGACGCGGTTCCGATCGCGCTCGCGACGACGGACGCGGACGAGATCGTCGAGACCGTGGTGCGGCTCGCGCCGTCCTTCGGTGGTGTCAACCTCGAGGACATCTCGGCCCCGCGCTGCTTCGAGATCGAGCGCAAGCTCCAGGAGCGGCTCGACATTCCTGTCTTCCACGACGACCAGCACGGCACGGCGGTCGTGACGCTCGCCGCGCTGCGGAACGCGGCGCGACTGACCGGGCGCACGCTCGGTGAGCTGCGTGCCGTGATCTCCGGCGCGGGTGCGGCCGGGGTCGCCATCGCCAAGTTCCTGCTCGAGGCGGGCCTGGGCGACGTGGCGGTCGCGGACCGCAAGGGCGTCGTGAGCCGGGACCGGGACGACCTCACCCCGGTCAAGCGCGAGCTCGCGGAGATCACCAACAAGGCCGGGCTCAGCGGTTCGCTGGAGAGCGCGCTCGCGGGTGCCGATGTGTTCATCGGCGTCTCGGGCGGCACCGTCCCCGAGCCCGCGGTCGCCTCCATGGCTCCGAACTCGTTCGTGTTCGCCATGGCCAACCCGAACCCCGAGGTGCACCCGGACATCGCCCACAAGTACGCGGCTGTCGTCGCGACGGGGCGTTCGGACTACCCGAACCAGATCAACAACGTGCTCGCGTTCCCCGGCATCTTCGCGGGCGCGCTGCAGGTGCGGGCCTCGCGGATCACCGAGACGATGAAGATCGCCGCGGCCGAGGCGCTGGCCGGCGTGGTGGGCGACGAGCTCTCCGCCGATTACGTGATCCCCTCGCCGTTCGACGAGAGGGTCGCCCCGGCGGTCACCGCGGCCGTTGCCGCCGCCGCGCGGGCCGAGGGCGTGGCTCGCCGCTGAGCGGGCGCCCGACGGTGTGACCGCGCCCCCGTCTCGTACGCATGCGTTGCGTACGGGGCGGGGGCGCGGTGCGTGGGTGTGGGTGCGGGTGCGGGTGCGCGAGCGCGGGTGCGTGTACGGGGGCGCGAGCGCGGCGCGCGTGTACGGGGGCGCGAGCGCGGCGCGCGTCACAGTCGTGCGTGGTTACGTCCGGGTAGGCCCGCGGCCTATCGTCGCCTCATGTTCGCTGCCTACGCCGCCCGCATCGACCGTGACCAGCCGCTCAGCGGCCTTGAGTTGGGGGAGCGCCCCGCCCCCGACGCCAGGCCCGGCTGGTCGACCGTGCATGTCCGGGCCGCCTCCCTCAACCACCACGACCTGTGGTCCCTGCGCGGGGTCGGCCTCCCCGAGGGGAGGCTGCCGATGATCCTCGGCTGTGACGCCGCGGGGATCGACGAGCACGGCAACGAGGTCGTCCTGCACTCCGTCATCGGCCAGACCGGGTACGGGGTAGGGCCCGACGAGGGCCGCTCCATCCTCACCGAGAAGTACCAGGGGACGTTCGCCGAGCAGGTCTCCGTGCCCACGTGGAACCTGCTGCCGAAGCCGAAGGAGCTGTCGTTCGCCGAGGCGGCCTGTCTGCCGACGGCGTGGCTCACCGCGTACCGCATGCTCTTCACCAACGCCGGTGTGCGTCCCGGGGATTCGGTCCTCGTCCAGGGCGCCGGTGGCGGGGTCGCGACGGCCGCGATCGTGCTCGGCAAGGCGGCGGGCCTGCGGGTCTTCGCCACGAGCCGTGACGAGGCCAAGCGCAAGCGGGCCCTGGAACTGGGCGCGGTGGAGGCCGTGGAGTCCGGCGCGCGCCTTCCGCAGCGGGTGGACGCCGTCATCGAGACGGTGGGGGCGGCGACGTGGTCGCACTCCGTCAAGTCCCTCAAGCCGGGCGGCACTCTGGTGATCTCGGGTGCGACCAGCGGTGACCGGCCCTCGCACGCGGAGCTGACCCGGGTCTTCTTCCTGGAGCTGAAGATCGTCGGTTCGACGATGGGGTCCAAGGACGAACTGGAGGACCTGCTCTCCTTCTGCGCGGCCACGGGCGTGCGCCCCGTGATCGACGAGGTGCTTCCGCTGGACCGGGCACGCGAGGGCTTCGAGCGCCTGCAGTCCGGTGACCTGTTCGGGAAGATCGTCCTCGAAGTCGGCTGACCCGGGATCGCCGGAGGGACCGCGTTCACTTCACGGGTGTCAACTTTGATTGACATCCGCTCCCTGTCAACGTAAGTTGACATGCATGACCGAAGCTACGGATCTCGCCGAGCGTGCGGGTGACCGTGACCCACGAGTCGGACTGCGGGCCGTCTCCGCGCTGCGGAGGCTGGTGGAGCAGTTGGAGGCCGTGCAGGTGCGCAGTGCGCGTCTGCAGGGCTGGTCGTGGCAGGGGATCGCCGCGGAGCTCGGAGTGAGCAGGCAGGCCGTGCACAAGAAGTACGGGAGGCAGTGATGTTCGAGCGGTTCACGAAGGACGCCCGCGCCGTGGTCAAAGGCGCGGTCGAGCATGCCGAGGGCGAGGGTTCGGCCTCCGTCGACGACGGGCACATGCTCCTCGCACTGCTCGACCGCGAGGCGAGCCGGGCATCGTTCGCCCTGGCCTCGCTCGGGGCCACGCGCCGCCGGGAGTCGATCAAGGGCGCGCTGAGTGAGGCGCGGCGCCGCGCGGGTCTCTCGCAGGCCGACACGGAGGCGCTTGCCGGACTCGGCATCGATGTGTCCGAGATCGTCTCCCGGGTCGAAGAGGCCCATGGCGTGGGCGCGTTGGCGGGTGGCCGCAGGGCCGGGCGCCGTCCCGGCCGGGCCTTGGGCGGACACCGGCCGTTCACCCGCGAGGCCAAGGACACCCTGGTGCAGTCCCTGCGCATGGCCACCGCTCGCAGGGACCGGTGCATCGGCGACGAGCACATCCTGTTCGCCCTGACCGTCCGCCCCGGACTCGTCAGCGAAGTCCTCGCGGACCATGGCGTGACCCATGAGTCGGTGGAGAGGGTGCTGTACGGCGGGGGCGCCGGGCCCGGAGCCGCGTAGGCGCCCGGAGTCGCATAGGTGGCCGGAGCCGCATAGGTGACCGGTGACCAGTGACCGGCGGCCGGTGACCGGCGGCTGGTGGCCCGTGGCCCCCGTGGTCTCGGCGTCTCCAGGTCAGCCCTTCGGCGTGCGCAGTGTCGAGGCGATGTGGGCCGCCGCCGAGGACAGGTGGCGGCGGGCATCGCGGAGTTGGTCCTCCGTCACGCCGTGGTCCCGGGCCGCGTCGCGGATGTCGTCGCGGAAGCGGTCCAGGAGGCGGTCCAGGTCACGTGCCGGATTGCCCGAGCTGTCCTCCTGGGCCCAGTCCGGGACGTACTCCGTGGGGACCTCGTCCTCGCGGGCGGCCGTGAACTTGGGCTCCTCGGCGGTGGATCGCGCGCCCTTGCGGCCGAAGTCCTTGCCCGCGTCCTTGCCGAACTCGCCGAACTGCTTGGCCAGTTCCGTCAGCCCCTCGCGGACCCCCGTCGGCCAGTCGCCCCGCGTGAAGTGGTCCTGCACCTGGTCCTGGACGCGCCGTGCGATGCGCTGCACCTCTTCCTGCGCCTGGACGCGGGCCTTCTCCTGCGCGTCCTGGGCCTGGCGGCGGGCGCGCTGGGCGTCCTCGCGGGCTCTGCGGGTCTCGTCCTTCGCGCGCCGCGCCTGCTCCTTCCACTCCTGCTTGGCGCGCTTGAACTCCTCCTTGGCCTGGCGCCAGCCCTCCTTGTCGCCCCAAGAGCCGTCGAAGAAGTCCGCGGGGTCGGGGAAGACCTTGCCGGTACCGGCGCCGGTGCCGCTCTTGTCCTCGGGCCTGCCGCCGGATGCGCGCGCCTCCTTGGCCGCCTCCCGCATCTCACGGCGGAGCTCACCTGCCGCGCCCCGCACGCCGTCCCGGATCTCGGCGGCGAGCTCGGCGACGGAATCGCGGATCTCCAGCTCCAGATCGGCCAGCTCACCGCTGCGGTCGGCCAGTTCGGCGCGGCCGGCGTCCGTGATGGCGTACACCTTCCGGCCGCCCTCTGTGGTGTGCGTGACCAGGCCCTCGGCCTCCAGCTTCGCCAGGCGCGGGTAGACCGTCCCCGCCGAAGGTGCGTACAGCCCCTGGAAGCGCTCCTCCAGGAGGCGGATCACCTCATAGCCGTGGCGCGGGGCCTCGTCGAGGAGCTTGAGCAGGTACAGGCGCAGTCGGCCGTGGGCGAACACGGGGGCCATCTCAGAGCACCTTCTTGTCGGTCGGGTCGGCGTCGTCGGCCGGGGGAGCGTCGCTCGGGGGAGTGTCTGTGGGGTCCGTCGAATCCGTCGGGTCCGTCGGGTCCGTCGGGGGCACGGGCGGCGGGACCTCGTCGTATGGATCTTCCTCCGTCGGCGGCCTGCGCAGCAGCGCGATGGATCCCGAGACCGTCGTCGCCCGGAGCTTTCCGCTGCCCGACCCCAGACGGCCGGTGATCTTCTTCGCGCCCCACTGGCCGCTGACCCGCAGATCCTCGAACGCGTTGGACACCGCGCCGCTCGCGGTGTTCGCCTCCACGTCCGCGTCCGTCGGGTGGGGCAGCCGGATCGCGATCTCGCCCGAGACGCTCGTCAGACCTATGTCGGTCGGGGCGCCCGTCGGGTCGATGTCCACGATCATCGAGCCGCTCACCGAATCTGCCCGAACGGAGGAGCCCGCGCCCTCGAAGACGGTCAGGTCGCCGGAGACCGAGTTGAACCGCAGTTCGCCGGTGATGCCCTGGGCCTCCACGCTGCCCGAGACCGTGTCGGCGCGGACCGGGCCGGAGAGGCCGACGAGGGTCGTGTCGCCGGTGACGCCTCTGACCTCCGTGCGCCCCTCGATCCCCGAGACCACGGCGCCGGCCCCGACGACGCCCACCTCGACGCGGGTGCCCGCCGGGACGGCCAGGGAGACCACGGCACTGCGGCGCCAGCCCTTGCGGTCGAGCCACTTGAGGAAGCCCTTCCAGGGCAGGTCGTCGTACGCGACCGACAGGGTGCCGTCCGTCTGCGTGACGGTCAGCGGCGGCCCCTCGATCTCGGAGACCTCGAGCCGGGCGGAAACTTCGTCGGTGCCCACGACGTTCACCGTTCCGTTGACCACGCGCACGTGGAGTGTCGTGACGGGGGCGTCGAACGTGAGCTTCTGGGGTTCGGCGACGGACCACTCTGACATCGGGCTGACCTCCTCTGGCGAGCTGGGCAACGGGGGCGGGAGGGCCCGGAAGCCCGCATCACAACGCGCCATATCGCGTCTCTGAGATACACGATATATCGCGGTCACGGAAAGTCAAGACACTGTCGCTTCTCCGCGCCGCCTCCCTGTGCCGCTTCTCTGCGCTAAATATGGCGATTTGACCTAGCGTGGGGCCATGTCGACCGAAGCTTTCGAGCACGCCGCCGGTGCCCTGCTGCTCTGCCGGGCCGAACCCGACGTGGTCGAGCCCGCCGCCCGCCTGTTGCGCGAACGGATGCTGCTCGCCCGGGCGGGGCACGAGTGGAGCGTGCTCGTGCCCGAGGGCAAGCCCTGGGTGCACGGTGACGAACCGGTGGACCGCGTCCTCACGGGATGGGCCACCGCGCTCGCCGTCGGCTCGACCTGGCCGGTGCTCGCGCTGTGGTGGGACTCCGACCGCTCCGGCTGCACTCTCGCGGCGGGCTTCCGGCGCACCGTCGAGTACGTATGGCTGGCGAACGGGACGCCGGTGGGCGAGGACGAGGCGCTGCGGACCTTCGCCGCGCGGCTCGGGCTCGACCCCGTCCTGGACATGCAGTCCCTGGAGACCCTGGGGCGCCCCGACACGGAGGCAGACGCCCGCGCACGGATGCTGGGGCTGCTCGCCGTCCTCGCGCGGGCCGGGGTGGAGCTGCCGACCGGCCTCGGTCCCGGTGAGCCGGCGGACCGGCTGCGCGCGGTGGCGCGGGTCGTGCCGGGGGTGCGGGAGGTCGAGTGGTCGGGGTGGCGCGACGCGGTACGCGCGGAGCTGGACGTGGTCGAGCAGGGGCGCCTGGGCCCCTGGCTGCGGGGACCGCGCGCTCGCGCGCTGGCCGTGGCGCAGATGGCCGCCGGGCTCCCGCTCGCGGCGTGGGCCGTGCGGCGGCGCAGTGGGGGATGGGCCGTGGCAGGAGTGCTCCTGATGGTGCACGGCTCGCTGGGCTTCGCGTACGACAGGGTGCGGGCGGCCGACGCCGGACCCGGGCGGGGCTGAGCGGGGCGGTGCTGAGCCGGGCGGAGCCCGGGGCCCTCACCGCCGTGCACGTACGGCACTTCGCGGCAGGCGCCCCCACGCCCGCTAAGGGGCCCAAGCCCGCGTAAGGGTGCCCCCCATGGAACCAGGAGCCTGAAGCGTCCTACTCGTCCTCGTCCTCGTCGTCCAGACGGGCCAGCCAGGTCGCGAGGCGCTCGACGGGGACCTCGAAGTCCGGGTTGAGGTCCACGAAGGTGCGCAGCTGCTCGGCGAGCCACTCGAAGGTGACTTCCTCCTCGCCGCGCCGCTTCTCCAGCTCCTCGATGCCACGGTCGGTGAAGTACAAGACAGGCTCCGCGATTGGACGGCCGGTGTGTTCCGGGACGGACGTCCAGGATAAGCCGATACGCCGGTGGGCCCGGCCCCGGGTGACAAGCACTCGGGACCGGGCCCACCTGCGTACGAACCGCTCAGGCCTACGCCTCGAAGACCTCGCTCAGGAGCTGCTCCTGCTCCTGCTCGTGGCGCTTCTTCGAACCGACCGCCGGGGACGAGCCGTGCGGCCGCGAGATGCGGCGCAGGCGCTCGCCGTGCGGGATGTCCGCGCCGACCGCCAGGTCCAGGTGGTCGATGAGGTTGAGGGCGATGAAGGGCCACGCGCCCTGGTTCGCCGGCTCCTCCTGCGCCCACAGGTACTTCTCGGCGTTCGGGTACTTCGCGATCTCCGCCTGGAGCTCGGCACCCGGCAGCGGGTACAGACGCTCGATGCGGATGATCGCGGTGTCCGTGACGCCGCGCTTCTTCCGCTCGGCCTCGAGGTCGTAGTACAGCTTGCCGGAGCAGAAGACGACCTTGCGGACCGCCGACGCCTCGACCGAGTCGTCGCCGATGACCGGGCGGAAGCCACCCGTCGTGAACTCCTCCGTCTTCGAGGCCGCCGCCTTGAGGCGCAGCATCGACTTCGGGGTGAAGACCACCAGCGGCTTGTGGTGCGGGTTGTGCACCTGCCACCGCAGGAGGTGGAAGTAGTTCGACGGAAGGGTCGGCATCGCGACCGTCATGTTGTTCTGCGCGCACAGCTGGAGGAAGCGCTCGATGCGGGCGGACGAGTGGTCCGGTCCCTGGCCCTCGTAGCCGTGGGGCAGCAGCAGCGTGACGCCGGAGTGCTGGTTCCACTTCTGCTCGGCGGCCGAGATGTACTCGTCCACCACCGTCTGCGCGCCGTTGACGAAGTCACCGAACTGCGCTTCCCACATGACGAGGGACTCGGGACGGGCCAGCGAGTAGCCGTACTCGAAGCCCATCACCGCGTACTCGGAGAGCAGCGAGTCGTAGACGTTGTAGCGCGCCTGGTCCTCGGAGAGGTACAGGAGCGGCGTGAAGTCCTCGCCCGTCTCGCGGTCGATGAGGACCGCGTGGCGCTGACCGAACGTGCCACGGCGCGAGTCCTGGCCCGACAGACGGACCGGGGTGCCCTCGAGGAGCAGCGAACCGATGGCGAGGGTCTCGCCCATGCCCCAGTCGATCGTGCCTTCCTCGACCATCGACATGCGGCGCTGCAGCTGCGGCAGCAGGCGCGGGTGGACGGTGACCCGGTCGGGGATGTTGACCTGGGACTCGGCGATCCGCTTGACGACCTCCTGGGAGATCGAGGTGTCCACGTTCACCGGGAACTCGGCCTCGGGGGCCGGGACCTCGGCCTCGGCGGGCTGCGAGATGGCCTCGCGGACCTCCGTGAAGACCTTCTCCAGCTGCCCCTGGAAGTCCTGGAGGGCCTGCTCGGCCTCTTCCAGGGTGATGTCGCCGCGACCGATGAGGGACTCGGTGTAGAGCTTGCGCACCGAGCGCTTCTTGTCGATCAGGTCGTACATCAGCGGCTGCGTGAACGCCGGGTTGTCCGACTCGTTGTGACCGCGGCGGCGGTAGCAGATGAGGTCGATCACGACGTCCTTGTTGAACGCCTGACGGAACTCGAAGGCCAGCCGCGCGATGCGGACGACGGCCTCGGGGTCGTCGCCGTTCACGTGGAAGATCGGCGCCTCGATCATGCGGGCCACGTCCGTGGCGTACATGGAGGAGCGTGACGACTCCGGGGCGGCGGTGAAGCCGACCTGGTTGTTGATGACGATGTGGACCGTGCCGCCGGTGCGGTAACCCCGCAGCTGCGACATGTTCAGCGTCTCGGCGACCACACCCTGGCCCGCGAATGCCGCGTCACCGTGCAGGGCGACCGGCAGGACCGTGAAGTCCGTGCCGCCCTTGTTGATGATGTCCTGCTTGGCGCGGACGATGCCCTCGATGATCGGGTCGACCGTCTCCAGGTGGGAGGGGTTCGCCGCCAGCGAGACGTTGATCTGCTCGCCGTCCAGACCGGTGAAGGTGCCCTCGGCGCCCAGGTGGTACTTCACGTCGCCGGAGCCGTGCATGGACTTGGGGTCCATGTTGCCCTCGAACTCGCGGAAGATCTGGGCGTACGACTTGCCCACGATGTTCGCGAGGACGTTCAGGCGGCCGCGGTGGGCCATGCCGATGACGACCTCGTCAAGGCGGGACTCCGCGGCGCTGTCGATGACGGCGTCGAGCAGCGGGATGACGGACTCGCCGCCCTCCAGGGAGAAGCGCTTCTGGCCGACGTACTTCGTCTGGAGGAACGTCTCGAAGGCCTCGGCGGCGTTCAGCCTGCGCAGGATGCGCAGCTGCTCCTCGCGCTCGGGCTTCGATGCGTGCGTGCGCTCGATGCGGTCCTGGAGCCACCTGCGCTGCTTCGGGTCCTGGATGTGCATGAACTCGATGCCGGTGGTGCGGCAGTACGAGTCGCGCAGGACGCCGAGGACGTCGCGCAGCTTCATCATCGACTTGCCGGCGAAGCCGCCGACCGCGAACTCCCGCTCCAGGTCCCACAAGGTGAGGCCGTGCTCGGTGATGTCCAGGTCGGGGTGCTTGCGCTGCTTGTACTCCAGCGGGTCCGTGTCGGCCATGACGTGGCCGCGGACGCGGTAGGAGTGGATCAGCTCGAAGACGCGGGCGGCCTTCGTGACGTCGTCGTCGTGCGAGGCGTCGATGTCCTTGAGCCAGCGGACCGGCTCGTACGGGATGCGCAGCGCCTTGAAGATCTCGTCGTAGAACTCGCCCTCGCCCAGCAGCAGGTTCGCGACGATCCGCAGGAACTCGCCGGAAGCGGCGCCCTGGATCACCCGGTGGTCGTAGGTCGACGTGAGCGTCATGACCTTCGAGATGCCGAGCTTGTTCAGGGTGTCCTGGGAGGTGCCCTGGAACTCCGCGGGGTAGTCCATCGAGCCGACGCCCATGATGACCGACTGTCCGGGCATCAGGCGGGGGACCGAGTGGACCGTGCCGAGGCCGCCGGGGTTGGTCAGCGAGACCGTGACACCGGTGAAGTCGTCCATCGTCAGCTTGTTGTCGCGAGCGCGACGGACGATGTCCTCGTAGGCCTGCCAGAACTCGAAGAAGTTCAGCGTCTCGGCCTTCTTGATGCCCGCGACGACCAGCTGGCGGTCGCCGTTGGGCTTCACCAGGTCGATGGCGAGGCCGAAGTTGATGTGCTCCGGCTTGACCAGGGTCGGCTTGCCGTCCTTCTCCACGAAGGAGTAGTTCATCGACGGCATGGCCTTGATGGCCTGCACCATCGCGTACCCGATCAGGTGCGTGAAGGAGATCTTCCCGCCGCGGGCGCGCTTGAGGTGGTTGTTGATGACGATGCGGTTGTCGAAGAGCAGCTTGACCGGAACGGCGCGGACCGACGTGGCCGTCGGGACCTCCACCGAGGCGTTCATGTTCTTCGCGACCGCGGCGGCGGGGCCGCGCAGCGTCACGTACTCGGGTCCTGCCGGGGCCTCCGACGACGCTGCCGCGGGCTCCGCCTTGGCGGCGGGCTTCGCGGCAGCGGGCTTCGCGGCGGGGGCCGGTGCGGCCGCCGCGGGCTTCGCAGCCGGGGCTGCGGGCGCGGCGGGCTTCGCGGGGGCCGCCGGAGCGGCCTCGGCGGGAGCTGCGGGGGACGCGGTGGCCGCAGCCCCCGCGGCTGCGTCACCCGCCGGCTTGGCCGGGGCAGCGGCAGGTGATGCGCCCGCCCCCGGCTTGTAGTCGGCGAAGAAGTCCCACCAGGCTCGGTCGACCGAATTCGGGTCCTGGAGGTACTGCTGATAGATCTCGTCGACGAGCCACTCATTGGGACCGAAGGCAGCAGCAGGGTCCTTGCCCTGACCGTCTTGGTCGGTCGAGATGCTCGAGCTACTGGGGGACTGTGACGACACGGCGGTAACCGCCCTCTTCCGCTTCACAAGGTGATGGACAGCGGAAATAAAGGCTACGCCTCCATCGCCGTCAGGTGCAGACCGGCCCCGTCATCCGTCGCGTAAGTCACACTGGATCGCTGGTTTCGGGGCTGTAAATGGCGGGAAACAAGCGAGGTTCCGCAACGCCAGATGGCCGCGCGGGCCTGTCCCGACGCGGCGGCGTCCCTCAGGCGCGCTGTCGATGCGCCCGCGAATCGCTTCCGTTTCGAACCCTACGTCAACTTCGCACTTCGGGCAGGCCCGGAAGAGTGACCTGGATGCGGCAGCCACGAGGGGATTCGGCCACTCCGATGTGCCCGCCGTGCATGTCGACCGCCCAGCGCGCGATGGCGAGCCCGAGACCGGTGCCGCCGTCGCTGCCGGGTCCGTGCGGGGTGGCGTTGGCGTGGCTGCCGCGGTTGAAGCGCTCGAAGACGCGGTGCCACTCCGACTCCGGGATGCCGGGGCCCTCGTCCAGGACCTCCAGGTCAAGGGACTCGGGGTAGAGGCCGCGCCGGGCGCGCACGGTGACGCGGCCGTGCGGCGGGCTGTGCTTGACCGCGTTGTCGATGAGGTTGGCCACCACCTGGTGCAGCCGCTCGGCGTCCGCGTGCGCGGTCAGCTCGGGCGGCGTGACGTCCAGGTGCAGATGCACGTCCGTGCGCGTGTGGCTGCCGGAGCCCGACGCGATGCCCGCGCGGGCCGAGGCCACCATGTTGGCCTCCTTCAGGACGCCCGACAGGTAGGGCCACACCTCGAAGCGGCGCGCCCGCAGCGGTACGACGCCGTTGTCCAGGCGGGAGAGGTCGAGCAGGGTCTCCACCAGACGCCCGAGCCGCTCCGTCTGCTTCAGGGCCGTACGCATGGTCTCCGGGTCGGCGGCGGAGACTCCGTCGACGACGTTCTCCAGGACCGCGCGAAGGGCCGCGATGGGGGTGCGCAGCTCGTGCGAGACGTTGGCGACCAGTTCCTTGCGCTGCTGGTCCTGGGCCTCCAGGTCGTCCGCCATGCGGTTGATCGTGGTGGCCACGTCGCCCAGCTCGTCGCGGCGGTCGGCGCCGCGCACCCGGCGCGTGTAGTCGCCGTGCGACACGGCGCGCGCCACGGAGTTCATCTCGTCCAGGGGCGCGGTGAGGCTGTGGGCCACGAACTGCGTGATCAGCAGCGTGGCGATCACCGAGAAGACGGTGATGAAGCGCAGCTCCGTCTCCGTCTTCATCGCCACCATCAGCAGACCCGTGGTGATGAAGACCGAGACGACCACCAGGGTGCCGAGCTTGGTCTTGATGGAGAACGGCCGCAGCCCGCCGAAGGGACCGGTCATCGGACGGCTCACCTCACGGGGTCGGGGTCTCCAGGGCGTACCCGACGCCGTGCACCGTACGGATGCGCTCGGCGCCGATCTTCCGGCGCAGTGCCTTGATGTGGCTGTCGACGGTCCGGGTGCCCGACGCGTCCGCCCAGTCCCACACCTCGGCGAGCAGCTGCTCGCGCGAGAGGACCGCACGCGGCGTATTGGCCAGGCAGACGAGCAGGTCGAACTCGGTGGGCGTCAGGTGCACGTCCTCGCTGCGGACCCTGACCCGCCGCTGGGCGTGGTCGATCTCCAGCTCGCCGAGCCGCAGGATGCCGCTGCGCGGCGTGGTCGCGGCGAGCGCGGCCCGCTCGACCCGGCGCAGCAGGACGTGCACGCGGGCCGCGAGCTCCCGCATGGAGAACGGCTTGGTCATGTAGTCGTCGGCGCCGACGCCGAGCCCGACCAGCATGTCCGTCTCGTCGTCGCGCGCCGTCAGCATGAGGACCGGAACCGGCCGCTGGGCCTGCACCCGGCGGCATACTTCAAGCCCGTCGAAGCCCGGCAGCATGATGTCCAGGATCAGCAGATCGGGCTGCCAAGCCTGTGCGGTGTCGACCGCCGCGGGGCCGTCTCCCGCCGTTTGCACTACGAAACCCTCGGCGCGTAGCCGGGCGGCGATGGCGTCGACGATCGTCGGGTCGTCCTCGACCACCAGAACCCGGCGCTGGGCGCCTGGCATCGCCGCCGTCGCACCGTTGTGGGAGGTGTGTGTCTGCTCCATCGCCCGCCCCTGACACTGATCGCTTGTGTTCGACCAGCAGGGTACGGGGCGCGAAGGCACCTCGGCTACGCAGCGCTTACGCCGAGATGAACCACGTCGGGTACGCCTCGGGCAACGGGGATCTCTTCCGTCCGTACCGACTGGAATCCGGCATTCCGTAGAGCGTCGTCGAAAGCGGACGAGGGCTGGGCGGACCACACGGCGAGCACTCCACCGGGATTCAGACGCGCGCGGCAGGCGGCCAGACCGGCCGGAGAATAGAGGGAGTTGTTGTCCTCGGTCACCGTCCAGTCCGGTCCGTTGTCGATGTCCAGGCAGAGCGCGTCGTACGTGGTCGGGGCGGTGCGAGGGGAGTCGGCGCCGCGGAGGTGCGCCACGAGATCTGTGTGCAGGATCTCCGTGCGCGGATCGGCGAGCGCGGGGCCGGAGATCGCGGCCAGCGGGGCGTCCGCCCCCGAGCGGTGCCAGTCGATGATGGCCAACTCGCGCTCCACCACGGCGATGGGGCCCCAGCGCGGGTCGGCCGCCGCGTGGGCGAGGGAGAAGCCGACGCCCAGGCCGCCGAGCAGGAGGCTGGGCCGCGGGCGTCCGTCCAGCGCGTCGTACGCCGCGTCGACGAGCAGCCGCTCCGAGCGGCCGTCCGAAGTGTCCATGAGGAAACAGCCGTTGGCGATGATCTGCAGAAGCGCGCCATGGCGCCGCAGTACGACTTCGCCGTACGGCCCCTCACGCCGGTCGATGACGACGGGGGTGGTGGTGTGGGTGTGCATGGCCGTCAGCGTATGGGGGCGGGATCGGGGAAGGGTCGAGATGCGCGGAGCCGTGCGGACGCGTGTTTGACCTGTGAGGTTGATGTGATTCGCGTCTCACGTGGCGCCGGTCATAGACACCGCCCGAAATATCGGCCGAGGGTGGACGGGACGGAAGGAGCGCCTCACCGTGAACCGGAGCGCGTCGACTGCCCCCGCGGCGCCCGAGGACATCGCCCCGTCCGGCCTGGACGGCATCCCGTGCCAGCGGGAGCGCGGCGGGTCCGGGGCGGCCATCCCGGAAGCTCCTGAGGCGCGTGCGGCATCCGCCGCTGCCGGCGCCCCCGCACGCCTGCGCGTCCCGGGCCGGCTGAGTCGCCTGCGCCCCTGGCGCCTGCTGCCGACCCCCACGGGTACGCCCTTCACGTTCGGCTACGCCGCGATCCTCACCCTGACGTCGCTCCTGGCGCAGTACGCGGACCCGAGCCTGGTCGCGGACCTCCACCGGCACTCCAGCACGGACGTGGCGCACCTGTCGCAGGAACCGTTCCTCGTCCTGGTGGCCAGCGCGCTGTGGATCGCGGGCGGCATCGCGTCACCGTACGCGATCGGCTTCCTGCTGGTCCTCACTGCCCTGGAGCGCCGCGTCGGCGCGCTGCGCACGGCGGGCGTCTTCCTGCTCGGCCATGTCGTGGCCACCCTCGCGACCGAGGTCCCGGTCGGCTTCTCGGTCCTCGCGGGCCATCTGCCCGACAGCTCCCTGCACCGCCTCGACTACGGCATCAGCTTCGGCGTCGCGGCGAGCGTCGGCGCGCTGGCCGGCCTGTTCAGGCCGTGGCTGCGGTGGCTGGTGCTCGCCGGGTTCGGCGGCATGCTCGTCGACGACCTGATCGCGTTCACGGACCCGATGACCAACTGGGGCCACCTCCTGGCGCTGGCGATCGGCGTCGCGACGTGGCCGCTGGTGCGCCGGTGGCGCCGGCCCGCGTCGAGCTGATCGCTCACAGCGAACATCCCCTGGGGAACATTCATGGACTCACGAGCATTGAGTCCACATAGCTCAACTTGAATGCCGAAGGGGAGATCATGACTACTGAGTCCAAGGCGTCCACACCGCTCACCCTGCCCGTGCTGCCGCTCGACGACGAGGTTGTCCTGCCCGGCATGGTGGTTCCGTTCGACCTGTCCGACACGGATGTGCGCGCCGCCGTGGAGGCCGCCCAAGCGGCCGCCCGCTCCAGCGGCAGCAGCAAGCCGCAGGTCCTTCTTGTTCCGCGCATCGACGGGACGTACGCCGCGACCGGCGTCCTCGGCACCGTCGAGCAGGTCGGGCGCCTCTCCGACGGCGACCCCGGCGCCCTCATCCGCGGCCGTTCCCGGGTGCGGATCGGCGCCGGGACGACCGGGCCGGGTGCCGCGCTCTGGGTGGAAGGACTCAAGGTCGACGAGACCGTGCCCGACCCGCTGCCCGGCGCCGTCACCGAGCTGGTCAAGGAGTACAAGGCGCTCGCCACCAGCTGGCTGAAGAAGCGCGGGGCCTGGCAGGTCGTGGACCGCGTCCAGCAGATCGAGGACGTCTCCGCGCTCGCCGACAACTCCGGATACTCGCCCTTCCTCACCACCGAGCAGAAGGTCCGGCTCCTGGAGACCGACGACCCGGCCGCCCGCCTGAAGCTGGCCACCGAGCAGCTGCGCGAGCACCTCGCCGAGCAGGACGTCGCCGAGTCCATCGCCAAGGACGTACAGGAAGGCGTCGACAAGCAGCAGCGCGAGTTCCTGCTGCGCCGCCAGCTGGACGCCGTGCGCAAGGAACTGCGCGAGATCAACGGCGAGCAGGACGGGGAGGAGTCCGACGACTACCGCACCCGCGTCGAGGCCGCCGACCTCCCCGAGAACGTCCGCGAGGCCGCCCTCAAGGAAGTCGACAAGCTGGAGCGTTCCAGCGACCAGTCGCCCGAGGGCTCCTGGATCAGGACCTGGCTCGACACCGTCCTCGAACTGCCCTGGAACGAACGGACCGAGGACGAGTACGACATCAAGGGCGCCCAGAACGTCCTGGACGCCGAGCACGCGGGCCTTCAGGACGTGAAGGAGCGCATCACCGAGTACCTCGCGGTGCGCAAGCGGCGCGCCGACCGCGGCCTCGGGGTCGTCGGCGGCCGTCGTGGCGGCGCCGTGCTCGCCCTCGTCGGGCCGCCCGGCGTCGGCAAGACCTCGCTGGGCGAGTCCGTCGCGCACGCGATGGGGCGCAAGTTCGTGCGGGTCGCGCTCGGCGGCGTACGCGACGAGGCGGAGATCCGCGGACACCGTCGTACGTACGTCGGCGCGCTGCCCGGACGGATCGTGCGGGCCATCAAGGAGGCCGGGTCCATGAACCCGGTCGTGCTCCTCGACGAGATCGACAAGGTGGGCTCCGACTTCCGGGGCGACCCGGCGGCCGCCCTGCTCGAAGTACTCGACCCGGCGCAGAACCACACCTTCCGCGACCACTACCTGGAGGTCGAGCTCGACCTGAGCGACGTGGTGTTCCTGGCGACGGCGAACGTCGTCGAGGCCATCCCCGAGGCGCTGCTCGACCGCATGGAGCTGGTCAGGCTCGACGGGTACACCGAGGACGAGAAGGTCGTCATCGCCCGCGACCACCTGCTCCCGCGCCAGCTGGAGCGGGCCGGTCTGCAGACGGACGAGGTCACCCTGGACGAGAGCGCGCTGCGCAAGCTCGCGGGGGAGTACACCCGCGAGGCGGGCGTACGGAACCTGGAGCGGTCCGTGGCGCGGCTGCTCCGCAAGGTCGCGGCCAAGCACGAACTGGGCGAGCAGGAGCTGCCGTTCACCGTCGGCGAGGCAGACCTGCGCGGCCTCATCGGGCGCCCGCACCACGTGCCCGAGTCGGCGCAGGACCCGGCCGAGCGGCGCACGGCGGTGCCGGGTGTGGCGACCGGGCTCGCGGTCACCGGCGCGGGAGGCGACGTCCTGTTCGTCGAGGCGTCGCTCGCCGACCCGGAGACCGGCGCCGCGGGGCTCACCCTGACCGGTCAGCTCGGCGACGTCATGAAGGAGTCCGCGCAGATCGCGCTCTCCTTCCTGCGCTCGCGCGGCGCCGAACTGGAGCTGCCCGTCGCCGACCTCAAGGAACGCGGCGTGCACATCCACTTCCCGGCGGGCGCGGTCCCCAAGGACGGGCCGAGCGCGGGCGTCACCATGACGACCGCCCTGGCGTCGCTGCTCAGCGGCCGTCTCGTCCGTACGGATGTGGCCATGACCGGTGAGGTCTCGCTGACCGGGCGCGTCCTGCCGATCGGCGGCGTCAAGCAGAAGCTGCTCGCCGCGCACCGCGCCGGGATCACCACGGTGATCATCCCGAAGCGGAACGAGGCCGACCTGGACGACGTCCCCGCGGAGATCCTGGAGAAGCTGGACGTGCACCCGGTGACGGACGTCCGGCAGGTGCTCGAACTGGCCCTGACCGAGGCCGAGGTGAGGGTTCCGGCCGCCGCGTGACGGAGGTGGCCGGTGAGTGAGGGCCCGGGACCCCGCAAGGGGTTCCGGGCCCTCGCGCGCACAGGGAGCACTCAGCCGTTGGCGAGCGCCTGCACCCTGTCGAGCGCGCCGTTGAACTTGTTGTGGTCCCCGACCGTCGGGCCCGTCGAGGTGTACTGCCACATCGTCTGGACGCCCCAGCCGGCCGGCAGCTCGCCCGGAGAGGTGTTGTAACGCGCGATCCACAGCGGGTTGTTGACGGCGAAGCCGCCGTAGTTGCCCGTGCACTGCTTCCACCAGCTGGTGGCCGTGTAGATCACCGCGTGGCGTCCGGTGCGCGCCTTGTACTGGTTCAGGAAGTCGCGGATCCAGGTGACCATCGCGGACTGGGACTTGCCGAAGCAGGCCGCCCCGTACGGATTCCACTCGATGTCGAGCGCGCCCGGCAGCGTCTTGCCGTCGCGCGACCAGCCGCCGCCGTTGTCCACGAAGTAGTTGGCCTGGGTGGCGCCGCTCGTGGTGTCGGGCGTCGCGAAGTGGTAGGCGCCGCGGATCATGCCCACGTTGTACGAACCGTTGTACTGCTGGGCGAAGTAGGGGTTCTTGTAGTACGTCCCCTCGGTGGCCTTCACGTAGGACCACTTCACGCCGCTGTTCCAGAGCGTCGCCCAGGCGACGTTGCCCTGGTGGCTGCTGACGTCGACGCCTTCGGTCTGTACGGCGCCGCCGGAGGGCGGCAGACTGCCCTGCCCGTCGTGCTCGATGACGCCCTGCCCCATGCGGGCGCTGCCGCGGGCCGGGATGTCGTCGCCGTCGGCGGCCTGCGCGGCGCCGGGCAGGGTGATGAGGAGGGAGAGGGCGGAGAGGACTGAGAGCAGGATTCCGGCCGCTGACCAGCGAGAGCGGCGGGGCGTTCCGGGTCTGTGCACGGGCATGCGTGCCTCCGAAGGCCTCGAATGAGCTCGATGGAGCTCGTGGGGGGACCTGTCGACAGGTTCGTGGTGTGAACATGTCATTCACGACGCTACGCACGTAGACCCGTGGCTGGGAAGGGGGTCCGGTCTCTGCCGTTGGTCTACTCCTGCGGCGGTGTCCTCGGCATGGCCCCCCAGGGCGTTGCGAAATACTGGTCGAGCTGCGGCGATGGGCCGACGCGGACGTCTGCCGCCGTGCGGGGCGGAAACTTTTCATGATCCGGAAAGAAAGCGTGCCATGGGTGCTGAAGTGCACGAGGGCGGGAACGACGGTGGGGCCGACGTGAACGGGGAGGGCGTCCACCGGCTGGTCGACCGTGAGTTCCTCTCCCTGGAGCGTGAGTTGACGCTGCTCCTGCGCCGGGCACGCGCCTCGTCCGGGGAGATGGCGCGCCAGGTCCACCCCGACCTGGAGCCCGCCGCGTACGGCCTCCTCGTCTGCCTCGACGACTCGGGCCCGCAGCGGGCCACCGCTCTCGCCGCGTACATCGGCGTCGGCAAGGCGACGATGAGCCGTCAGCTGCGCGCCCTGGAGGAGCTCGGCCTGGTCGCCCGCGAGCCCGACCCCGCCGACGGGCGAGCCTGGCTGGTCCATCTCACGGAGGAGGGCGGGCGCCGCTTCCGCGAGGTCCGTACGGGACGCAGGGAGCAGTACGTACGGAAGCTGTCCGGCTGGGACCGGGCGGAGGTGGCGGAACTGGCCCGCCTGCTGCACCAGCTGAACGAGTCGCCGGAGTCCTGAGGGCCGGAGTGCTGAGAGCCGGAGCCCTGAGGGATGGAGCCTTGACGGCCGGAGTGCTGAGAGCCGGAGTCCCCAGGGCGCCTCAGGGCCGTCACAACTCCGCGTAGACGACAGCCGCGTCGTCATGCCGCTTGCCCCGCGGGAACGCCGTGCCCTCCGGGTCCGCGCGCTCCAACTCCCGCACCCGGTCCACCAGGCGCTGCGGCCCGTCCTTCCGCAGCAGCTCGAAGCACTCCGTCCAGTCGCCCGCGCGGAACGTCTCGACCCAGCGGCCGACCCCGTCCGTCAGGGCCGCCACCGCCGTCACCTCGGCGCGCGGCCACGTGCCGGTGACCGCCCGCGCCGCCGCCGACGGATCGGCGGCCGCCGTGAAGAAGCCGTCCTCCGCGTTGCGCAGGGCCTCGACCGCGGCGCCGTACGCCTGGCCCGCGACCTCGCGTTCGGCCGAACCGCGCGGCAGCGCGCGCACCGCGTCACGCATCGCGCGGATCCTCGGCGGCAGCTGTGCGAGGCGCTCGTCGAGCACCGGAGTGACCCGGCCGTCCTCGCCCGCCACCAGGAGGGCGGAGTCGGAGAGGACGAGGTGCTCGACCTGCTCGTCGTCCCAACGCACCAGAACCACGGTGGCCTGAGGCGTACGCGGGTGAGAAAGGTCACAGGTTTGACAATGGGCCTCCGCGGTGCGCACGATCGCCGCCGCGAGGATCTCTGAGAGCGTCATATCCCGTCGTGAAACGGACAGTTCCCCCAGCGCGCCCCCGAGTCGCGCCGTGAACCAAGGGACGGAATGCAGACAACCGTCGTCTCCGGCAGGTGGAGTCACCCCGTCCAGGAGGATCAGCGATCCGCCCTGTCCGGCCGCGGGAAGCGTCACCGCGGCATAGTCCTCGTTGGGGCGTGCGGGGTCTCCGGGCTCGATGGCGAGTTCGATACGCATTCAGTCAGTCTGCACGAGGCCTTCACAAGGTCGTCCGGAGACGGCAGGCGACCGGGGGTTGGCCCGGACCAGCAGGTCAGAAGCCGGATTTCAGTCGGAATGATCGCTTCCGACGGCGTGTGGCGGCGCATCCTGCCAAAGCCTGCGGTCGACGTCCAACCGGCGCACCGTGGCCGGGACTTTCGGTCCCGGTCGGGACTTGCTCGCCAACTCCCCGCCGATGTTCACTCCTTCGGGTGGCCAGGCATGTGATGCACGACTGCCACCCATCGGCACTGGAAGGGTCAGGAGCCGTACCGGGGGGCGCGTGTGTTGACGGATCGTCACCCGGGCCCATGGGCAGACGAAAAACAAGAATGCGAGCACCGGTGCAGAAGATGCGGCCTGGGCGCAAGGGCAAGCAGACGGCTCCTGAAGGGGCCACGCCGGGCGCGACCACCCCTACAGAGCGCTCGCCCGAGCCCACAGCGGGAGCGAACGCGGCGGGGGAGCAGCACGCGGCGGGAGAGCAGCACACCGCCCCCGGCGTGACGGCTCCTGACGGCTCGAATCCCACGGGGAACTCCGCGGGGAGCACTGCGGGGAACTCCGCCGAGCAGCCTGCCGCGAAGCCCGCCGACGCAGGCCCCTCGAATCCCTCGAAGCCCGTGAAGTCGGTCAACTCCAAGCCCACCGCACGCGTGCGCAATCGGCTGATCGTCGCCGTCGCCGTGGTGGCCGCTGCGATCGCCGGGGCCGGAGCGCCCGCCGTCGTCGCCGCATCCGGGCAACTGAGCGACGCGCAGCGCCTGGTGACCCTCGCCGAGCGCACCCAGGACGCCGTGTCCCTCGGCCACTCGCTGGCCGACGAGCGCGACGAGGTCACCTCGTTCATCGCGGCGGGCCGCCCGCAGGGCAAGGGGCTCTCCGAGAGCCGCAGCGCCCGCGTCGACCGCCAGATCGAGGAGCTGCGCACGGCCGACGCGCCGGCCGGCCTGCGGGGGGACCTCGCCGACATCGGCGCCGTGCGCAGAGCGGCGCTCACCGGCAAGAGCACCGCTCTGGAAGCCCACACGGCGTACTCGAACGTCATCACCGAGCTGCACGGCCTCACCCGCGAACTCGCCGAGAAGACCCCGCCGCGCGCGGGCTCCGGCGGCTACGCCCTCGCCGACCTCGACCACGCCGTCGAGCAGGCCGCGAGCGCCCGCGGCCTGCTCCTGGCCAGCCTCGCCGTCCCGCGCTCCACCGAGACGAGCACCGCCGTCGACCCCGTCACCGGCCTGCCCACCACGGTCGTCGACGAGTCCTCCGCCGACAGCAGGCGCCGCGACGGCCTCAGCGCCGCGGGCCAGCAGGCCCACGTCCGGGAGCAGGCGGCCCTCGCCGACTTCCGGGACGCGGCCACGGACCGCGCCCGCACGACGTACGACTCGACGGTCACGGGCCACGAGGTGACGACGGCCGAGAAGTACCTCACGCGCCTCACCGACCAGCCCGCGCTCTCCACCGCCGAGCTGGACTACGACCGCAAGAAGCTCGACGCCGCGCTCTCCGCCCGCATCGAGATGATGCGCGGCGCCGAGTCCGCGCTCACGGTGCAGCGCACCAAGGACCTCGCCGCGCTGCGCGACGACGACGTGACGGCCCTGGAGATCCGCGTCGCGCTCGTCGGCGTCATCCTGCTCGTCGCGGTGGGCGTCACCATGGGGATGGCCCGCAGCCTGACCCGCCCGCTCGCCGTCCTGCGCATCGGCTCGGCCCGCCTGGCCACCGAGCCCGCGCCCCAGGAGCCGATCCGCTTCACGGGCCGCGACGACGAGTTCGCCCAGGTCGTACGGTCCGTCAACGCGCTGCACGAGCACGCGGCCGGCCTCACCGAGCGCCTCACCACGCTCGAAGCGGACCGCAAGCACCTCATCGGGCAGCGCCAGTCCATGGCCGACGAGCGCGAGACCCTGCGCGCCGAACTGGCCGAGGCCTCCGCCCACCTGGAGCGGGTGCGCCAGTCCATCCACGGCACGTTCGTCAATCTGGCGCTGCGCACCCTCGGCCTGGTCGAGCGGCAGCTGGCCGTCATCGAGAACCTCGAGGACCGCGAGCAGGACCCGGACCGCCTCGCCACGCTCTTCAAGCTCGACCACTTCGCCACGGTCATGCGCCGCCACAGCGAGAACCTCCTGGTCCTCGCGGGCGCCGAGCACGGGCATCAGCACCCGGGCCCGGTCCCGCTGGTCGACGTCGCGCGCGCCGCCGTCAGCGAGATCGAGCGGTACGAGCGCGTGCGCATCGCCACGCTGCCGCCGCACGCGCACGTCGCGGGCTTCGCCGCGGACGACATCAGCCACCTGCTCGCCGAACTCCTGGAGAACGCGACCTCGTTCTCGCCGCCGGACGCCTCCGTCGAGGTCTCCGGATGGCTCCTGGAGAGCGGCGAGGTCATGCTCTCCGTGCAGGACGAGGGCATAGGGGTGACCGAGGACCGCCTGGAGGAGCTCAACTCCCGCCTCGCGGACTTCCGTCCCGACGACGCGTACGACCAGGAGAGCGGCGACGGCCTGGGGCTCGGCCTCTATGTCGTGGCCCGGCTCGCCGCGCGGCACGGGGCGCGGGTCCGGCTGCGCGAGCAGAAGCAGGGCGGCGTCGCGGCGGTCGTGGTCCTGCCGAAGGCGATCCTCGCCGCGGCGCCCGCGGTGGGGGCGCCGCCGGTGGGTGTCCCGGTCGCCGGGGCCGCTCCCGCGGTGCATCTGCCCGGCTCGGAAGCCGAGGCGAACTCCAACGTGCTGCCGGGGCGTTCGGCGGGGAACGCCGTCGTGACGGCCGGGGCGGATCCGCTGATCGCCGCCGCGGAGCAGGCCGTACGCGAGGCGGAGCCCGAGGCCGAGCCCAAGCCCGAGCCGGAGGCCGCCGAGCCCGAGCTTGAGCCTGCGCCCGAGGCCGCCGAGCCCCGGCCCGAGCCCGAGCCCGAAGCCTCGCCCGAGACGACCATGGAGCTCGTCCCTCCGCCGGCCCCGGAAGCCCAGGCAGCCCCGGAAGCCCCGAAGGCGCCGGAAGCCGACCCCGAGCCCGCCCCGGAGCCCGAAGCCGCCCCCGCCGCCAAGTGGGAGCGCGTCACCGACAAGGGCCTCCCCAAGCGCACGCCCAAGATCACCGCGCCCGAGCCCACCGTGCCCAGGGCGCGCAGCGGCTCCGTGGACGCCGAAGCGCTGCGCAAGCGGCTCGGGGGCTTCCACCAGGGAGCCATCAGCGGTCGTCGCGACGTGGAGGCCGAGCTGACCGAACGTACCGAAGAGACCAAAAACATGGGGGACACAGTCGAGGAGGCAAGTAGTTGACTGCGCCCATGCGCTCGCCCAGTTCTTCCGCCGGCAGTAAGTCCACCGGCAGCTCCACCGCCGGAGGCACGTCCGCCGCGTTCGGACTGAGCAGCGAAGCACGCAACCTGCACTGGCTGCTGACGAACCTCGTCGAGGAGGTGCCAGGGCTGCTCTCGGTCGCGGTGGTCTCCTCCGACGGGCTGCTCCTGCTCTCCTCCGACCCCGCACGCAACAACGAGCAGGCGGTCGACAACAGTTCGGGCCCCAAGGGCTCCAGCGCGGACCTCGCCACCATCGTGTCCGGCCTCGGCTCCCTCTGCATCGGCGCGGGCAAGCTGATGGACGCGGGCGCGGTCAAGCAGACCGTCGTGGCCATGGAGGAGGGCAGCCTCTTCGTGATGTCGATCAGCGACGGCTCGCTGCTCGGCGTGCACGCGACCCCGGACTGCGACATGAGCGTCGTCGCGTACCACATGGCGCTCTTCGTCGGACGCGCCGGGCATGTCCTCACCCCCGAACTCCGCAGTGAACTGCGCCAGTCGATGGAGAGCGTCCGATGAGCAGTAAGCCCGGCAAACTGCCCCAGCGGGGTGGCGACCGCAAACCCGCACGCGTGCGCCCGTACTCGCTCACCGGCGGGCGCACCCGCTTCGGCCACGTCCTGCTCGTCGAGACGTTCGTGGCCGCGCTCGAGGCCCCCGAGGAGCGCCTCGAACTGCCGCAGGGCAACCTCTCCACCCGTGTCATGCCGGAGATGCGGGCCATCGTCGAGATCTGCCGCCGTATGCGTACGGTCGCGGAGATCTCCGCGCTCCTGAAGATGCCGCTCGGTGTGGTCCGCGTCCTGCTGAGCGACCTCGCAGACCAGGGAAAGATCCGCGTGTACGGAACGGGCCACGGCCCGGGACAGCCGGACCGCGCACTGCTCGAAAGGGTGCTGAGTGGACTCCGCCGTCTCTGAACTCCGCCATCCGGGGCCCGACCCGGACGAGAACCTCCAAGCCTGGCAGACGGACCGCACCCGGGCCCCGATCGCGACGAAGATCGTGGTGGCGGGCGGCTTCGGCGTCGGCAAGACGACCCTGGTCACCGCGGTCTCCGAGATCACGCCCCTCCAGACGGAGGCGCTGATGACGCGGGCGAGCGAGGCCACGGACGACCTCACGTCGACCCCGGACAAGACCACGACCACGGTCGCCATGGACTTCGGCCGGATCACGCTCGACGACGACCTCGTGCTCTACCTCTTCGGCACGCCGGGGCAGCAGCGCTTCTGGTTCATGTGGGACGACCTGGTGCGCGGCGCGATCGGCGCCGTCGTCCTCGCCGACACCCGCAGGCTCCCCGACTGCTTCCCCGCGCTCGACTACTTCGAGAGCTGCGGTCTGCCGTACATCGTGGCCGTCAACCACTTCGACGGCACCGAGGAGTTCGAGCCCGCGGACGTCCGCGACGCGCTGACGATCCCGCCGCACATACCGGTGCTGATCATGGACGCGCGGCAGCGGATCTCGGTGATCGAGTCCCTGCTGTCGCTGGTCGGCCACGCCCTCGCAGCAACCCCCGAATAGCTTTCTCAGCTTTCAGTACCCCGTAGGAGAAGCAGCCGCATGCGGAAGATACTCGTCGTCGGAGCCGGTCAGGCCGGGCTCCAGATCGCTCTCGGACTCCAGTCGCAGGGGTACGAGGTCACCCTGATGTCCAACCGCACGGCGGACGAGGTCCGGTCCGGCCGCGTGATGTCCACGCAGTGCATGTTCCACACGGCGCTCCAGCACGAGCGGGACCTGAAGGTGAACTTCTGGGAGTCCCAGGCCCCCAAGATCGAGGGTCTGGGCGTCTCGGTCGCCGGGCCCGACTCGTCCCGCGCCATCGACTGGGTCGGCAAGCTGGACGGCTTCGCCCAGTCCGTCGACCAGCGCGTGAAGATGGCGGGCTGGATGGAGACGTTCGCGCAGCGGGGCGGCCAGCTGGTCATCCACGGCGCGGCGGTCTCGGACCTCGACTACTTCTCGCGCACGTACGACCTGGTGCTCATCTCCGCGGGCAAGGGCGAGCTCGTCTCGATGTTCGAGCGCGACGCCTCGCGCTCTCCCTACGACGCACCGCAGCGCGCCCTGGCCGTCGCGTACGTCCACGGGATGGGCCCGCGGCCCGAGCACCCCGAGTTCGACGCGGTGCGCTGCAACCTGGTGCCGGGCGTCGGCGAGCTCTTCGTCATGCCGACCCTCACGACCTCCGGGCGCGCCGACATCCTGTTCTGGGAGGGCGTGCCCGGCGGCCCGCTGGACGTCTTCCAGGGGGTCAAGGACCCCTCGGAGCACCTGGCGCTGACGCTCGAACTCCTGGAGAAGTTCACGCCGTGGGAGTACGCGCGCGCGACGAAGGTCGAGCTGACGGATGCGGGCGGCACCCTGTCGGGCCGCTACGCACCGACCGTGCGCAAGCCGATCGGGCAACTGCCGGGCGGCGGCCTGGTCCTGGGCGTCGCCGACGTGGTCGTGGCGAACGACCCGATCACGGGCCAGGGCTCCAACTCGGCCTCCAAGTGCGCGGCGTCGTACCTCGGCTCGATCATCGAGCACGGCGACAAGCCGTTCGACGCGGACTGGATGCAGACGACGTTCGACCGGTACTGGGAGACGGCCCAGCACGTCACCAAGTGGACGAACGCGATGCTGTCGCCGCCGCCGGAGCACGTCCTGAACCTGATCGGCGCGGCAGGCCAGCTCCAGCCGGCCGCAGACCGCTTCGCGAACGGCTTCAACGACCCGTCGGACTTCGAGAACTTCTTCTACGACCCCGAGAAGACGGGCGCGTACCTGGGCTCCCTTTCCGGCGCCTGACGGTCATCCGTCAGCCGCCCTCGGCCAGGAGTTCATCGAACCGGGCCCAGCCCTCCCAGGTCCAGACGTCGGTGTCCGGGTCCGCGCGCAGGGGCACGAAGCGGCCGAGCTCGAAGTCGTCCGAGCCGGCGGACACGTCGAACCAGTGTTCGTCGGCGACTTCGGTTCCCAGGCCCACCGTTCGGGCGGTCAGCCGGACCAGGAGTTTCACTCCGGTCGCCGCCGACAGGTCCTTGCCCTGGATCTGCACGAGAGGCAGTGCGGTGAGCGGGGCGTCGACGGGAATCCAGACCGTGAAGGGGGCCCCGCGCTCCACCGCGAGCCAGGCCCGCTCGTCGGCCCGCTCGCCCTTCTCGTCCAGGACCTGGAGCCACTTCTTGTAGATGACCCGGCTGTCGCCGTACGGGGAGTTCTCCAGGTAGCGCAGATGCGCACGGGCTCGCAGATCGACCACTGAGAGGTTGTCGAAGTGGTTGTAGAAGCGCACCGCGATCACCGCGTCTTCGGGGTCGTGCTCCGCCGCCACCGGGAAGTCGGCGGTGCGCCCCGGCGAAATGCTGGCCCGCCGACGCCAGACGAACGGGCGTAGCGCGAACATCTTGACCAGGACGATCCCCAGGAGCACCGCCGGTACCAGCGCCCCGGTCACCGAGGCGAAGGTGGCAAGGAGCGCGTGCGAGAGGCTGCCCGGCTCGGGGTTGAGGCTGTCCGTGCCGACGCAGGCCCGCAGCGCCGCGAGGGCGATGTCGAGCAGCCCCTCCACGTCGCCGAACCGCTCACCGAGCCCCCGTGCCGACTCCTCGGTGAGCGTCCAGGCCACCGCTATGGCTACGGCGAGGCCGGCCAGTGCACCCAGCGCCATGAGCATCAGGGCATGGACCGTCCGCCCGGCGATCCACCAGCGAACCGATGTCCGATGCCGGGGATGCGCCGAGGGGCGCTGGACCAGCCGCGGCGAGGGTCTCAACTCCAGCTCCCTGAAAGCTTGTTGGCGTGATGGAGAGGGTTCTTTCCCGGTAGCCGATCCAGTCAACCCCTGGGTGCCTGGTGGCCCGTCGTCCCCGGGCGGGTAGACCCGGTGTGGAAGGCTGTGTCCGCCGCACGATCCGATCCTGAAGGGTGTTGGCCGTGAAGGACCGAAGCCTCAAAGCGCTGGGCCTGGACGAGGTTCCGGCCAAGCGCCCCCTCACGTACCCCGGTCGCCCGGCCGCCGAGCCCGCCCTGCTCTCCGGCGACGAGCTGCTGTCGCTGGATGTGCGGCGCCTGCGGCTCGGCGACTGGTACGTGTCCCGGGGGCGGCGCCTGGACGAGACACTGCTCGATCTCGGCCAGGCGAGCGCGGGGCGTCGCCACCCGGTCATCGCGGTGGGCTCCAACGCCTCCCCCGGCCAGGTCAGCTACAAGCTCACCCGTCTCGGCATCCCGGCGACGGTCCCGATGGTTCCGGTACGGGTCCGGGGCGTGGGCATCGGTTGCTCGGGACACATCAGTCCGGCCGGCTATGTCGCGGCCACCCCGTACATCGACCGGTCCGCGCGGGGCACGCTCGTGGTGACCTGGCTCGACGCCGCCCAGCTGAAGGCTGTCGACGACACCGAGTTCCCCGACTACCGGCGAGCGATACTGCCCGGCGACGAGTTCGACATGACGATGCCTTCCGGGGAGCGGCTCGGAGGCGCGTACATCTACTTCAGCGCGCACGGGGTCCTCGCGGGCCCTGACGGGCGGCCCAGACCCGGCGGTGGCGACCAGTCCACGCTGCTCGCCGCGTTGCTCGCCGAATCCGCGGAGCTGCGGGAGCTCCTCGGCCCCGATCCGGCCACCTGGGTGGCGAGGGCGGGCGCGGATCCGGCGGTGCGCGAGCGCGGCACGGCGATCTTCGGCGCGGCGGGCAGGGTTCTCCCGCAGAGCGACTTCCTGCCCTACCTGGACGACTCCAGCGACCTGCGGCTCTACGACGACCTGCCTCCGCTGGCCGGCTCCATCCCGTCGATGACCTAGTCGATGGCCCAGTGGGGGAGCCGACCCCTTACGCGGGCGGCGCGCCTGCCCTGCTGTAGCCCGTGTCGCCGCCCTTCGTCGCCCCGCGCGGCAGCTTCGGAGGGGTGTAGCCCTTCATCGCCTTGGCCGATGGGTCGGGGCGCACGGCTCCCAGCAGGGGGTTCGCCGCGATGGGGGAGACCTTGACGCGGGAGCCGGGGCGCGGGGCCTGGATCACCATGCCGTCGCCCAGGTACAGCGCGACGTGCGTGGCCTTGGGGAAGTACACGATCAGGTCGCCCGGCCGCAGCTTGCGCAGGGACACTCGCCGCAGCTGCGCCCACTGCTCCTGCGAAGTGCGCGGGATCGTCTTCCCTGCCGCCGCCCACGCCTTCGAGGTGAGCCCCGAGCAGTCGAAGGAGGACGGCCCCTCCGCGCCCCACTTGTACGGCTTCCCGATCTGCCGCACCGCGTAGTCCAGCGCCTCGTCCCCCCGGCGCGAGGGTGGCCGGGAGGGCGCTGCCGACCCGGGGGAGCCGCTCAGGGAGCCCGAGGCGAGGAACTTCTTCTGCGCCGCGGCCATCCCCTCCTCCTCGGCCCGCGCCAGCTCCTCCAGTTGCTCCGAGCTCAGCGAGGCGAGCAGTTCCTCCACCTCCTTCAGCTGATCCCGGACCGTGTCCCGCGCCGTCTTCTGCCGGGCGGCGAGCGCGACCTGGGTCTCCAGGGCGGTCCTTGCGTCGGCCGCCAGCGCCGATGCCTTCTTCTCGCCGCCCACCAGGCGGTCCACCGTCGCGGCCCGCTCAGCCGCCACCCGCCCGATCACATGCCCCTGGTCGATGGCCTGCTGTGGGTTGCGGGCGAGCAGGAGGCGTACGTAGGGGGAGATCTCCGTGGTGCCCTGGTACTGCTGGCGGGCGAAGCGGCCCGCCGCGCCGCGGCTGTCGTGCACCGACGTCCGCGCGCGGGCCAGGCTGCCGTTCAGGCGGGTGACCTCGGCGCGCTGGTCCCTGAGCTTCTCGGCGGTCGCGTTGTACGTCTCCGTCGACTCCTCGGCCTTCCGGTACAGCTCCTGAAGGTCGGTCAGGAGCTCGGAGACCGGGCGCTGCCCGGTGCCGTCGGGGCCCGGCACGGCGACCGCCGGAGAAGCCGTCGCCAGCAGCGCCCCGACCGCCGCTCCCGTACCGACCCACCGCAGCAGCCTGCCTGACATGCCATCACCTCCGGTGCGCGGCGGCGGCTCCGCCCCGCACCGCGAGCATCGGCCGCCCCGGCGGCGCCCGCCTCCCGAAGGTGCGCGGGTTGGCGCAATGCGGTCACTCGTCCAGGGCTCCACGGCGCGGCGCGCTTGCCCCGGGCGGCCGCTCAGCCCGGTGCGTCCGGCTTCGACCACGGCCACTTCAGTCCGGGCTTGGCCTGGTCGCCCTCGGCGTCGTACTCGTACGTCCAGCCCTGGTGCAGCCCGAGCCGCTTCCCGCCCGCCCTGGCCGCCCGGCGGTACACCAGCACGGTCGGCGGGCCGCCCGCCTCGTCCGGCACCGGGACCCGGTAGACCTTCGGGGGGTGGCCGGTCGGGCCGAGCAGGATGGGCAGGACGCGGCCGTCCAGGGGGCCACCCACGAAGGGGGTGTCTTCGCTCTTCACCCGGCCAGTGTCACAGCAGGCGGGGGCCACGCGTCACAGCAGGTGCGCCGCGTCGCTCACCACGGGCAGCACCCGCCGGGCGAGCGAGCCCGCGGGTCCGTCGGCCGTCTCCAGGGCAAGGGCGCCCCGAACCGCCTCCGCGGTCTGCGGGTCGCGGCCCGCCGAGGCCACGAGGACCGCCATGAACTGCTCGACGAGCCAGTCCCGCAGCTCGTCGAGCGGCGGCTGCTTCTCCTCGTCCAGCCAGATCAGGGACGCCGCCTCGACGGAGGTGATCCACATCCGCACGGTCATCCGCAGCCGCGGGCCCCTGGCTCCCACGACCTCCAGGTGCGCGAGTATGTGCTCGGCGGCCGTCCTGCGCACCTCGTCCACGATGGCGGTCGTCCGCGAGGTCTCCACGACGCTGCCGCCCTGGAGCAGCGCGCTGAACCCCGCGTCGTGCTGGTCGACGAAGGCGAGGTAGCGGTCGAGCGCGTTCGCCAGGCGCTGGGTGAGCGGGCCCTCGGGCGGCTCGGCGAAGCACTGCTCCAGCTCGTCGGCCGCGGAGCGCAGCGCGGCCTCGTACAACTGCTGCTTGCCGCCCGGGAAGTAGCGGTAGACGAGCGGCCGGGAGACTCCGGCCGCCTCCGCGACGTCGTCGAGGGAGACCTCGTCGGGTGCGCGCACCGCGAAGAGGGACAGGGCGGCCTCTTTGAGCTGCCGCTGCCGCTCTTCGACACTGAGGCGCCGGTACGCGCGGGTGGGAGCAGGCGAGGTCATGCCCCGCAGCGTAACCGTCCTTTCGAACAGGCGCCCCGGAACCCTGCGTACCCTCTTCGCTACGCCAGCAGTCCCGAGCTCTTCCACAGCCGCCGTCCGGCGCCGCGCAGCACCCCGATGTCGTCCAGGAAGTCCGTCAGGCGCTTGGCCCCGGTCTGCATGATCTCGCGGCGGTGGGGGCTCGCCTTGACCTGGGCCATGGCCGCGCGCTTGTCCAGGCCCACGTTCGTGTAGACGTCGGGGTTGATGAAGGCGATGGAGAAGACGCGGGCGAACTCGCCCGAGGTGAGCCGGGTGAACTCCTGGGACCAGCGCGGCGCGGTCACCATCTGGCGGCGCAGCTCCTCACGGGCGTACCGCACATGGCGGGCCTCCTCCACGACGTGGATGCGCGTGACACCGCGCACGAGGGTCTGGACGCGCTCGTCCGGGAACGTCAGGCGCTGCATCCAGTCGAGGATCTCCTCGCCGAGCAGCGTCGCCGTGAACGAACCGGGCGTCGTCGAGATGGTCTTGAAGAGCCGGCCGAGGTTCCGGTGCACGGTGCTGACCGGGTAGTACGGCGTGTCCCCGCGCTGGATCAGGCGCGCGAACATCTTCGAGTGCCGGCACTCGTCCTCGATCTCCGTCAGGGCGTACCGCACATGGGCGCTCGTGGCCGGCTTGTCGTAGATGTGCCGCACGAGCAGCTGCATCAGGATCAGTTCGAACCAGATCCCGAGGGATGCGAGCGCCGCCGCCTCGTGCTGGGAGAGCGCGATGCGCTGCTCCTCGCTCATCCGCCGCCACATCGGCGTGCCGTACAGGGACACCAGTTCCGGGGGCCAGAACCACTTGCCCGCCTCGAAGGGCGCCTCCCAGTCCAGCTCCTTGTCGGGGTCGAAGGAGTGCTTGGCGGAGGAGTCGAGCAGCCGCTCGGCCACCTGTTCCCGGTCCTTGAGCAGTCCCAGCGCGTCCCGCAGCCCTTCGATCGCCGCGTCCTCCGTGATGGTCGTCATGACTCTGCCCCTGCCTCGTCGTCAGAGTTACCGGCGGTCACGACTTATGAGACTGCCTGTCAGCAAGGGCGTCAATCCCTTGCGCACGACTTGTTGACCCCGCGTCTACGAACGTGTGAGCCTGCCAACTACCACGTGCCAACCACCAACTGGTACAGGGCAGTCGAAGGCAGTCGAAAGCCGCACGGGGGATTCACGAGGGATTACGGAGAGACCGAGGCCACTTCTTAGGAGCCGTCAGTGTCGACGCACGAGCTGTACACACACGCCCCGGACGAGACCACCTGGCAGATACCGGCGACCGGCGCGGCCCGCTTCAGCTGGGAGTACGACGAGGGCCGCGCCCGGCTCCTCGCCCTCTACCAGAAGGGCAAGGACAAGCAGTGGGACGGTGCCAAGCGCATCGACTGGGGCCTGGAGGTCGACCCGCACGACCCCCTGGGCACCCCCGACGAGTCCATGTCGCTCTACGGCACCCGCCACTGGGCCAAGATGACCGACCGGGACAAGGGCGAGCTGCGCAAGCACTACGCCTCCTGGCAGTTCAGCCAGTTCCTGCACGGCGAGCAGGGCGCGATGGTGTGCGCGGCGCGCATCGTGGAGTCCGTCCCCGACCTGGACGCGAAGTTCTACTCCGCGACCCAGACCATGGACGAGGCACGGCACGCGGAGGTCTACGGCCGCTTCCTGCACGACAAGATCGGCATGCTCTACCCGATCAACGACAACCTCCGGTCGCTGCTCGGCGACACCCTGCGCGACTCCCGCTGGGACATGCCCTACCTGGGCATGCAGGTCCTGATCGAGGGGTTGGCCCTGGCCGCCTTCGGCATGATCCGCGACACGACGGACAAGCCCCTGCCGAAGCAGATCCTCGCCTACGTCATGCAGGACGAGGCCCGGCACGTGGCCTTCGGCCGCATGGCCCTGCGCGACTACTACAAGCAGCTCTCCGACGCGGAACTGCGCGAGCGCGAGGAATTCGTCATCGAGGGCTGCTATTTGATGCGCGACCGGCTGCGCGGCGTCGAGGTCCTGGAGAACTTCGGCATTCCGAAGGCCGAGGCCGAGGAGTGCAGCGAGAACTCCGAGTTCCTCGCCCTTTTCCGGCAGCTGCTCTTCAGCCGCATCGTGCCGTGCGTCAAGGACATCGGCCTGTGGGGCAAGCGGCTCCAGCAGGCGTACGTGGACATGGGCGTGTTCGACATGGGCAACGCCAACCTCGACCAGCTGATGGCGCAGGACGAGGAGATCGCCGAGAAGCTGGACGCGGAGCGGTTCGCGGCGGAGGAGGGCGAGCGGGTCGGGGAGGTCGAGGACATGATCGCTTCCGGGGGCGCCCCGAACCCCTGACGGCCCCGGACCCCTGACGGCCCCGGACCCCTGACGGCCCCGGACCCCTGACGGCCCCGGACCCCTGACGCTCCGAACCTCTGACGCACGGGTGGAGGCAGTGTTCTACGACCCGTCCAGCACCGCCTCCATCACCGCCTTCGCGACCGGCGCCGCGCTCCCGCCGCCGCTGATGTCCCCGCGGTCCGCCGCCGCGTCCTCGACCACCACCGCCACCGCCACCGACGGCTGCGCGTCGCCGGACTTCTGGGCCCAGGAGATGAACCAGGCGTACGGCGTGCCGGAGTTGTCGATGCCGTGCTGGGCCGTGCCCGTCTTGCCGCCCACCGTCACGCCGGGGATCGCCGCGTTGCCGCCGGTGCCCTCCTCGACCACGTCGGTCATCAGCTCCCGCAGCTGCATCGCCGTGGCCGGGTTCATCGCCTGGTGGAGGGTCTGGGGGCCGGTGTTCGCCACCACGTCGCCGTCGTCCGTCGTGGTCTCGTCCACCAGGTAAGGGGACTCGACCTGGCCGCCGTTGGCCACCGCGGCCGAGACCATCGCCATCTGCAGCGGCGTCGCCCTCGTGTCGTACTGGCCGATGGCGGAGAGCGCCAGCTGCGCGTCGTCCATCGAGGTGTCGAAGTTGCTCGCCGCCACCGATGCCGGAATCTTCAGGCCGCTGTCGTTGAAGCCGAAGTTCCGTGCCGTGCCCAGCATGTCGCTCAGGCCGGTGTCCGCGCCCAGCTTGGCGAAGACCGTGTTGCAGGACCACTCGAAGGCGTAGCGCAGGGGCGCGTTCGTACAGCCCTCGACCTCGTTCGTCAGCTGCGTGCTCGTGCCGGGCAGCGTGTACGGATTGGGCGACTTGGTGGCGGCGTCCAGGTCCGTGACCGTACCGGCGTCCAGGGCCGCCGCGGCGGTCACCACCTTGAACGTGGAGCCGGGCGGGTACGTCTGGCGGATCGCCCGGTTCAGCATCGGCTTGTCGGAGCTGCCGTTCAGGGAAGCCCAGGACCGCGCCACCGCCGCACTGGTGCCGGAGAGCCGCTCGGGATCGTACGAAGGCGTGCTGACCAGGGCGAGGATCTTGCCCGTCGACGGCTCGATCGCGGCGACCGCCCCCTTCTTGCCGCCGAGCCCGGCGTACGCGGCCTGCTGCGCCGCCGCCTTGATGGTGGTCCGCACCTGGCCGCCGGGGTTCTGGGCGCGGCTGATGTCGTTCCACAGGGGGAGCGGGGCGAGCATCGGGTCGGTGCCGGAGAGGATGTCGTCCTCGGCGTTCTCCAGGAGGGTCGTGCCGTAGACCTGCGAGGCGTAGCCGGTCACGGGGGCGTACAACGGGCCGTTCTTGTACGTCCGTTCATAGCGGAGCTGCTCCCCGGTGTCCTTGGACCCGGTGACCGCGCGGCCGTCGACCATGATGTCGCCGCGCGGCTGGCCGAACCGGGCGATGGCCTGGCGGCGGTTGGCGGGGTTGTCCTCGAAGTGCTCGGACTGGACGACCTGGACGCGGGTCGCGTTCACGAGCAGGGCGATCAGGAGCAGCGCGCAGAACGCGGCGGCATGCCGGATGTACCGCGTCACGCGTCCTCCTTCAGGGCGCCGACCGGGCCGACCTGTCCGCCCGGGCCGACGGGCTGGTCGCGGGCCGAGTCGCTGAGCCGGATCAGGAGCGCCACGATGATCCAGTTGGTGACGACCGACGAGCCGCCCTGCGCGAGGAACGGCATCGCCATGCCGGTCAGCGGGATGAGCCCGCTCACCCCGCCCGCGATCACGAACACCTGGAGCGCGACGATCGAGGCGAGCCCGACCGCGAGCAGCCGCCCGAAGGAGTCCCGCAGGGCGAGCCCCGCCCGGTAGCCGCGCTCCACCAGGAGCGCGTAGAGCAGGAAGATCGCGGCGAGTCCCGCGAGGCCCAGCTCCTCGCCCGCCGTCGCCAGGATGAAGTCGGACTTGGCGGCGAAGCCGATGAGGATGGAGTGCCCGAGCCCCAGGCCCGTGCCGAGCATGCCGCCTGCCGCGAACGCGAAGAGGGACTGCGCCAGTTGGTTGGGTCCCTCGCCCGCGTCGATCGAGGCGAAGGGGTGCAGCCAGTCCTCGACGCGGCTGTGCACGTGGGGTTCCAGCGAGCCCACCACGAACGCGCCGAACCCGGCGAGCACCAGGCCGACCGCGATCCAGCCGGTGCGTCCCGTGGCGACGTACAGCAGGATCACGAAGAGCCCGAAGAAGAGCAGCGAGGTGCCGAGGTCCCGTTCGAGGACGAGGACCCCCACGCTCAGGAGCCAGATCGCGACGATCGGCCCGAGCACGCGCCCGGTCGGCAGCTGGAGCTTCGTCAGCCTCCAGACCGTACGGCCGGTGTAGGCGAGGGCGTTGCGGTTGGCGGCCAGATAGCTGGCGAAGAAGATCGCGAGCAGGATCTTCGCGAACTCGCCGGGCTGGATGGAGAATCCGCCGACCCTGATCCAGATCCGGGCGCCGTTCACGGCGGGGAAGAAGATCGGCACGATCATCAGGACGAGCGCGGAGACGACACAGATGTACGCGTACCGCTGGAGGACCCGGTGGTCGCGCAGGAAGACCACGAAGCCGATGAAGAGCGCCACGCCGACGGTGGACCAGACGAGTTGCGTGGGCGCCGCCGCGTCCCCGGGGGTCTCCAGGTCGAGCCGGTAGATCAGGACCAGGCCCAGGCCGTTGAGGAGCACGGCGATCGGCAGGAGCAGCGGATCGGCGTACGGCGCGCGGAAGCGGACCGCGAGATGGGCCAGGAGCGCGAGCACGCCGAGCCCGGCGCCGTAACCTGCGGCGCCGGGCGGGACGGTGCCGTTCTTGGCGAGGCCGACGTCGCAGTAGCCGTAGACCGAGAGCAGGACGGCCACGACGATCAGGGCGACTTCGGTGCCACGGCGCCGGGGTACGCGAACAGCGGGGACGGACGGGGGCGCCGCTGCTGTTCCGGTCATGCCCGGAACGTAGCAAGCGATAGGCCCCAATGTCCGTTTATGTCACCGTGTGCTTGTGGTGCGTCAGCACCAGCGCGGTGCGGGCCCGATGTTGGCGATGTAGTGCGCGGCACCCCATGCCCAGGTGCCGTTGGTGAGCAGGTACCAGCGGTTGTTGCCGCTCACGTGGTCGCCGGTCGTCTTGCAGTAGATGGAGACGACCTTGCCGTACGGCACGCTGCGGATCACCTTGCTGCCCCGGTGGGGGGCGGTGCGCAGCAGCAGTCCGTGCCTGGCGGTGACGCGGCCCTTGTAGACGCGGGGGTGGTTGTTGGCGTCGTCTGCGCGGACGCTTTGGTGGCCGGTGGCGTCGTCGGCCGCGAAGGCGGGGCCGGTGACGGTGAGGGCTGCGAGCGCGCCGCCGGCGGCGAGTATGCCGAGCCGGGTCCTGGTCGCGGTGGGCCGAAGGGACATGGGGCCTCCTCTGGGGAAGGGCGGATGTGAAGCGGTCCGTAGGCCCCTGGGAAACGGGTCATAGGCCGCGATTCACAGTAAAATCGGCACGCTGCGCGCGCAAAAGGTCACGCGGCGTCAAACCGCCCCTCAGAGCGTCCCGTCGGAGCCTCTGGCACCGCTGCCCGCGGTCTCCTCGTAGGGCAGCGTCAGCGTCGCCACCGCCCCGCCGTCCGGTGCGTTCGTGAACGTGAGCCGCGCGCCGAGCACCGCCGTCTGGCCCAGCGCGATCGTCAGGCCGAGCCCGTGCCCCCGGGTCGTGCCCTCCGTGCGGAACCGCTGCGGCCCGTGTTCCACCAGGTAGTCCGGGTATCCGTCGCCGTGGTCGCGCACCGAGACCACGGGCCCGTCGACGGTGAGCACGATGGGCTGCCGCCCGTGCTTGTCCGCGTTGGCGACGAGGTTCCCGAGCACCCGCTCCAGGCGCCGCCGGTCGGTCACCACGCAGACGTCGCGTACGACGACCACCTCGGCACCGGCCCCCGAACCCCGCGCGGCACGCTCGGCCAGTGGGGCGAGATGGTGGTCGTCCAGGTCGACGCGCTCGCTCTTCGCGTCGAGCCGGGAGATCTCCAGGAGGTCCTCGGTGAGGGTGCGCAGCGCGGACACGCGGTCGCGCACCAGCTCCGTGGGCCGCCCCGGCGGCAGCAGCTCGGCCGCAGCGTGCAGGCCGGTCAGCGGTGTGCGCAGCTCGTGCGCCACGTCCGCGGTGAACCGCTGCTCGCTCTGGAGCTTGCCCTGCAGCGAGGACGCCATCGTGTCGAGGGCGCCGGAGACCGCCGCCACCTCGTCCTGGCGGCGCGAGGGCTCGCGGGTGCGCGGGTCGTTCACGCGCGCGTCGAGGTCGCCCGCGCTGATCCGGCGCGCCACCGTCGCCGTCTGGTGCAGGCGCCGCGTCACGCGTGTCACGGCGAACGCCCCGACCAGGAGCGTCGCCCCGATCGCGAGGACGGACGAGCCGAGGATCGCCCGGTCGAGTCCGTCGATGGTGCGGGCGCCCTGGGCGTAGTCGACCTGGACGGCGATGGCCCGCCCGTCCTTGGCGGGCCCCGCGGCCCACATCGTCGGCCGGGAGTCCCGCGCGGCGACCATCGTCCCGCGCTCACCGCCCGCCGCGAGCTCCCGCAGCCGCTCGGGAAGGCCTGCCGGGTCGACCCCCGCGCCGGGACCGAGGTCGTCGCCCGCCTCGAACGCCTCGGTGGCGTCGTCGAGCCGGGTCAGCGCGTGGTCGCGGGCCTGGCCCACGGTCTGGTTGGTCACCGAGACGTGGACGAGCGCGCCCAGCAGCGCGGCCAGCGCGCAGCACATGACGGTGATGAAGACCGCTGCCTTCCAGGTCAGCGTCGCCGTCCAGGCGGGAAGCCGCGGCCCGCGCGGCAGCCGGTGGCTCATGGGCTTTCGCCGGGGGAGGCGGCCGGGGGACGGGCGCTGGCGGCAGGCTCGGGCTTGCGCTTGGGCTTCTTCGACGGCGCGTTCGGGGAGCGCACGATCTCGTCGGTCGTCGGCAGCATGGTCTTCTGGTGGGCGTCCCAGGACCACACGGTGCGGTACTCGTAGCCCGGCATGCCGGAGACGGCGCGGACGATCACCTCATGACCGGCGAGCTCGACGCCGAGCACCGCGTCCCCCATCTCCATGATCTGCGTCAGCTTCCGCTTCTCCACGGCGTAGGCGCGGATGTCCAGATTCTCGGCGTGCCCCCGGGGCAGCCGGATGCCGATGATGAGGTCGTCCTTGCCGTCGCCGGTGAGATCGCGGTAGTAGGCGTCGAGGACGGGGCACTCGTCGTCGCCCGCGTGGCTCGTGTCGCACGAGGCGAGCCGCTGGACCGTCTGCTTGTAGACCTCGTCCGAACGGCTGTACATCCCCGGGTTCTTGTCGAAGTCCGCCTTGGCGACGGTGACCGGATCGACCTTGCGGAGATTGCCGTCCGGCACGTCCACGCCCTTGACCTGCACGCTCTCTATCGTTCCGTAGTCCTCGGCGGGCGCCGACGGAGGCGGCAGCTTCGGCCAGAGCCGGGTGGGCGCCTCCGCGGTGGGCGTCGCTCCCGCGCCGCGCAGGTCGCCGGGGTCGCCGCAGCCCGCGGCCAGCAGGGCCGCGGACAGGGCGAGGCCCGCGGCGAGCGCGAGACGGCTGCGGTGCACGGCACTCCTGCCTGCCGGAGGAGCGGCCCGGGGGCGGCTCGGTCGCGGCGCGAGGTTCGGTTGCGGCGCCGCGGGGTCCGGCTACGGCGCGAGGTCGGCGTAGAGAATGATGTTGTCGGTGCGGTGACCGTCCTTGATGGGCCCACCACAGGTCAGCAGGCGCAGCTCGGGCCGGTCGGTCGCCCCATACACCTTATGGGTGGGGAAGTTCTTTTTGTCCACCTGCTCTATCTCGCGCACCTTGAACGTCGCGGTACTTCCGTCCGCTCGCGGCACCTCGATCTCGTCCCCCATTCTCACCTTCGCCACGTTCTTCATCAGCGCGGGCCCCCGCGCGGTGTCGTAGTGCGCCACCAGGACGGCCGCCCCCTTCTCGCCCGGGGTGACACCTCCGGTCCACCACCCGGGCTCCTCCGCCTTGTCCACCGGCGGCACGTCGAGCGCGCCGTCCGCGCCCACACCG
The DNA here is from genome assembly GCF_044544025.1 of Streptomyces sp. NPDC055243. Taxonomy (NCBI): domain Bacteria; kingdom Bacillati; phylum Actinomycetota; class Actinomycetes; order Kitasatosporales; family Streptomycetaceae; genus Streptomyces; species Streptomyces sp. NPDC055243. The sequence goes on from NZ_JBITWR010000009.1 coordinate 285,099, forward strand.
AGGTCGAGCATCGACGTGGCGTCGACACCGGCCGCCGGTATCCGCAGGCCCGTGGGGCGGGACTTCTCCAGCGGGGCGTGGGTCCGGGCGGCGGGCGCGGCCACGGCGTTGTCGACCTTGACGTCGGGCGCCGGGGTGCCGGAGCCCTGGCCGCAGGCGATCAGGCCGATACCGAGGGCTGCGGTCAGGGTGGCGGCGGCCGCGATGCGGGCGGTGTGGCGGTGCTTGGCGGGGGCGGGGGCGGGTGCGGGGGTCTCTTCGGTGGGGGTGCTCACAGCGGCTCCTGCGGGGTGCGTGGGGGAGGGGGCTCAGGCGTCGGTGCGGCCGCGGCGCAGCATCGCGTACCCGAGACCGGCCGCACCGGCCGCCGCCATGGCCCCGCCGGCGGCGATGAACACTGGGTCGCCGCCGTGGAACCCCTCGGTGCCGGCCTTGACGCCGCCCTCGGGCGCGGCCGGCGCGACCGTCCTCGTGTCCGCGGCGTGCGCCGGTGAGTCCGCGACGGCGGCCACGGCCGGCATGAGGAGTGCGCCGCCGGCGACGGTGGTCACGGCGGCGGCACGGAGGAGGGAGTGGCGGCGACGGGTGCTCACGGCGGTCCTTACGGCTGGCGGCTGATCGCTGGGGAGAGCGAAAGGGCACCACCGAAGGTATATGTCCGCCATTGCGGCAATTCGTCGGCCAGGTAACAGCGGGCCATAACCGCGGGGGCGGTGCTGTTACGAGTGGCTCAACTTCCCCCGCTCAACTTCCTTCCGGGCCGCCCAGGTTCTTGCCGTAGGCATGTCCTTGCTGCTCCCATGGTCGGTGGGGTGATGGTGCAATGAGCGGACTGCGCGTCATACCGGCCTGGCGGCACGGGCAAGAGCGGTTGTACGTCTGCCTCGCGGACGGCAGGAACGTCGCGTGGTACGAGAGGGACGCGTCCCGCGTGAACCTGCTCAGCGAGGATCACAGAGAAGCCGTCCTGCGTGCCCTTGCCCCCTTCTTGACCGGCGGTTTCTCGGTCGGCCCCCCATCCGTCCCCACCCCCGCCGAGCTGGCCCGCCTCGCCCTGCACCCGGACGACGACCTGGCCCCGAACCGCCCGGGCGAGGCACTCCTGATCGCCCTGGACCGCGACCCGGCGCCCGCCCGCAGGCTGCGCGCCGACCCCCGGCAGCGGGCGCTCGCCGCCGAGCAGGCCATCGGCGATGTGCTCGACGGCCTGGAGGGCGGCGGCTGGCACACCCTGCACTCGGTGCCGCTGCCGGGCGGCGCCCGCATCCACCACCTCCTGATCGGCCCCGGCGGCCTGTTCAGCGTGTACACGCTCGCCGCCCGCAAGCAGCGGGTCCGCGTCGCCGACCCGATGGTCGCGGTCGGCCGCGCGGACCCGCGTCCACTCCTGAGGGAGATCCGCGCCGCCGCCGACCGGGCGTCCTTCGCGCTGACGGCCGAGATCCGCCCGGTCCTCGCCCTGTCCGGGGCGGTGGACCTCGACGTGACCGCCCCGCCGCGCGAGGTGCGGATCGTGCGCGACGCGGCGGTGTCGGCCCTGGCGGGCATCGGCGGCGTACTGAAACCGGCCGATGTGGAGGCGCTGCACGCGATGGCGCGCGACCGGCACACGTGGCTGCGGGTCTAGTGCCCCTCCGGGGGCCTGAGCCGGTCAGAGGTCGCCGCCCATCAGAGGCCGTCGCCCATCAGAGGTCGCCGCCCGTCAGGGGCTGTCGTCCGTCAGAGGTTGTCGCCCCAGCCGCCCTGGATCATGGTCTGGAAGGCCCAGGCCCCGCCCCGCCTCACCAGGATGTCGGCGTACCGCAGCTGCTGCGTCTCGCCGTTCGCGGTCATCACCGAGTCGGTGAAGACCACGGCCATGGCGGGGGAGAGGAAGACGGGCGTGCGCGTGGACTCGAAGGTGATGTCCTCGCTCCCGTCCCCCATCACGTGCGTCATGGTCGCGACGAACTGATCCCGGTCCCACTGCGCGGAGCGTCCGTCGCCCGCGGAGTCGTCGCTGACCAGGTTGAGCGGGAAGACGGCCAGATCGGCCATGCGCTCCACGTCGCGCCGCGCGCTGTGGGCGTCGTACTCGGCGAACCAGGCGGCCAGGCTCGCGCGGTCCTCGTCGGTCGGGACGTATCCGGTCTCGGGCAGTACGGTCATGCGGGCTCCTGATCAAGTTTGACTACGTGTGAGGAAGGTATGCTCGAATCGCCCGCTAGTCAAACTTGATTAGCTGTGATGCCGATCACGTCGTCGCTCGGATCGTGGCTGCCGGTCGGTTCTCAGCGGAAGCGGACGACCACGGCGGTCGCGTGCCGGGTCGTGTTCTGCCGCACCTCCACCGTGACGGGCGGCTCGGCCGGCAGGGCGGCGTAGGTGACCTCGCCGATCCCGATGGCGATCGCGGTCCCCTCGCCCCTGGCCTCCGGCAGCGCGGCCCCGGCCGCCGTCCGCAGCGCGGAGCTGAGCGGCGACGACACCACGGGCGTGCCGTCCCCCGGCAGGACGAGCACGAGCGCCTGCGGGCGGGCCCTGCTGCCGGTGAACCCGACGACCACCGCGTCCCGGGTGTCGCTGTGCCGCAGCTTCAGCCACGCGCGCGTGCCGCCCCGGTAGGCCCCGTCGAGCCGCTTGACCACCAGCCCTTCGATGCCGGTGGCGGGCAGGGTCTCGTACCAGGTCAGGGCCGTTGCGCGGGCGGTCGTCATCGGTACGGCCTGGAGGGGCGGCCCGAGCGGTTCGAGGATGCGTACGAGGCGTGCGCGCCGTTCCTGGTAGGGCAGGGTGCGGCAGTCCTCGCCCCCGTCGGCGAGCAGATCGAAGGCGGCGTACGAAGCGGGGAGCGTGCGCGCGAGGTGCGTGGCGTGCGCGCGGGTGGCGGCGGCGCGCTGCTGGACCGCCTGGAAGTCGATGCGGCCGTCGGCCCAGACGACGACCTCGCCGTCGAGCACGGTCCCGGCGGGCAGGTGTCCCGCGGCCTCGGCGAGATCGGGGAACGCGCTGGTGACGAGGCGTCCGGAGCGGGCCTGCAGCCGCACGCGGTGACCGTCGGCGAAGACGACGAGCCGGTGACCGTCGAACTTGGGCTCGAACGCCCAGCCGTCGCCCTGCGGCAGCGCGGTGACGGATTCGGCGAGGGCGACCCGGAGGGGCGGGGTGATCATGAAGGGGGCTCGCGGCGGGAGAGAGAGCGGGGGAGGGGGCGGGCCCGGCCTTGGTCGGGGTCGACGAGCGGACCCAGGAGATCCCCGTGCCGCTGAAGGCGGGCCGCGATGTCGCCGGCCAGGAACACCAGTTCCGCGGGATCGCGGCGCTCCTCGACCGCCTCGACCTCCTCCCAGGTCACGGGGGTGGAGACGGTCGGTTCCCGGCGGGCGCGGAGGGTGTAGGGGGTGGCGGTCGTCTTCGCGGCGGCGTTCTGGCTGAAGTCGACGAAGACCTTGCCGGGGCGCAGGCTGCGCGTCATCCGGTGGACGACCAGGTCGGGCAGCGCGGCCTCGGCCTCCTTGGCGAGCTCCTTCGCGTACGCGGTGACCTGCTCGGAGGGCGTCGGCTCCAGGGGGCAGAGCAGATGCAGGCCCTTGGAGCCGGAGGTCTTCGCGTAGACGTCCAGGCCGTCCGCCTGAAGGCGCTCGCGCAGCCAGCGGCCCGCCCGGCAGCACTCGACGACGGTGGCGGGGGCGCCGGGGTCCAGGTCGAGGACGAGCCGGTCGGCCAGGGCGGGGGCGTCCGCCTGCCACTGCGGGGTGTGGAACTCGGTGACGAGGTTGCCGGCCCACATCAGGGTGGGGAGGTCGTTCACGAGGATCTGCCGGGCGTCGCCGTCCGAGCGGGGTACGTCGGCGGTCTGCACCCAGGTGGGGGTGCCGGGCGGCACGTTCTTGGCGAAGAAGCGCTGGCCGTCCGGCCCGTCGGGGAAGCGGAGGAAGGAGACGGGCCGGTTGCGCAGATGGGGGAGGAGGGCCTCGGCCGTGCTGGCGTAGTAGTGCAGCATCTCGCCCTTGGTGAAGCCGGACGCGGCGTAGAGGACCTTGTCGAGATTGCTGAGGGCCAGCTGCCGCCCCTCCACCTCCGTGATCGGCGTCATACGATGAGACTCCCACGAATGGGGACGAATCACCCCGGGACGGGTGCGTGACTCCTGGCTTCCGTCGGCCGGGGTCGCCGACTGCCGCTGACTGCTGAGAGGTGCCTGACGTGCGATCCATATGGAACGGTGCGATCTCCTTCGGGCTCGTCAGCATCCCGATCAAGGTGGTGAACGCCACAGAGAACCACGCGGTCTCCTTCCGGCAGATCCACACGGAGGACGGGGGCCGAATCCGCTACCGCAAGGTGTGCGAGCTGGAGGAGCGGGAGGTGACGTCCGCCGAGATCGGCAAGGGGTACGAGGACGCGGACGGCTCGATCATCCCGATCACGGACGAGGATCTGGCGGCGCTGCCGATCCCGACCGCCAAGACGATCGAGATCGTCGCCTTCGTGCCCGCGGACGTGATCGATCCGATGCAGATGGACACGGCGTACTACTTGTCGGCCAACGGGGTGCCCGCGACCAAGCCGTACACGCTGCTGCGGGAGGCGCTGACGCGGAGCCGGAAGGTGGCGATCGCCAGGTTCGCGCTGCGGGGGCGGGAGCGGCTGGGGATGCTGCGGGTGGTGGACGACGTGATCGCGATGCACGGGCTGCTCTGGCCGGACGAGATCCGTGAGCCGGAGGGCGTGGCTCCGGACTCGCGGGTCAAGGTGCGGGACGCGGAGCTGGACCTGGCGGACGCGCTGATGGACACGCTGGGGGAGGTCGACGTCTCCACCCTCCACGACGACTACCGCGCGGCGGTGGAGGAACTCATCGCGGCCAAGGCGGAGGGCGCGGTGCCGACGGAGCCGGCCGCGGGGGCGGATTCCGGCGGGGGCAAGGTGATCGACCTGATGGCGGCGCTGGAGAAGAGCGTGCGGGCGGCGAAGAGCGGGGACTCCCTGGCGGAGGTGACGCCGCTGGCGCGGGGCGATCGGAAGGGCGCTGCGGCGAGGACGACGCCGAAGGAGGTGGGGGGCAAGAAGTCGACGGCGAAGAAGGCGACGACGGCGAGGAAGTCGACGACGGCGACGGCGACGGCGAGGAAGTCGACGACGGCGAAGAAGGGGGCGACGGCGAAGAAGTCCCCCGCGAAGAAGACGACCGCGAAGAAGCGGGCGTAGCAGGGAGAAAGGGAGGCAGGGCGCGGAGGCTAGGGCACGGAGGTGCCCCGGTTGGGGGTCGGTGCCGCGCCGGTATGTCCGTACTCGCTATCTCGGTTTCGGCGCCGGGCCACTTCGGCGAGGGAGTCCCGCGAACCGTGCTCCGTGCGGACATACCGGCACGTCCCCTCGCGCGCACTGCCGCCCGCGACTGCTCAGGGGCCGAGCCCCCGTGGCTGGACACATCGCAGCCCCCGCCCGTCATCCACGGCCCTACCCCCACCCGCACCAGCACGCGCCGACCCCGCACTCGCACGTCCCTGGCCTCACCCGCCCCCGGTGTCCCCTGTCCCCCCCCGGGGCAATCGGTGGGTGGGTGGGAGAGCTTGTTCGTTGAGGGGCGGATGCGGGGTGAACGGGCGATTGGGTGGGAGAAGACCGTTCCGGCGGCAGCCCCGTAGCCCGCGTGGCCCCCCAGGCTCGCCGCAGCGCACGTACGCGGTGAACCTTGAGGAATGACTCAGGACAAGCAAAAGGGCAAGGACGGCAACTACCGCCCCGTCGTCTTCCGGGACCGCTCCGCGGGCTACGCCTTCCTCACGCGCTCCACCGCCGAGAGCGACCAGACCATCGAGTGGGACGACGGCGAGACGTACCCCCTGGTGGAAGTGGAGATCTCCTCCGAGAGCCACCCCTTCTACACGGGCCGCGCCCGCGTCGTGGACTCCGAGGGCCAGGTCGCCAAGTTCGAGCGCCGCTACGGCGATACGGAGCCCCCGAGCACGCCGGAGTGACCGGCCACCGCCCGCGCCACGCCACGTAAGCGGCAGGAGTGGCAGGAGGGGCACGGCGGCCCGACGATGTCCGTAGAACCTTGATCACGGACGCGAGCGACCAAAACCGCGGACCACGAACGACGGACCACGAACGACGGACCACGAACGCCGGACCACGAACGACGAACGAGCTTGATCACGAGAAGGCGGCGGCATGACCGACGGCACGACCGATCTCCAGGCGCTGGCGGCCGAGGCGTACATCTACGGCTACCCGATGGTGCTCAACCTCGACGAAGTCGACCGCTTCTCCCGCAAGGGCATGGGCTCGGTGGCCCCCGCGCCGTTCAACGAGTTCAGCCACGCGAGCAAGCTGGCGGGCCCCGACGACCCCTTCGTGACCGTCAACAACGACACCGTCTACTCGGTGGCGCAGCTCGACCTCTCCGGCGGCGCCCTGCTCCTGACGGTCCCGGACACCGACGGCCGCTACTACGTCCTGCAGTTCGTGGACGCGTGGACCAACAACTTCGCCTACGTGGGCCGCCGCGCCACCGGAACCGGCGCGGCCAGCTACCTGCTCACGCCGCCCGGCTGGGACGAGGACGTCCCGCTGGGCGCCACCCGCATCTCCGTGCCGACCGAGGTGGCGTCGATCGTCGGGCGGTGGGCCTGCGCGGGCCCGGACGACGTGGCCGCCGTACGGGAGCTCCAGGAGGACACGCTCCTGGAGCCGTACTGGACGGCGTCCGGAGAGGCCCACGGGCTGCCGACCCACACGTACATCCCGGACGAGGAACCGGAACTCCTCTTCTACGAGAAGCTGCGGGCCCGCATGGCCGCCTTCCCGCCCGCGCCCGCGGACCTGACCTACCAGCAGCGCTTCGCCCCGCTCGGCCTGTTGGACGTGACGAGCCCTTACGCGCAGCCCCGGCCGGAGCTCGCCGAAGCGCTGCGTGCCGGGTTCGCCGCGGGCAAGGAGAAGGTCGAGCACGAGTCCACCCACGGGGGCAGCGCGGAGCAGAACGGCTGGAAACTGACGTATCACGCCTTCGACTACAACGCCGACCACTTCGAGGTCGGCACGCTCAAGGACCCCCAATGGATCTACACGGACCGGGAGTTGGGCCGCATGGTGCGCGCCACGTCGGCCCGTACCGCGCTCTGGGGCAACCACGGATACGAAGCGGCGTACGCGATGACGTGGAACGACGGTGACGGGCAGCCCCTGGACGGCGGGCAGTCATACACCCTGCGCTTCGAGAAGCCGCCGCCGGTGGACGCGTTCTGGTCGATCACGATGTACGACCTGCCGGACTACTACCTGGTCGCCAACCCCATCGACCGCTACTCCATCGGCGACCGTACCCCGGGCCTGAGCCACGACGACGACGGCTCCCTCACGCTCCACCTCCGGCCGCAGCGCCCCACCGACGACAAGACGGCCGCGAACTGGCTGCCCACCCCCGGCGGACGCTTCCGCCCGGTCCTGCGGATGTACACGCCACGCGCCGCGGTCTTCGACGGGACGTACGAGCTGCCGCCCATCCGCCGGAGTTAGGGAGAGGCGGTCCAGCGGGGGGCGGTACGGGCCCAGGCCGCGCCCCACTGCGCGAGGTTGTGCCGCTCAAGCCTGCGGTGGGCGCAGGCGTACGCGGCGGCGCCCGTGAGCGGGACGGCGATGGCGGCCAGGACGACGTAGCCCATGGTGTGGTCGCGGACCTCCGCCTCGGTGAGGGGCGGGTCCGTGAGCTTCCCTTCGTCGCTGACCCATACGGGGATGGTGTTCCCGGCGGTCAGGGCCGGCTCGACGTCCGCGTCCGCGGTGCGGGTGTGTCCGTGACGGTCGGTGAAACGGACGGGGACCGGGTATCGGGTCTTCTTCGCCTCGATCGAGCCGGGCTCGGGGTGGCGGGGCGCGTCGTGGACGAGGACGGCCGTGGTGCGGTGCCGGGTCTCGGCCTGGTGCCGGGCGGTCTGCTCGGTGTGGCGGCGGGCCGCGTCGCCGACCAGCACGACGGCGGCCGGGGTGGCGATCACGACGGCCAGGAAGAGGCCGACGGCGATCCACGCCTGTACGAGGTCGGTGCGGCGGCGCAGCGGATTGCGCCGCCAGCGCCACAGCAGGGCCACGGGGCTCTCCTTGGGCGGTGGGGGTGGTGAGGGTACTGAGGGTGCTGAGGGTGGTGGGGTTCAGAGGGGGTGTGCGGCGTCGGTGCTCGCGGCCGTGGAGGGGTGGCCGTGCGCGGCCCGGAGGAGTTTCGCGGCGCCGCGGACCGCCGCGGTGTGCGGGGCGGGCACGGGCTGGACGGGGGCGTGCAGCTGTTCGGCGAGGCCGCGGCTGACTTCGGGGAGCAGGGCGCCGCCACCGGCCAGCAGGGCGCCGCGGCGGAGGGCTTCGAGGGTCCGGGAGCTGCGGTCCTGCCCGAGCATCGCGGTCACCATCGCGACGACGCAGTCGGTGAGGTGGGCGGACGGGGGCGGCGGCGCCGTGGGGGAGGCGCGACGGTCCAGGTCGCTCGTTCCCAGGGCGGTGTGGCGGGCGTCGACCACCGCGCCGTCGGCGAGGAGGGCCACCTCGGTGAGGTGGGCGCCGATGTCCACGACGAGCAGGGGCCGGGCCAGATCGGCGTCCACGGCCGAGGCCACGGCCCGCGCGGTGGGGATGGTCAGCACGGTGCGCGGGCGGAGGACCTCGACGGCGATGCGGGCCTCGGCGCGGTAGGCGACTCCGCCCAGTACGGGCGAGGTCAGGATGAGCAGGGGGCGGCCGAAGCGGGGCAGCCGGTGGCCGAGCAGCCGGTCGAGCATCCGGGCGGTGCCGGAGGTGTCGACGATGGCGCCGCGCCGGATGGGGTAGACGGCGCCACCGCCGTGGAAGGTCACGGTGGGGACGTCGAGAATCATGCGCCGGCCGGACGTCCAGGCACGGGTCCGGGCGCTGCCCAGGTCGAGGGCGATGCCGGAGCACTGCCGGCACCAGGGCCACGAGCGGTGCCGGGCGGGTCCTGGGGGGAGGGGGGACGGGGTCGTGGTCATCGGTCGGCCCCTTGGACCTGCTGGCAGCGGGCGCAGTAGCGGGCCTGGGGCACGATCCTCAGGCGCTCGCGGGCGATGGGCCGCCGGCACAGGTGGCAGGCGCCGTAGTCGCCGCGGTCCATGCGCCGCAGGGCTGCCTCGACGTCGGCGAGGACCATGCGGGCCGACGCGGCGAGCTTGACGCGGACCTCGGTGCGGGCGGCGCTCTGCCGGTCGAGGAGCGCGTCGGCGCGGGGCATCGCCGAGTCGGACAGCTGCTGGAGCTGTTCCCGGCGGAAGAGGCGCTGCTCGTGCAGGTTCTGGCGCAGCGTGACGAGGTCGTCGGCCGACAGGGCGGGTTCGATCGGGGCCGTTTCGGGCAGGGCTGGCTCGATCAGTGCCGGTTCGATCAGGGCCGGTTCGATCGGGGCCGGTTCGATCGGGGCCGGTTCGATCAGTGCCGGTTCGATGATCTGGAGGTTCACCACTTCACCCCTCGGGCAGGGCGGGAGACGGAGGGCGGGCGCGGTCGCGTTCGCGGACGCGCGGTGGTCAGCCGGCTTTGCGCTGACAGGGAACGCAGAACTGCGTGTAGGGCAGGATCTCCAGGCGCTCGACCGGGATGGGTTTGGCACAGCCGGGGCAGGTGCCGTAGCTGCCGTCCCGTACGCGGTCGAGGGCGGCCTCGATCTCTTTGAGGACCCGTTCGAGGGTGTCCTTCTGCGCCGCCATCACCTGCTCCTCCGCCTCCTGCCCGGCCTCGCCGATGGCGCGCAACTGCGTCAGCCGGGAGGCACGTTCGTGTTCCAGACGCCGACGGGCCTCGCGCGCGGGAAGCCGCTCGGGGCGGGCTTCGAGGCGGGCTCCGGGGTGGTCTTCGGGGTGGTCTTCGACCGGGGGAGTACGGGTGTCGAGCGACATGGCGGGGCCTTCTTCCAGCTGGGTCATGCCCTCACCGTCGCCGGTGAGTCGTACGAAACCCATCGGGCGCGATACCCATCTACGGCGGTCCCCGGGCCCCATCGCGCAAATGGGCATTGCGCCCCATCGACGGACAGAAGGGAAAGGGGGCAGGCTGGGCGGTACGCGCGGCCCCGGTGACGACACCGGAGCCCGCAGGACCACAAGCCCGCAAAAGACCACAGGCCCGCGACAGCGCGGGCCCGCAACAGCGCAGGCCCGCAAGAGTGCAGGCAACGCAAGAGCGCGAGTCCGCGAAGATGGAGAAGACAGAAAGGCGTCACCCCGTTGTCCCTGTTCTGGCGGATCTTCGCGCTCAACGCGGTGGTGCTGGGGAGCGCCACCGCCCTGCTGCTGTGGGCGCCGGTGACCGTCTCCGTGCCGGTGGTGCTGACCGAGGCGGTCATCCTCGTGGGCGGCCTCGGCGTCATGCTGGTCGCCAACGCGGCCCTGCTGCGGATCGGCCTGGCCCCGCTGGACCGCCTCACCCGGCTGATGACCACCGTCGACCTGCTGCGCCCCGGGCATCGCCTGCCGGAGCAGGGGCACGGCGAGACCGCCGAGCTGATCCGCACCTTCAACGCCATGCTCGAACGCCTTGAGCAGGAGCGGGCCGCCAGCAGCGCCCGCGTCCTGCTCGCGCAGGAATCCGAACGGCGCCGCATCGCCCAGGAACTCCACGACGAGGTCGGCCAGACCATGACCGCGGTCCTGCTGTCCCTGAAGCGGGCGTCGGACAAGGCGGACGAACCCCTGCGCGGCGAGCTGCAACAGGCGCAGGAGATCACCCGGGGGAGCCTGGACGAAGTACGCCGTCTGGTGCGCAGACTGCGGCCGGGGGTCCTGGACGACCTCGGCCTGATCAGCGCCCTGACCTCCCTGACCACGGAGTTCGCCACGCACGCGGGACTACGGGTGGTACGCCGCTTCGACCCGGACCTGCCCCCACTGGATCAGCAGGCGGAACTGGTCCTCTACCGGGTGGCCCAGGAGGCCCTGACCAACGCGGCCCGCCACGCGGAGGCCGGCCGGGTGGAGGTGAGCCTCTGCCGCACCGACGGCGCGGTGGCGCTGAGCGTCACGGACGACGGCCGCGGGACCGGGGTCGCCCACGAGGGGGCGGGGATCCGCGGGATGCGGGAGCGGGCGCTGTTCATCGGGGCATCGCTGGACGTCACGTCAGACCCACGGTCCGGTACGCGGGTCCGCCTGACGGTTCCCGTACCGACCCCCACGCCGCACACCTCCGGGAAGCAGTAGATGAGTACGACCGACGCACCCCCCACCCGCATCCTCCTCGCCGACGACCACGCGCTGGTGCGCCGCGGGGTGCGACTGATCCTCGACGGTGAACCGGACCTCGAGGTCGTGGCCGAGGCGGGGGACGGCGCGGAGGCCATCGCGCTGGCGCGCACGCACGAGGTCGACCTGGCGGTTCTGGACATCGCGATGCCCCGGATGACGGGCCTGCAGGCCGCGCGCGAACTCGCGGCGCTGAAGCCGGGCGTACGCGTCCTCATGCTGACGATGCACGACAACGAGCAGTACTTCTTCCAGGCGCTGAAGGCGGGCGCCAGCGGATACGTCCTGAAGTCGGTGGCCGACCGCGACCTGGTGGCCGCCTGCCGGGCGGCCATGCGCGACGAGCCGTTCCTCTACCCGGGCGCGGTGACCGCCCTGATCCGCAACTACCTCGACCGGGTCCGCCAGGGCGAGGAGCCACCGGACCAGGTACTGACGGCACGCGAGGAGGAGGTCCTCAAACTCGTGGCCGAGGGCCACTCGTCCAAGGAGATAGCCGAGATGCTCTTCATCAGCATCAAGACGGTCCACCGCCACCGAGCGAACCTGCTCCACAAACTGGGCCTACGCAACCGCCTGGAACTAACCCGCTACGCAATCCGAGCAGGCCTGATCGAACCCTGACCACCGCACGCGCCGACAACCGAGTGGCTGCAGTCGGCAGCGGACGCGAGGGGCCGTGCCGGCATGCCCGCACGGAGCACGACATGAGGCGCTCCCCTGCGGAAGCGGCCACGCACTCGCCCCGACACAGCGAGTACGCCCAAACAGGCACGCCCCCACCCTCACCCCACCCCACACCCCCTGACCGCCTCTCTACGCTGCCGCCCCGCCCTGAAGCCCCGCCCCTGACCGCCTCTCTACGCCGCCTGCCCCGGCCCGACGCCCCCCCGCCCCGGCCCCCTACTGCGCCGTCCCGCACCGCCACCCCGCAGCCCCTGACCGCCTTTCTACGCTGCCGCCCCGCCCTGAAGCCCCGCCCCTGACCGCCTCTTTACGCCGCCTGCCCCGGCCCGACGCCCCCGACCCGGCCCTCTACTCCGCCGTCCCGCACCGCCACCCCGCAGCCCCTGACCGCCTTTCTACGCGCCGTCCCGCACCGCAGATCGCGACCCTGACCCGCCTCCTACTCCGCCGCCGCGCACCCCAGTCCCCGAGCCTGACCGGCTCTCTACGCCGCCGCCTCGCACCGCAGTCCTCGACCCTTCCCTGTCCCCCTGCGCCGCGCCCCGCACCGCAGTCCCCGAACCCGACTCGGCCCGGCCCCCGACGGCGGCCCGCACCGCAGTCCTCGACCCTTCCCTGTCCCCCTGCGCCGCGCCCCGCACCGCAGTCCCCGAACCCGACCCGGCCCGGCCCCCGACGGCAGCCCGCACCGCAGCTCCCGACCCTGACCCGCCCCTCCGACTCCCCTGTCCGACAGACCGCACGGGCTGTCCCCCGACTGCCTCAAGGCCCGGCTGCTACTCCCCAGCCGGGCCTTGAGGCCCCGAACGGCTCCCGACCGGCTCCCCGAAGAGGGCCGGTCACTACCACCGACGAGGAGAGGGGACGGGGCATGGCACGCTCATCGCACACCGTCCCGCACACCGTCCCGCGCACCGGCCGGCACGCGATGCCCCGCGCCATCGGCCCCGGCCCAGCAGCGCTACTGGCCGTCCTTCTCGCCCTCCTAGCCACACTGCTGCCCCCGCCTGCACCGGGCAGCACTCGCTCACCCGTACCGCTCGCAACTGCCGTCCCCGCGCCGCTACTTGGCGGACCGCACGCCACACCGGCCACGGCGCCCGCCCAAGTGCTTGGCACGCGCCGCCACGCCACACCGGCCGCAGCGTCCGCTCATACGCTCGGCACGCGCCGCCACGCCACACCGGCCGCAGCGCCCGCTCAAACGCCTAGCACGCGCCGCCACGCCACACCGGCCGCAGCGTCCGCTCATACGCTTGGCGCGCGCCGCCACGCCACACCGGTCACCGCGCCCGCTCCAGCACTAGGCGAGCGCCACGCAGCACCAACCGCGAGCGCCGCGCCCACGTACAGCGCACCGTACGCAGACGCTGCAGAAGCCGCGAGCAACGCGAGCAACTCTGATACCGCGAGCTACGCGGACGCCGCGGACGCCGCAGGCAACGCAGACGCCGCGAGCAACGCGAACGCCACAGACGCCGCGAGCAACGCAGGCAACGCGCAGGCCACAGGCAACGCGCAGGCCACAAGCAACGCGCAGGCCGCAGGCAACGCGCACGCCGCAGACAGCGCGCACGCCGCAGGCAACGCGCACGCCGCCCCCGCAAGCGCCGCACCCCGAAGCCATCGCGAAATCACCAGCGAACGGCCGTCACCGCCGCCCCCTGCCACCCCGGCCGCACGCCGCACGCCCGCCTGCCCGCCCCAGCCCACGTGGCCGCCGCCCTCAGCGGTGCGCCCGCCCGCCTCCGCGGAAGCGGCGAACCCCTCCGGCGCACGCGCACCACCCCCACCTCCCGGCACCTGAACTCTCCATATCCCTTTCCATTGACCGCGGCCACCGCCCTGGCCGGCCGCGGTGTGCCTGTGCCTGCCGGAGGCCTGCCGTGCACCGACCCCTGCGCCCTGCCACGAACCGCCCTCGACGCTCATCCGCAAACCACCCCCGACCCCCCTCCACGAACCGCCCGAGACGCCCCTCCGCCACCCGCCCCCGGCGGCCCTCCGCCAACCGCGCCCCGTACATCAGAGGCCTGCTGGCCCTGGCCGCAGTAGCCCTGTCCCTCTACATCGCGCTCACAACGCCGGTCCACCTGGGGCTCGACCTGCGCGGCGGCACCCAACTCGTCCTGGAGACCCGCCCCACCGCCACCTCTGAGGCGGGCGAGGAGGCCACCGACCGCACCATGGAGGTGCTGCGCGGCCGTATCGACGCGCTGGGCGTCGCCGAACCCACCATCGCCCGCTCCGGCGACAACCGCATCGTCGTGGAGCTGCCCGGCGCGCAGGACCCGAGCAAGGCGGCGGACATGCTCGGCCGCACCGCGGAACTCACCTTCCACCAGGTACTAGGCACGGCAGACACCCCCGCCGATACCCCTGCCGACACCACCGATCAACGCCGGAAGGACCCCGCCCAACAGGTCCTCCCCGACGAGTCCGGCGAACGCCTACGCCTCCAGGCAGCGTCATTGACGGGCAAGGACGTGGAGAAGGCGGCGGACCGCTTCGACCAGGAGGGCGGAGCCGGCTGGCACGTCACCGTCGACTTCAAGGGCCAGGGCCGAGACGGCTGGGCCCGCCTGACGGGCGAGGCGGCCTGCCACGCACCAGGAGACCCGGCCCGCCGGGTGGCCATCGTCCTGGACGGCAAGATCATCTCTTCGCCCCAGGTGGACCCCTCGGTCCCGTGCCACTCCGGAATCAGCGGAGGCTCGACACAGATCACCGGCTCCTTCGACGACCGCGAGGCCAAGGACCTGGCCCTGCTCATCAGCGGAGGCGCCCTGCCGGTACCGGTGGAGATCGTCGAACAGCGCACGGTCGGCGCCAGCCTCGGCGCCCAGGCCATCACGGCCAGCGCCTGGGCCGCGGTCATCGGCACCGCGCTGACGTCGCTCTTCATCATCGCCGTCTACCGCCTGATGGGCGCCATCGCCACCGTGGCCCTGGCCGCCTACGGCCTGATCTCCTACGCCGCCCTGGCCGCCATCGGCGCCACCCTCACCCTGCCCGGCCTCGCCGGCTTCGTACTGGCCATCGGCATGGCGGTCGACGCCAACGTCCTCGTCTTCGAACGCGCCCGCGAGGAGTACGCGGCTCGCCACCGCCCCACCCCGCGGTCGTCCCTGACCGCAGGGTTCCGCAGCGCCTTCAGCGCGATCGCGGACTCCAACATCACCACGCTCATCGCCGCCGGCCTGCTGTTCTTCCTCGCGTCAGGCCCCGTACGAGGCTTCGGAGTCACCCTGGGCATCGGCGTCCTGGCCTCGATGTTCAGCGCCCTGGTCATCACCCGGGCCCTGGCCGACTACGCCGCGGCCCGCCCCCGCATACGCCGCCACCCTCACCTCACGGGCATCGCAGGCATCGGCAGATTCCGCGCCCACCTGACGCACACGAACCCCAACCTGATGCGCCACCCCCGCAGATGGCTGGCAGCCTCGGCAGCGGCCCTCGTCCTGACCGCCTCCGGCATAGCTCTGCGAGGCCTGGACTTCGGCATCGAATTCACCGGCGGCCGAGTAATCGAATACGCCACCAAGACCCCCCTCAACCCCGACAAGGCAAGAAAAGCCCTGGCTGACGCAGGCTTCCCCCAGGCAACAGTCCAGACAACAGGAGAAACCCAACTGACAATCCGCACAACCAACCTGACGAACCCCCAGGCAGCCGCCATCACCAAGACAATCGGCACCCTGACGGACCACGCCCCCCAGAAACTCCGGGACGAGTCGATCGGCCCCAGCCTGGGCAAGGAACTACGCCAGAACGCCCTCATGGCCCTGGCAACAGCCCTAGCCGCCCAACTCGCCTACTTGGCGGCCCGCTTCCGCTGGCTCCTGGGAACAGCGGCGGTCGCGGCCCTGGCCCACGACGTCGTAATCCTCCTAGGGATCTTCGCCTGGCTGGGCAAACCGATTGACGGCATCTTCCTGGCCGCGCTGCTGACGGTGATCGGCTATTCGGTGAACGACTCGGTAGTGGTCTTCGACAGACTGCGCGAACAAACCAAGAAAACCCCCGCCCGCCCCTTCCCCCAAACAGCGAACCAGGCACTCCTGCAAACCCTGCCCCGCACCCTGAACACAGGAATGGGCGCGGCCTTCATCCTCACCGCCCTGGCAACCCTGGGAGGCCCCCCTCTCACAGACTTCGCCCTGGCCCTCCTGATCGGCCTGGCGGTCGGCACCTACTCATCCATGTTCACGGCCACACCGCTGGCCATAGAACTGACCAACCGCACCCAGACAGGGCGCCGAGCACCCTGTTGAGACAGAAGGCCAGCCACGTCTACTGATCGGCCCGGCCCTCCTCGGCAGCGTCGAGGAGGGCCGGACCGATGGGCCACCCCGTTCGGAGGCTCCACAGCGTCTCTCTCCGACGGCTACCCGATACGTCGAGCCGCGGTGTTCAAAGGGACGCAGAGATCGCGTCGCGCACGGCCCCGGGCACACGGCCGCACGGGCGAAGACTCCTGTAGATACGCGAAGACCCCGGCCTCAGCGTTTCCGCTGGTGACGGGGTCTTTGGGCACCTAATGCAAGGTGCCCCCGGCAGGATTCGAACCTGCGCACACGGCTCCGGAGGCCGTTGCTCTATCCCCTGAGCTACGGGGGCGTGTCAGCGCGGCTTGCGCGGCGACGTGTAGAACCCTACCAGCTCCTAACGGCTCCCCATGAACAGGTATTTCCGCACTCCGGGGCCGTGGGGGCGGACGCATCCGCACCCTGCGTCCCAGGCGTCACCCTTGGTTCCGCGGCCCGCTCCCCCGCACGGGGCGGAAGTGGGGAAAACCCGGACGCGGCGGCGGGCGCGGACCTACTCTCGAGTTGTGTCAGGCGTGTCCGGCCGCGTGCTTGTTGTGGACGACAACAAGGTCATCCGGCAACTGATCAGGGTCAACCTCGAGCTGGAGGGCTTCGAGGTCGTGACCGCGGCCGATGGTGCCGAGTGCCTGGATGTGGTGAACCAGGTCAGGCCCGATGTCGTCACGCTCGACGTGGTGATGCCCCGTCTCGACGGGCTGCGTACCGCCGCTCGGCTGCGCTCCGATCCGCGGACCCGGCATCTGCCCATCGTCATTGTCAGCGCCTGCACCCAGTACGAGGTGGAGAGCGGGCTCGAGGTCGGGGTGGACGCCTTCCTTGCCAAGCCCTTTGAACCTGCCGAACTGCTCGGGATCGTACGGCAGTTGATGGAGCATGGCAGTGGTGGAGGTGGGCGTGGTGGTGCCGTCGGCAGCGAATGGGGGGCCGCCGGTGAGGCCGAGCGCGCAGGCCGCCCCGGCGGCTGACCCGCCCCCCTGCCCGTAGCCGCGCCCCGCGGCTGACATGGCTCCTCCCTTGATCCAGTCCCCGCCCGCAGCCGCCAACGCCGGGAGCCGAAGCCCCCGGCCTCCGCAGCCCCCCTACTGGGAGCTTCAACTCTCACCCGGGTCCCTCCGCACCCGCTGCCGCCGGGTCCGCAGACCCCGGCCACGAGCGGCAGACCCCCGCCCGAGCCCCCCCCGCAGCCGCCCCACCGTGGAGCCTCACCCCCAGCCGGGCGGGTCCCCCCCGAAGCCGCCCCCCCCGCCAGCTCCACCCCCAGGCACCACAGCCAGCCAGGACCGCCGGCCGCCTCCCCCCCCGGGGCGCCTCCCCCCGTCCACATCCCGGACCATCCGGGAAACCGGGTCGCGTCCCCACCCCCCTCCTCCCATACGCTTGACCCGTGACCCCCGTCGAGCTCTCCCGCACCGTGCTGCGCGCCATGCGCCGCGCCGTTGACGACGGCGAGCTCAGCGGCCTTGGTGATCTTGACGACTCCGGTGACCCCGGCCCCGGTGACCCCAGCCCCGGTGACTCCGGCCCCGGTGACTCCGGCCCCGGCGCCCCCGCCCCCAGCGGCTCCGCCGACCCGCGCACGACCCCGCGTGTCGTCATCGAGCGGCCCCGACCCGGTGGCTGCGGGGATTACGCCACCAACGTCGCCCTGCAGGTCGCCCGCGCCGCCGGGCGGTCGCCCCGGGAAGTTGCCGAAGTGCTGTCCCCGCGGCTCGTCGCCGAGCCCGGTATCGCCGCCATCGACATCACCGGGCCCGGCTTCCTCAACATCACCCTCGATCGGGGTGGCGACGGCAGCGGCGGCCCGGGAAGCACCGCCGCCCTCGGAGGGGCCGCCCTCGTGCGGGACGTACTCGACCGCGGTGCCTCCCACGGTCACCTTCGACCCGGCTCCGGCGGAGCCCACCAGCTCCACTTCCCCCGCGAAGTCCGCGCCGCCGTCATCGCCGACTCCCTTCGCCGCGTCCTTCTCTCCCAGGGCGCTCTCGTACGGGTCACCTGCGACGAGGCCCCCGACGCCGGCTGGGGCGCCCTCGGCGTACGCGTCGACGCCCACGGGAAGCCCCCCGCCGAGATCCACACCCTCTGCCCCGTCCCCGCCCCGCAGGACCCCACCCCCCTCGGCCGCGACGCCGCCCGCTGGGCCCTCCTGCATCCCGCCGCCCACGACCGGCCCCGCATCGGCGACGAGCATCTCGTCCAGCGCGAGGCCAACCCCCTCTTCCGCGTGCGGTACGCCCACTCCCGCACCCGTGCCCTCACCCGCGGTGCCGCCGCCCTCGGTTTCCACGGCGCCCCCGGCGACCTGGGTGACATAGCCGGGCCGGAAGCGCGGGACCTCCTCGACGCCCTGGCCGATCACCCCCGCATCCTGGCCGCGGCCGCCTGGCACCGCGCTCCCGATCGTCTCGCCCGGCATCTCGTCGGCACGGCCGATGCCTTCCTCGCCTTTCAGCCCGCCGTACTGCCGCTTGGTGACGAGAAACCCTTGGCCGCCCACCGCGCCCGGCTCGCGCTCGCCGAAGCCGCCGGGACGGTGCTCGCAGGCGGCCTGTCCCTGCTCGGCATCAGTGCCCCCGAGTACTTGTGACACGTGAAGACAGACGTGAATGAAGTGAGAGAGACGAACGCGACATGAGCCGTTCCGCACACCCCGCCGGGCCCCGCCACGCCGACGTAGTGCCCGAAGGGCACTACACCGCCCCGGCCGCCGACCTGAACTCCCTGGACCCGAAGGTCTGGTCGCAGACCGTCGCGCGCAACGCCGACGGTGTCGTCACCGTCGGCGGCATGGAGGTGACCCGGCTCGCCGAGGAGTTCGGCACCCCCGCCTACTTCCTCGACGAGGCCGACTTCCGCGCCCGCTGCCACGCCTGGCGCGGCGCCTTCGGCTCCGACGCCGACGTCTTCTACGCCGGGAAGGCCTTCCTCTCGCGCGCCGTCGTCCGGTGGCTGCACGAGGAAGGGCTCAATCTCGACGTGTGCAGCGGCGGCGAGCTCGCCACCGCCCTCGCCGCCGGAATGCCCGCCGACCGCATCGCCTTCCACGGCAACAACAAGACCGAGGAAGAGATCGAGCGGTCCATCGAGGCCGGTGTGGGCCGCATCGTGCTCGACTCCTTCCAGGAGATCGCGCGCGTCGCCCACATCGCCGACCGGCTCGGTGTCCGTCAGCGCGTGCAGATCCGCGTGACCGTCGGCGTCGAGGCCCACACCCACGAGTTCATCGCCACCGCCCACGAGGACCAGAAGTTCGGCATCGCCCTCGCCGGGGGACAGGCCGCCGAGGCCGTGCGCAGGGCTCTCCAACTCGACGGGCTCGAACTCATCGGCGTGCACTCGCACATCGGCTCGCAGATCTTCGACATGGCCGGTTTCGAGGTCTCCGCCCGGCGCGTGGTGCAGCTGCTCGCCGAGGTCCGTGACGAGCACGGCGTCGAGCTTCCCGAGATCGACCTCGGCGGCGGTCTCGGCATCGCCTACACCTCCGAGGACGACCCGCGCGAGCCGCACGAGATCGCCAAGGCGCTCGGCGAGATCGTGACGAGGGAGTGCGAGGCCGCCAATCTGCGGACCCCTCGGATCTCCGTCGAGCCGGGGCGCGCCATCGTCGGGCCCACCGCCTTCACCCTCTACGAGGTCGGCACCGTCAAGCCCCTCGAAGGACTGCGTACGTACGTCTCCGTCGACGGCGGCATGTCCGACAACATCCGTACCGCGCTCTACGACGCCGAGTACAGCGTCGCGCTCGTCTCGCGCGAGTCCGATGCCGAGCCCATGCTCGTCCGTGTCGTCGGCAAGCACTGCGAGAGCGGCGACATCGTGGTGAAGGACGCGTTCCTTCCGGCCGACCTCGCGCCCGGAGACCTGATCGCCGTGCCCGCGACCGGTGCTTACTGCCGGTCCATGGCGAGCAACTACAACCACGCCCTTCGTCCGCCGGTGGTCGCCGTGCGGGACGGTGGGGCGCGGGTCATCGTCCGGCGCGAGACGGAGGAAGATCTCCTGCGACTCGATGTCGGCTGAGGAAATACCTGCCGAAGAACGACGTCTGGCAGAGTATCGGCCAGTGAAATAGATGTCTCACGATCCGGACAGTGGATAGAAACTGCGATCCGGTGGGCGAGACTGGTCCCACTGTAGATGTATGAGAAGTGAGGTCGGATGATGCGTACGCGTCCGCTGAAGGTGGCGCTGCTGGGCTGTGGGGTTGTCGGCTCAGAGGTGGCGCGCATCATGACGACGCATGCCGACGACCTCACGGCCAGGATCGGCGCCCCGGTGGAGCTCGCCGGGGTCGCCGTCCGCCGTCCGTCGAGGGTGCGTGAGGGAATCGATCCCTCACTGGTCACCACGGACGCGACCGCGCTGGTCAAACGCGGTGACATTGATGTCGTCGTCGAGGTCATCGGGGGCATCGAGCCCGCCCGCACCCTCATCACCACCGCGTTCGAGCACGGCGCCTCCGTCGTCTCCGCGAACAAGGCGCTCATCGCCCAGGACGGCGCCGCGCTGCACGCCGCCGCTCTCGAGCACGGCCGGGACCTCTACTACGAGGCCGCCGTCGCCGGTGCGATCCCGCTGATCCGGCCGCTGCGCGAGTCTCTCGTCGGTGACAAGGTCAACCGCGTCCTCGGCATCGTGAACGGCACGACCAACTTCATCCTCGACGCCATGGACACCACCGGTGCCGGGTATCAGGAAGCGCTCGACGAGGCCACCGCGCTCGGGTACGCCGAGGCGGACCCGACCGCCGACGTCGAAGGCTTCGACGCCGCCGCCAAGGCCGCGATCCTGGCCGGCATCGCCTTCCACACGCGCGTGCGTCTGGACGACGTCTACCGCGAGGGCATGACCGAGGTGACCGCCGCCGACTTCGCGTCGGCGAAGCGCATGGGCTGCACCATCAAGCTCCTCGCCATCTGTGAGCGCGCCGCCCACGGCGGGTCGGTGACCGCGCGCGTGCACCCCGCGATGATTCCGCTCAGCCATCCGCTGGCGTCGGTCCGCGAGGCGTACAACGCCGTGTTCGTCGAGGCCGAGGCCGCCGGCCAGCTCATGTTCTACGGTCCCGGCGCGGGCGGTGCCCCCACCGCGTCGGCCGTGCTCGGCGACCTCGTCGCCGTCTGCCGGAACAAGCTCGGCGAAGCCACCGGGCCCGGCGAATCCGCGTACACCCAGCTGCCCGTGAGTTCCATGGGCGAGGTCGTCACGCGCTACCACATCAGCCTCGACGTAGCCGACAAGCCGGGTGTCCTCGCCCAGGTCGCGACGGTCTTCGCCGAGCACGGCGTATCGATCGATACGGTCCGTCAGACGGGCAAGGACGGCGAGGCCTCCCTCGTCGTCGTCACTCACCGCGCGCCCGACGCCGCCCTCACCGGCACCGTCGAGGCGCTGCGGAATCTCGACACCGTGCGTGGTGTCGCCAGCATCATGCGGGTTGAAGGGGAGTAGTCAGCAATGACCCACCAATGGCGCGGAATCATCGAGGAGTACCGGGACCGTCTTCCCGTCTCCGCCACGACGCCGGTCGTGACGCTGCGCGAGGGCGGCACGCCGCTCGTGCCCGCGCAGGTGCTCTCCGAGCGCACGGGCTGCGAGGTGCACCTCAAGGTCGAGGGCGCCAATCCGACCGGGTCCTTCAAGGACCGCGGCATGACGATGGCGATCACGAAGGCCAAGGAGGAGGGCGCCAAGGCCGTCATCTGCGCCTCCACCGGCAACACGTCGGCCTCGGCCGCCGCCTATGCCGTACGGGCGGGAATGGTCTGCGCGGTCCTCGTGCCGCAGGGCAAGATCGCGCTCGGCAAGATGGGCCAGGCGCTCGTCTACGGCTCGAAGATCCTCCAGGTCGACGGCAACTTCGACGACTGCCTGAACCTCGCCCGCGCGCTCTCCGAGAACTACCCGGTGGCGCTGGTCAATTCGGTGAACCCGTTCCGCATCGAGGGCCAGAAGACCGCCTCGTTCGAGATCGTCGACGCGCTCGGTGACGCTCCCGACATCCACGTGCTCCCGGTGGGCAACGCGGGCAACATCACGGCCTACTGGAAGGGCTACAAGGAGTACGCCGCCGACTCGGTCTCGACGCGCACTCCTCGCATGTGGGGCTTCCAGGCTTCCGGTTCCGCGCCCATCGTGCGCGGCGAGATCGTCAAGGACCCGTCGACCATCGCCACCGCGATTCGCATCGGCAACCCCGCGTCGTGGCAGTACGCCCTCGACGCGCGCGACGAGTCGGACGGCTTCATCGACGAGGTGACGGACCGTGAGATCCTGCGCGCCTACAAGCTGTTGGCCTCCCAGGAGGGTGTCTTCGTCGAGCCGGCGTCGGCCGCTTCCGTCGCCGGTCTGCTGAAGGCGGCCGAGCAGGGCAAGGTCGACAAGGGGCAGCGCATCGTCTGCACCGTCACCGGAAACGGTCTCAAGGACCCGGACTGGGCCGTCGCCGGCGCGCCGCAGCCGGTCACGGTTCCGGTCGACTCGGCCGCGGCGGCCGAGCATCTGGGCCTGGCGTAGATTTTCCGGTCCGGGACGGCGACAACCGGACGCCGGGCATAACCACCCGGAAAACCCGCAACTCCGTACAGGGGGTGCACAGGGGGCTTACGACACGCATCGTGCGCCTCCTGTGCGCCCTATGTCGCCACAGAACCTTCCTTCGATAGGCTGTACCGAACCCGCCCCGCCGCATATGCCGCGGTGCCGCCGCAGAGCGGCCTTCGGGTAGTGCCTCATCACGTGGCAAGTCCTCAAAAGATCGCAGCTCAAGGAGAGTCATCGAGCGATGGCCGGTCCCGCGTTCCGCGCCGCCGCCGTCCGGGTGCGCGTCCCCGCCACCAGCGCCAACCTCGGCCCGGGCTTCGACGCCCTCGGCCTGTCGCTGGGTCTGTACGACGACGTCGTCGTGCGGGTGGCCGACACCGGACTGAACATCGACATCGCAGGTGAGGGCAGCGAGACGCTCCCGCGCGACGAGTCGCATCTGCTTGTACGTTCCCTGCGTACCGCCTTCGACCTGCTCGGCGGACAGCCGCGCGGGCTCGAGATCGTCTGCGCCAACCGCATTCCGCACGGCCGGGGTCTTGGCTCCTCGTCCGCCGCCATCTGCGCGGGCATCGTCGCCGCGCGCGCCGTGACCATAGGCGGTGACGCCCGGCTGGACGACAACGCCCTGCTCGAGCTCGCCACCGAGATCGAGGGCCACCCGGACAACGTCGCCGCCTGTCTGCTCGGCGGTTTCACGCTCTCCTGGATGGACGGGGGAGCGGCGCGGGCGATCAGGATGGAGCCCGCTGATTCCATCGTTCCGGTGGTTTTCGTACCGGGCAAGCCCGTCCTCACCGAGACCGCGCGCGGACTGCTCCCGCGCACCGTCCCGCACGTCGACGCGGCCGCCAACGCGGGCCGGGCCGCACTGCTCGTCGAGGCCCTGACCAGGCGCCCCGAGCTGCTGCTTCCCGCGACCGAGGACCGGCTCCACCAGGAGTACCGCGCACCCGCCATGCCGGAGAGCGCCGCGCTGGTGGAACGCCTGCGCGCGGACGGCGTTCCGGCCATGATCTCCGGCGCGGGACCCACGGTCCTGGCGCTGGCCGATGAGAGTGCGGCGGACAAGGTCGCACGCCTCGCGGGCGAGGGCTGGGCGGCCAACCGTCTGGCGCTCGACGCGACCGGTGCGAGCGTGCTGCCGCTTGCGCCTTGACACCTGGTAGCCGGATTAGAGAGGGGGAATGTTTGTTGGATCCGGTAGTGTTAATCTCAAGTCTGCACCCGACCCCACCATGGCGAGGTGCTTCGTGTCCCCGTCCGGGACATCCATCCTTCCGGGAGCCTCCCAACCTGCTCTGTGCCCCGCACTGAGCGGTGCCGAGCACGCTCCGGAACCGGCGTGACCGAGCCGAGTGACACCGCACATCAGTGGCACCTCACCGGGACTCGCCATCACCAGTGAATTCTTCCGCCGCGCGTTGGCGGACCTCCGCCCCGGCACGGTCCACACACCAGAGGACCTCCGGACAGCACAACCGGTCGCCGAGCCAGACAGGCCGACGTCCGCTCCAGGGAAGGACCCTTCGTGAGCGACACCACCGATCTGATGGGCGTGACTGCCGACACGCCCGCCACGGACGCCTCTGCGGCGCCTGCCACCGGTGCATCGGCCGGGTCCCGGCGGCGCCGCGGCACCGGCCTCGATGGCATGGTGCTGGCGGAACTGCAGCAGGTCGCATCCGGCCTCGGTATCAAGGGCACCGCGCGGATGCGCAAGAGCCAGCTGATCGAGGTCATCAAGGAGGCGCAGGCCGGGGGAGCCCCCGCGAAGGCCGCGCCGTCCGCGTCCGCCACGGACGCCGAGACCAAGCCCAAGCGCCGCGCGACCTCGAAGGCCCGGACGGGCGAGGACACCGCGGCGGGCACGGACAAGAGTGCCAAGGCGAGCAAGGCCGACAAGGCCGAGCAGGCCGCGGGCGCGAAGGCCGAAGAGGCCGTCGCCCAGCAGCAGATCGACATCCCGGGCCAGCCCGCGGGTGCCGACAAGGGCGAGCGCCGCCGTCGCCGCGCCACCGCCGACGCGGGCAGCCCCGAGACGGTCACCGCCGAGGCGAAGAGCGAGCCGAAGACCGAGGCCAAGACGGACGCGCCGTCCGAGGCCAAGGGCGACGGCTCCGGTGACAACAACGCCGAAGGCCGCCGTGACCGCCAGGGCCGCGACCGTCAGGGCCGTGGCCGTGACCGCGACCGCCGTGGCAACAAGGGCGACGAGCAGCAGGGCGGCAACCGCCAGCAGGGCGGCGGCCGTCAGGACCGCCAGGACCGCGGTGACCGTCAGGACCGTGGCGACCGCCAGGACCGCCAGCAGCGGGACCAGCGGGACAACGGACCGCAGGACGACTTCGACGACGAGGCGGGTGGCCGTCGCGGCCGACGCGGCCGTTACCGCGACCGCCGTGGCCGTCGTGGACGCGACGAGTTCGGTGGCGCCAGCGAGCCGCAGGTCGCCGACGACGACGTACTGATCCCCGTCGCGGGCATCCTGGACATCCTCGACAACTACGCGTTCATCCGGACCTCGGGCTACCTGCCCGGTCCGAACGACGTGTACGTGTCGCTCGCCCAGGTCCGCAAGAACGGTCTGCGCAAGGGTGACCACGTCACCGGCGCCGTCCGCCAGCCCAAGGACGGCGAGCGCCGCGAGAAGTTCAACGCGCTCGTGCGCCTCGACTCGGCGAACGGCATGGCGGCCGAATCCGGGCGCGGGCGGCCGGAGTTCAACAAGCTGACGCCCCTTTACCCGCAGGACCGGCTCCGCCTGGAGACCGACCCGGGCGTGCTCACCACCCGCATCATCGACCTCGTGTCGCCGATCGGTAAGGGCCAGCGCGGTCTGATCGTGGCTCCGCCGAAGACCGGCAAGACCATGATCATGCAGGCGGTCGCGAACGCGATCACCACGAACAGCCCCGAGTGCCACCTGATGGTCGTCCTGGTCGACGAGCGTCCGGAAGAGGTCACCGACATGCAGCGGTCGGTGAAGGGCGAGGTCATCTCCTCGACCTTCGACCGTCCCGCCGAGGACCACACCACGGTCGCCGAGCTGGCCATCGAGCGCGCCAAGCGTCTCGTGGAGCTCGGCCACGACGTGGTCGTGCTGCTCGACTCGATCACCCGCCTGGGCCGTGCGTACAACCTGGCGGCCCCGGCCTCCGGCCGCATCCTGTCCGGTGGTGTCGACTCGACCGCGCTCTACCCGCCGAAGCGCTTCTTCGGTGCGGCGCGCAACATCGAGGACGGCGGCTCGCTGACCATCCTGGCCACCGCGCTCGTCGACACCGGTTCGCGCATGGACGAGGTGATCTTCGAGGAGTTCAAGGGCACCGGCAACATGGAGCTCAAGCTCGACCGGAAGCTCTCCGACAAGCGCATCTTCCCGGCGGTGGACGTCGACGCGTCCTCCACCCGCAAGGAAGAGATCCTCCTGAACGCGGAGGAGCTCGCGATCGTCTGGAAGCTGCGCCGGGTGCTGCACGCGCTCGACTCGCAGCAGGCCATCGAGCTGCTTCTCGACAAGATGAAGCAGACGAAGTCGAACGCCGAGTTCCTCATGCAGATCGCGAAGACGACCCCGGCGCCGGGCAACGGCAACGACTAGTCACAGCGGCACAGCACGACACCGAGGGCCGCCCCCGTCACACGACGGGGGCGGCCCTCGGCGTTCGGGGACGCGGAAGGGGCGCTGAATGACCTTGGCCACACACCTAAGAGATTCTTACGGTCACCCGCAGTAGCCCCGCGACGGAAAAAACCGCAGGTGAGAAGCTGGAAGTACGGGGCAGGAGTACACGAAGTGTCACGAGCGCGCGCCGGGGCGCTCACAAAGCGCTGTGCAACCCTTCTTTCGGTTTCCACGTCTGACAAGTGACGACAAACCGCGCCTGACCCTGAAAGCAGGGGGTAGCCGACCCGACGAGGACTGAGGAGCACATGGCCGACGAGAGCGCATCCGCGGATACGACACCGAAGCGCCCCAAAGGCGGTGGCGGTCGGCGTCGCAAGCCGCGCGACAAGCGCCGCAAGGTCCTCGTCGTCACCGCGTGGACCGCGGCATCGGTGGTCGTCCTCGGCGGTGCGGGCCTCGGTTTCGTGTACTTCAAGCTCAACGGCAACATCAAGGGCGTCGACATCAACGCGGCGCTCGGCACGGACCGCCCCGAGGACATCGACAACGGCTCGCAGGACATCCTCGTCCTCGGCTCCGACTCGCGCTCCGGCGACAACGCCAAGTACGGCAAGGACGAGGGCGGCGCCCGCTCGGACACGGCGATGGTCGTGCACGTGAACAAGGGCCACAAGACGGCCAGCATCGTCTCGATACCCCGGGACACGCTGATATCCCGCCCCGAGTGCGAGACGGACGGCGGCGGGACCGACCCCGGCGGTCAGCGGCAGATGTTCAACACGGCCTACGAGGTCGGCGGCCCCGCCTGCGCCGTCAAGACCGTGGAGAAAATGTCCGGCATCCGGATGGATCACTACGTAGAGGTCGACTTCTCGGGCTTCAAGAAGCTGATCAACACCCTCGGTGGCGTCGAGATCACCACCAAGAAGGCCATCAACGACAAAGACAGCCATCTGAATCTCGAGGCCGGCACGCACCAGCTCACCGGCGAGCAGGCCCTCGGCCTGGTCCGCACCCGGCACGGCGTCGGCGACGGCAGCGACCTCGGCCGCATCCAGCTCCAGCAGGCCTTCATCAAGGCCCTGATCAACCAGGTCAAGGACGTCGGCGTCTTCAGCAACCCGAAGAAGCTCTACGACCTCGCGAACGACGCGACGAGCGCCATCACCACCGACTCCGACCTGAACGACGTCAAGAGCCTCGCGGGCTTCGCGAGCGGCCTCAAGGGCATCGGCGCGGGCGACATGAAGATGGTCACCCTGCCCGTCCAGTACGACCCCGCCGACCTCAACCGCGTCCTTCCCCTGGAGAAGGCCGACCGGCAGGTCTGGGCGGCGCTCAAGGCCGACAAGCCCATCCCCAAGTCCGCCACCGAGAAGTCCGCGGGCGACAAGGGTGAGGCGAGCGACGTCGTGACCAGCGACTAACGACGTT
The DNA here is from genome assembly GCF_044544025.1 of Streptomyces sp. NPDC055243. NCBI lineage: Bacteria > Bacillati > Actinomycetota > Actinomycetes > Kitasatosporales > Streptomycetaceae > Streptomyces > Streptomyces sp. NPDC055243. The sequence continues at coordinate 312,953 of NZ_JBITWR010000009.1, forward strand.
CCCGGCCCCCGCCACAGCCCGCGGGGAATAGAACAGAACCCACCCCGGTTTGGGCAGATGCGACCCGTCCTGGCAGACTGGTACGTCGGCCCCGGTTCACGTACGAGCAATCCGCGCGTGCGACCCGGCGCCCTCCCGAAACTAGGAGACACCTTGAAGCGCGACATCCACCCCGAGTACTTCGACACCCAGGTCAGCTGCACCTGTGGCGCGGAGTTCACCACCCGCAGCACGATCTCCAGCGGCACCGTCCGTGCCGAGGTCTGCTCCGAGTGCCACCCGTTCTACACGGGCAAGCAGAAGATCCTCGACACCGGTGGCCGTGTGGCCCGCTTCGAGGCCCGCTTCGGCAAGGCTGCAGCCGCCAACAAGTAGCGAGCCACTGCGCCGGTCTTCGGCCGCCCTCGGGAGGGGGTGGTTGGGACCGGCGCTTTGCCGTCTGATCGCAGCAGCCATGTCGCGTAGAACCTTCGCGTAGAAAACTCAGGAGACCCCGATGTTCGAGGCGGTCGAGGAACTGATCGGCGAGCACGCCGATCTGGAGACAAAGCTCGCGGACCCCTCGGTCCACGCCGACCAGGCCAACGCGCGCAAGCTCAACAAGCGCTACGCCGAGCTGACCCCGATCGTCTCGACGTACCGCGCCTGGAAGCAGACCGGCGAGGACATCACGACGGCCCGTGAACTGGCCGCGGAGGACCCGGAGTTCGCCGCCGAGGTCAAGGACATGGAGAAGCAGCGCGAGGAGATCACCGAGAAGCTGCGGCTTCTCCTGGTGCCCCGGGACCCCAACGACGACAAGGACGTCATCCTTGAGGTCAAGGCGGGCGCGGGCGGCGACGAGTCGGCGCTCTTCGCCGGCGACCTGCTGCGCATGTACCTGCGGTACGCGGAGCGCGTCGGCTGGAAGACCGAGATCATCGACGCCACCGAGTCCGAGCTGGGCGGCTACAAGGACGTCCAGGTCGCCGTGAAGACCAAGGGCGGCAACGGCGCGACCGAGCCGGGCCAGGGCGTCTGGGCGCGGATGAAGTACGAGGGCGGCGTGCACCGCGTGCAGCGCGTGCCCTCGACCGAGTCGCAGGGCCGGATCCACACCTCCGCGGCCGGTGTCCTGGTGACGCCCGAGGCCGAGGAGGTCGACGTGGAGATCCACGCCAACGACCTGCGCATCGACGTCTACCGCTCCTCGGGCCCCGGCGGCCAGTCGGTCAACACCACCGACTCCGCGGTGCGCATCACGCACCTGCCGACCGGCGTCGTGGCCTCCTGCCAGAACGAGAAGAGCCAGCTCCAGAACAAGGAGCAGGCGATGCGTATTCTGCGCTCCAGGCTCCTTGCCGCGGCTGTGGAGGAAGCGGAGAAGGAGGCGGCGGACGCCCGTCGCAGCCAGGTCCGCACCGTCGACCGCTCCGAGAAGATCCGGACGTACAACTTCCCGGAAAACCGGATCTCGGACCACCGTGTCGGCTTCAAGGCGTACAACTTGGACCAGGTGCTCGACGGAGACCTCGACGCGGTCATCCAGGCCTGTGTCGACGCGGACTCCGCCGCCAAGCTCGCGGCGGCCTGAGCCCCGACCGCACCCGCCCATCGCTCAGCTCAGCCCCGGAGGACCAGCGTGAACCTGCTGCTCGCGGAAGTGGCCCAGGCCACCCAGCGGCTGGCCGACGCCGGCGTGCCCTCGCCGCGCAACGACGCGGAGGAGCTCGCCGCCTTCGTGCACGGCGTGAAGCGGGGCGAGCTGCACTCCGTCAAGGACACGGACTTCGACGCCCGGTACTGGGAGACGATCGCGCGCCGTGAGGCCCGCGAGCCGCTCCAGCACATCACCGGGCGTGCGTTCTTCCGCTACCTCGAACTGCAGGTCGGCCCCGGTGTCTTCGTGCCGCGCCCGGAGACCGAGTCGGTCGTCGGCTGGGCCATAGACGCCGTGCGCGCGATGGACGTCGTCGAGCCGCTCATCGTCGATCTCTGTACGGGGTCCGGGGCCATCGCCCTGGCCATGGCGCAGGAGGTCCCGCGCTCGCGGGTGCACGCCGTGGAGCTCTCCGAGGACGCCCTGAAGTGGACGCGGAAGAACGTCGAGGGGTCCAGGGTCAAGCTCTCCCAGGGCGACGCGCGTGACGCGTTGCCGGAGCTGGACGGCCAGGTCGACCTCCTCATCTCGAACCCGCCGTACATCCCGCTCACGGAGTGGGAGTACGTCGCTCCGGAAGCCCGCGACTACGACCCGGAACTGTCGCTGTTCTCCGGCGAGGACGGCCTCGACCTGATCCGCGGCATCGAGCGCACCGCACACCGCCTCCTGCGGCCCGGCGGTGTCGTCGTCATCGAGCACGCCGACACCCAGGGCGGCCAGGTGCCGTGGATCTTCACCGAGGAGCGGGGCTGGGCCGACGCGGCCGACCACCCCGACCTCAACAACCGGCCGAGGTTCGCGACAGCCCGCAAGGCGATGCCGTGAGCACCACCACTTCAAGTCAGCAGTACGTGTACGAGGAGGCCCGTTAGATGGCACGGCGATACGACACCAATGACGCGACCGACCGTACGACCGGTCTGCGCGAGGCCGCGTCGGCCGTCCGCCGTGGCGAGCTGGTCGTCCTGCCCACCGACACCGTCTACGGCATCGGTGCGGACGCCTTCACGCCGGAGGCGTGCGCCGACCTGCTCGACGCCAAGGGCCGTGGCCGCAACATGCCGACGCCTGTGCTCATCGGCTCCCCGAACACGCTGCACGGCCTGGTCACGGACTTCTCCGAGTCCGCCTGGGAGCTCGTCGACGCCTTCTGGCCCGGTGCGCTGACCCTGGTCGCCAAGCAGCAGCCCTCGCTCCAGTGGGACCTCGGGGACACCCGTGGGACCGTCGCGATCCGGATGCCGCTGCACCCCGTCGCCATCGAACTGCTCACCGAGGTCGGCCCCATGGCGGTCTCCTCGGCGAACCTCACCGGACACCCGGCTCCGGAGGACTGCGACGCCGCGCAGGAGATGCTCGGCGACTCCGTCTCCGTGTACCTGGACGGCGGCCCGACGCCGGGCATCGTCCCCTCCTCGATCGTGGACGTCACCGGCAAGGTGCCCGTACTGCTGCGCGCGGGCGCCCTGGACGCGGAGGAGCTCCGCAAGGTGGTACCCGACCTCGAGGTGGCGAATTGACAGCCCCTGAGACGGGGCGTGGCATAGCGGCTTATCCCGATTCGTTCCGCATCCTCCACGTCAGCACCGGAAACGTGTGCCGCTCGCCGATCACCGAGCGGCTGACCCGGCATGCCCTGGCCGACCGCCTGGGCGATCCCTTCACCGGCGGCCTGATCGTGGAGAGCGCGGGCACGTGGGGGCACGAAGGCGCCCCCATGGAGACCAACGCCGAGACCGTGCTCGCCGACTTCGGCGCGGACGCCTCCGGCTTCATGGGGCGCGAGCTCCTGGACGACCACGTCATCCGCGCGGACCTCGTCCTGACGGCGACCCGGGACCACCGGGCGCAGGTGATCTCGATGGGCCACTCGGCGGGCCTGCGCACGTTCACGCTCAAGGAGTTCACGCGGCTCGTGCGGGCCATAGACCCGGCGACGCTGCCCGACGTCGACGGAGGCGTCGTCGAGCGGGCCAGGGCCCTGGTGCGGGCCGCCGCGGCGCTGCGTGGCTGGCTCCTGGCGCCCACCGCGGAGGCGGACGAGGTGTACGACCCCTACGGGGCGCCGCTGCCGTTCTTCCGCTCGGTGGGCGACGAGATCAACGAGGCGCTCGACCCGGTGGTGACGGCGCTGACGGGCGTGCGGGCCAAGGCCTGAAACCTTTCTCTTCGCCGCGGGTGAAAGATCCGCCCCGACACCGCGCGGGCACCGTGTGGCAGGCCTACATTGGAGGGACCCTCACCCCTCGCGAGGCCCGGAGCCCAAGATGCCGGTCAGCACCGCACCCACCGCCGCCCCGACGGCGCCCGCTGACTTCGCCGCGCTCCGCGGCGCGGACCCCCAGATGGCGGAGGTCCTGCTGGCCGAGCAGGAGCGCCAGGCGTCCTCGCTGCAGCTCATCGCCGCCGAGAACTTCACCTCACCGGCGGTCCTGGCGGCCCTGGGCTCGCCCCTGGCCAACAAGTACGCCGAGGGGTACCCCGGAGCCCGCCACCACGGCGGCTGCGAGCTGGTGGACGTCGCCGAGCGCATCGCCATCGACCGCGCCAAGGCCCTCTTCGGCGCCGAGCACGCCAACGTGCAGCCGCACTCCGGCTCCTCCGCCGTCCTGGCCGCGTACGCCGCCCTGCTGCGCCCCGGCGACACCGTCCTGGCCATGGGCCTGCCGTACGGCGGTCACCTCACACACGGCTCGCCCGCGAACTTCTCGGGGCGCTGGTTCGACTTCGTGGGCTACGGCGTCGACGCGGAGAGCGGCCTCATCGACTACGACCAGGTCCACGCCCTGGCCCGCTCGCACCGGCCCAAGGCGATCGTCTGCGGCTCCATCGCCTACCCCCGGCACATCGACTACGCGGCCTTCCGCGACATCGCCGACGACGTGGGCGCCTACCTCATCGCCGACGCGGCCCACCCGATCGGCCTGATCGCCGGGGGAGCGGCCCCGAGCCCCGTGCCGTACGCCGACGTCGTCTGCGCCACGACGCACAAGGTGCTCCGCGGCCCCCGCGGCGGCCTGATCCTGTGCGGGTCCGAGCTGGCGTCCCGCATCGACCGCGCGGTGTTCCCCTTCACGCAGGGCGGCGCCCAGATGCACACGATCGCGGCCAAGGCCGTCGCGTTCGGCGAGGCGGAGACCCCGGCCTTCACGGCGTACGCCCACCAGGTCGTCGCCAACGCGCGCATCCTGGCCCAGGCCCTGGCCGCCGCCGGCTGCGCGATCACCACCGGCGGTACGGACACGCACCTGATCCTGGCGGACCCCGCGCCCCTGGGCGTCGACGCGCAGAGCGCCCGCGGCAGGCTCGCCGCCCGCGGTCTCGTCCTCGACACGTGCGCCCTGCCCCACGCCGACGGGCGCGGGCTGCGGCTCGGCACGGCGGCCGTCACCACGCAGGGCATGGGGGACGCGGAGATGGTGCGGATCGCGGCCCTCTTCGCCGATGCGGTGCGTGAGGAATCCAAGGAGGCGAGGGACTCGAAAGTACGAGACGAAGTGCGTGAACTGGTGGGCAGATTTCCGCCGTATACGGACTAGGTCGGGGTAGACGCGTCAGAGGAAGGCGCGTACTCGTGCAACCATCGTCGCTACCCGGAAGTCCCCAACCGTATGCACGCAGAGCTAGGGTGTGGGGCTGAGATGGCCAGCGATACCTGTGGGGAAGCCCGTGCGTGAATACCTGCTGACGCTCTGCATCACGGCCGCGGTGACTTACCTGCTGACCGGCCCGGTGCGGAAGTTCGCGATCGTGGCCGGCGCCATGCCGGAGATCCGCGCCCGCGACGTGCACCGGGAGCCGACGCCCCGGCTCGGCGGTATCGCGATGTTCTTCGGGCTGTGCGCCGGTCTGCTGGTCGCCGACCACCTGCCGAACCTGAACGACGTCTTCGAGCGGTCGAACGAACCGCGCGCGCTGCTCTCCGGCGCCGCGCTGATCTGGCTGATCGGCGTCCTGGACGACAAGTTCGAGATCGACGCCCTGATCAAGCTGGGCGGCCAGATGATCGCGGCAGGCGTCATGGTCCTCCAGGGCCTGACGATCCTGTGGATCCCGGTTCCTGGCTACGGCATGGTCCTCCTGGACCAGGGCCAGGGCACGCTCCTGACGGTCGCGCTCGTGGTCATCACGATCAACGCGGTGAACTTCGTGGACGGCCTCGACGGCCTCGCCGCGGGCATGGTGTGCATCGCGGCGACGGCGTTCTTCCTCTACGCCTACCGTCTCTGGTACGGCTACGGCATCGAGGCCGCCGCCCCCGCGACGCTCTTCGCCGCGATCCTGATCGGCATGTGCCTGGGCTTCCTGCCGCACAACATCCATCCCGCCCGGATCTTCATGGGGGACTCGGGGTCGATGCTGATCGGCCTGGTCCTCGCGGCGGGTGCGATCTCCGCCACAGGCCAGATCGACGGCGACGCCCTGAGCCTGAACTTCGGCGGCACCCGCGATGCCACGCACGCGATGCTCCCGGTCTTCATCCCGCTCCTGATGCCGCTGACGATCATTGCGATCCCGTTCGCCGACCTGGTCCTCGCGATCGTCCGGCGTACGTGGAACGGCAAGTCGCCCTTCGCCGCCGACCGCGGCCACCTCCACCACCGCCTCCTGGAGATCGGCCACTCGCACAGCCGCGCGGTGCTGATCATGTACTTCTGGTCGGCGCTGATCGGCTTCGGCACGGTGGCCTACTCGGTCCACTCGGCCAGCATGTGGATCCTCTTCGTGATCGTCGCCCTGAGCGCGGTGGGCCTGGTGCTGCTCATGCTGCCGCGGTTCACCCCGCACATCCCGCGCTGGGCCGAGTCCTTCGTGCCGCCGCGCTACCGGCGGCGCAAGGCGGCCTCGTCGGCCGCGACCGCGGCCGCGGCCGACGAGGCGGGTGCGCCGGACGAGACGGATGCGCAAGCGGAGGACCGGCCACCGGTCGGAACAGGCGTCAACGGGGCGACGGCCGTTGGCACCCGCTCGCGCTTCGAGGATCGGCGCAAGGCCGGTTCGTCGAGCTGACGCCATCGGCAAACTCGCCCAATACCAGACAAGTTGCCGCGTCGCGTGCACATACGCGCGGATTAACTCTCATGTGTGACGGCGAGCACACCTAGCAGGTAAAGACCTCATCAAATAGTTTGTGATACCGTTCACGAAACCAGGGAATAGAGCCGAAGGACCGTAGTGCGACGGTCCATTGGCCCGAGGGACACTCTCGACCCCGGACTACGCTCGTCCATGACGACACCCTGCCCCCATCAGTAAGCGGAGCGCCGCCATGCCGTCTCAAGACACCCGAACTCTCCTTCAGTCCGCCGTACCTACAGCTGCCGCCGGTGCGATCACCGCCGCGGTCAGTGCTGTGGTCGCGGGCGGCAAGGGAGCGCTCGGAGCGGTCGTCGGCACGCTGGTGGTGATCGCCTTCATGGGGCTCGGTATGTTCGTACTCCAACGCACGGCGAAATCGCTTCCGCAGTTGTTCCAGGCGATGGGGCTGATGCTCTACGTCGCCCAACTCCTGCTGCTTCTTGTCTTCGTGGCTCTCTTCAAGGACACCACGTTGTTCAACCCCAAGGCATTTGCCGTGGGTCTTGTGGTCGCGACCGTCGTGTGGATGGCGTCGCAGGCCCGCGCGTTCATGAAGGCCAAGATCCTTTACGTCGAACCCGACTCCGAGCAGAAGGACAAGCCGGAGAAGTCGGGGTCCTCGACGTGAAGGGTAGGGCCGGGATAAATGCGCGTTCGAGATGCTGCTATCGTCCGGTGCCAACTGCGGCACTGCCGGCGCGGGCATCTGAGCTGACGCCTGCACGATCGCGAGGCTCGATGCCTGAACGCCGCGCCCACATCCGAAACACCAGTCTGGTGCCGAACCGCGGCTGCGCGCCGCGCCGACACGACAACGAGGTTGCCGTACCTATGCGTCACGCCGAAGGAGCCCGCGGTGAGTGCTGACCAAACTGAGCTCGCCTTTGACTGGAGCTGTCGGATCATGTCCGACAACGGCTGTGGCTTCCCGGCTCCGGGCCTGCACTCGTTCCTCTTCAAGCCGATCTTCGAGGTCGGCGGGTTCGAGTTCAACAAGGTCATGCTGCTCGCCCTGCTGACGACTCTCGTCGTGGTCAGCTTCTTCTATGCGGCGTTCGGCAAGGCCAAGGTCGTCCCGGGCAAGCTGCAGATGATCGGTGAGGCCGGCTACGACTTCGTACGCCGCGGCATCGTCTACGAGACGATGGGCAAGAAGGAGGGCGAGAAGTACGTCCCCCTGATGGTCTCGATGTTCTTCTTCATCTGGATCATGAACATCTGGTCCGTGATCCCGCTGACCCAGTTCCCGGTCTCGTCGGTCATCGCGTATCCGATCGTGCTCGCGGCGGTCGTCTACTTCATCTGGGTGCCTCTCACCTTCAAGCGCCACGGGTTCGTCGGCGGCTGGAAGAACATCACCGGCTACGACAACTCGCTGGGCCCGATCAAGTGGCTCGTGTCGTTCATCGAGTTCTTCTCGAACCTGCTTGTGCGTCCCTTCACGCACGCCGTGCGACTCTTCGCCAACATGTTCGCCGGTCACCTGATGCTGGTGATGTTCACCGTCGCCTCCTGGTACCTGCTGAACAGCTGGATGATCCCGGCCGCCGGTGTCTCGTTCGTGATGACCATCGTCATGATCCTCTTCGAACTTTTCGTACAGGCGGTCCAGGCGTACGTCTTCGTGCTCCTCTCCGCCACCTACATTCAGGGCGCTCTCGCCGAGCACCACTGAGTGCCCCCCGGCTCAAGTAGCCCCCCAGATCGCCCGGTGGCCAACCCCCACCGGTCCTTGAAAGAGAAGGAAGTAACGGCATGTCCGCGACCCTCGAACTCGCCGCAGGCGTCTCCGGCTCCCTCGGCTCCATCGGCTACGGCCTCGCCGCGATCGGCCCTGGCATCGGCGTCGGCATCGTGTTCGGTAACGGCACCCAGGCCCTGGCCCGTCAGCCCGAGGCCGCCGGCCTGATCCGCGCCAACCAGATCCTCGGCTTCGCCTTCTGTGAGGCGCTCGCCCTCATCGGCATCGTCATGCCGTTCGTGTTCGGTAAGTAATCACTGCTTACTGACACTTTTCGACGAAAGGCACTGATGTGATCGCCAACCTGGTTCAGCTGGCGGCCGAGGAGGAGCAGAACCCGCTCGTCCCGCCGGGTCCTGAGCTGCTCGTCGGCGCCATCGCCTTCGCCATCGTCTTCTTCTTCTTCTGGAAGAAGCTCCTCCCGAACATCAACAAGGTTCTGGAAGAGCGCCGGGAGTCGATCGAAGGCGGTATCGAGAAGGCCGAGGCCGCTCAGACCGAGGCCCAGAGCGTGCTCGAGCAGTACAAGGCTCAGCTCGCCGAGGCTCGGCACGAGGCCGCGCGTCTGCGCCAGGAGGCGCAGGAGCAGGGCGCCCAGCTCATCGCCGAGATGCGAGCCGAAGGCCAGCGGCAGCGCGAGGAGATCGTCGCCGCAGGTCACACGCAGCTCGCTGCCGACCGCAAGGCCGCCGCGCAGTCGCTGCGTCAGGACGTGGGCCAGCTGGCCACCGACCTGGCCGGCAAGCTCGTCGGTGAGTCCCTCGAGGACTCCGCTCGGCAGAGCCGCACCATCGACCGTTTCCTCGACGAGCTCGAGGAGAAGGCCGAGGCGGCTCGATGACAGCCCACGGAGCCAGCCGCGAGGCCCTGGCCGACGCGCGCGAGCGTCTTGACGCGCTGACCGACAACACGTCGGTCGACGCCAAGAAGCTCGCGGACGAGCTGGCCTCGGTCACCGCGCTGTTCAACCGCGAGGTCTCGCTGCGCAGGGTCCTCACCGACCCGTCGCAGTCCGGTGAGGCCAAGGCAGAGCTCGCCGGGCGGCTGCTCGGCGGGCAGGTGGGCGGCGAGACCGCCGACCTGGTGGCCGGCCTGGTCCGCTCGCGCTGGTCGCAGTCGCGTGACCTGGTGGACGCCCTCGAGGAGCTCACCAACCTCGCCGAGCTGACCGGTGCGCAGAAGTCCGGCGCGCTGGACGACGTCGAGGACGAGCTGTTCCGGTTCGGCCGGATCGTCTCCTCGAACACCGGGCTCCGGTCCGCGCTGACCGACCGTGCCGCCACGGGCACGGCCAAGAGCGAGCTGCTGCGCAGCCTGCTCGGTGGCCGGGCCAACGCGGTGACGGAGCGGCTGGTCGAGCGCCTTGTGACCGCGCCCCGTGGACGTAGCCTGGAGACGGGACTCGAGTCCCTCTCCAAGCTGGCCGCGGACCGCCGGAACCGGATGGTCGCCGTCGTCACCTCGGCTGTGCCCCTCACGGACCAGCAGAAGCAGCGCCTCGGTGCCGTCCTTGCGAAGGTCTACGGCCGCCAGATGCACCTGAACCTCGACGTGGACCCCGAGGTCCTCGGCGGGATCACGGTGCAGGTCGGCGACGAGATCATCAACGGCAGCATCGCGGACCGCCTCGAGGACGCGCACCGCCGCATGGCGCGCTAGCAGTAACTCAAAACGTAGGAATGACGGCCCTAGTTGGGCCGTGCAGAGGATTCACCTCTTACTTGGGGGGAGTCCCCAGACCCCCAAAGTGAAACTTCGGGCCCAACAAGGAGAGCAGGGAACCCAGATGGCGGAGCTCACGATCCGGCCGGAGGAGATCCGGGACGCACTGGAGAACTTTGTCCAGGCGTACAAGCCGGACGCGGCCTCGCGCGAGGAGGTCGGTTCGGTCACCGTTGCCGGTGACGGCATCGCGAAGGTCGAGGGCCTGCCCTCGGCCATGGCCAACGAGCTGCTGAAGTTCGAGGACGGCACCCTCGGTCTCGCCCTCAACCTTGAGGAGCGCGAGATCGGCGCCGTCGTACTCGGCGAGTTCAGCGGCATCGAAGAGGGCCAGCCGGTCACCCGTACCGGCGAGGTCCTGTCCGTCGCGGTGGGCGAGGGCTACCTCGGCCGCGTCGTCGACCCGCTCGGCGCCCCGATCGACGGCCTCGGCGAGATCGAGACGTCCGGACGCCGCGCCCTCGAGCTGCAGGCCCCCACGGTCATGGACCGCAAGTCGGTCCACGAGCCGATGGAGACCGGCTACAAGGCCGTCGACGCGATGACCCCGATCGGCCGTGGCCAGCGTCAGCTGATCATCGGTGACCGCCAGACGGGCAAGACCGCCCTGGCCGTCGACACGATCATCAACCAGCGCGACAACTGGCGCTCGGGCGACGTGAACAAGCAGGTGCGCTGCATCTACGTCGCCGTCGGTCAGAAGGGTTCCACCATCGCCTCCGTGCGCGGTGCCCTCGAAGAGGCCGGCGCGCTCGAGTACACGACCATCGTCGCCGCCCCGGCGTCCGACCCGGCGGGCTTCAAGTACCTGGCGCCCTACACCGGCTCGGCCATCGGCCAGCAGTGGATGTACGAGGGCAAGCACGTCCTCATCATCTTCGACGACCTCTCGAAGCAGGCCGACGCCTACCGCGCCGTGTCCCTGCTGCTCCGCCGCCCGCCGGGGCGCGAGGCCTACCCGGGTGACGTCTTCTACCTGCACTCGCGTCTGCTCGAGCGCTGCGCGAAGCTCTCGGACGAGATGGGCAAGGGCTCGATGACGGGTCTCCCGATCGTCGAGACCAAGGCGAACGACGTGTCGGCGTTCATTCCGACCAACGTCATCTCCATCACCGACGGTCAGTGCTTCCTGGAGTCCGACCTGTTCAACGCCGGTCAGCGTCCGGCCCTGAACGTCGGTATCTCGGTCTCCCGTGTCGGTGGCTCCGCCCAGCACAAGGCGATCCGCCAGGTGTCCGGCCGTCTCCGCGTGGACCTCGCCCAGTACCGCGAGCTGGAGGCGTTCGCCGCCTTCGGTTCCGACCTGGACGCCGCGTCGAAGGCCTCCCTCGAGCGCGGTCAGCGGATGGTCGAGCTGCTCAAGCAGGCTCAGTACCAGCCGATGGCCACCGAGGACCAGGTCATCTCCATCTGGGCCGGCACCACGGGCCGCATGGACGAGGTTCCGGTCAACGACATCCGGCGTTTCGAGCGCGAGCTGCTCGACTACCTGCACCGCAAGGAGCAGGGCCTGATGACCTCCATCAAGGAGGGCGGCAAGATGTCCGACGACACGATCACGGCCATCACCGACGCCGTCGCCGAGTTCAAGAAGCAGTTCGAGACCTCGGACGGCAAGCTGCTCGGCGAGGACGCTCCGGCTGCCGTCGACGCGTCCAAGTGACGACGGAAGGGACCTGACTCATGGGAGCCCAGCTCCGGGTCTACAAGCGTCGCATCAAATCCGTCACCGCGACCAAGAAGATCACCAAGGCGATGGAGATGATCGCCGCCTCGCGTGTCGTCAAGGCACAGCGCAAGGTGACCGCCTCCACGCCGTACGCGACCGAGCTCACGCGCGCGGTCACCGCTGTGGCCACGGGTGCCAACGACAAGCACCCGCTGACCACCGAGGCCGAGGCTCCGACCCGGGCCGCTGTTCTGCTCCTCTCGAGCGACCGCGGCCTGGCCGGCGCCTTCAACTCCAACGCCATCAAGGGTGCGGAGAAGCTCACCAAGAAGCTGCAGGACGCGGGCAAGGAGGTCGACACGTACATCGTCGGCCGCCGTGGCATCGCGCACTACAACTTCCGTGAGCGGAAGATCTCCGGGCAGTGGACGGGCTTCACGGATGCCCCTTCCTACGCGGACGCCAAGACGATCGCCGCGCCCCTGATCGAGGCCATCGAGACGGACACGGCTGAGGGCGGCGTGGATGAACTCCACATCGTCTACACCGAGTTCATCTCGATGATGACGCAGGAAGCGACCGGTTCCCGGCTGCTCCCGCTGAGCCTCGAGAAGGTCGCGGAAGAGGCGGGCACGACGGACGAGGCCCGCCCGCTGTACGACTTCGAGCCGTCGGCGGAGGACGTCCTTGACGCTCTGCTGCCGCGCTACGTCGAGAGCCGTATCTACAACGCGCTGCTCCAGTCGGCTGCTTCCAAGCACGCCGCCACGCGCCGCGCGATGAAGTCGGCCACCGACAACGCGGGTGACCTGATCAACGCTCTCACCCGTTCTGCCAACGCGGCCCGCCAGGCCGAAATCACCCAGGAAATCAGCGAGATCGTCGGTGGCTCCAGTGCCCTGGCCGACGCTTCTGCGGGGAGTGACAAGTAATGACGACCACTGTTGATACGGCCGTTGCCACGGGCCGCGTCGCCCGGGTGATCGGCCCGGTCGTCGACGTGGAGTTCCCCGTCGACGCGATGCCGGAGATCTACAACGCCCTGCACGTCGAGGTCGCCGACCCGGCCAAGGACGGCGAGAAGAAGACGCTGACGCTCGAGGTCGCCCAGCACCTCGGCGACGGCATCGTCCGCGCCATCTCCATGCAGCCCACCGACGGTCTGGTCCGCCAGGCCGCGGTGACCGACACGGGCTCGGGCATCACCGTCCCCGTCGGTGACATCACCAAGGGCAAGGTGTTCAACACCCTCGGTGCGATCCTGAACCACCCCGAGGCCGAGGCCGACGTCACCGAGCGTTGGCCCATCCACCGCAAGGCCCCGGCCTTCGACCAGCTCGAGTCCAAGACCGAGATGTTCGAGACCGGCCTGAAGGTGGTCGACCTTCTCACCCCGTACGTCAAGGGTGGAAAGATCGGTCTGTTCGGTGGAGCGGGCGTCGGCAAGACCGTCCTCATCCAGGAAATGATCATGCGTGTGGCCAAGCTGCACGAGGGCGTTTCCGTGTTCGCCGGTGTCGGCGAGCGCACCCGTGAGGGCAACGACCTCATCGACGAGATGGAAGAGTCGGGCGTTCTGGACAAGACCGCCCTGGTCTTCGGCCAGATGGACGAGCCGCCGGGCACGCGTCTGCGTGTCGCCCTTGCCGGTCTGACCATGGCGGAGTACTTCCGCGATGTGCAGAAGCAGGACGTGCTGTTCTTCATCGACAACATCTTCCGCTTCACGCAGGCCGGTTCCGAGGTCTCGACCCTGCTCGGCCGTATGCCCTCCGCGGTGGGCTACCAGCCGAACCTGGCCGACGAGATGGGCCTCCTCCAGGAGCGCATCACCTCGACGCGTGGTCACTCGATCACCTCGATGCAGGCGATCTACGTCCCCGCGGACGACCTCACCGACCCGGCCCCGGCCACGACCTTCGCGCACCTCGACGCGACGACCGTGCTGTCGCGTCCGATCTCGGAGAAGGGCATCTACCCGGCGGTCGACCCGCTGGACTCGACGTCCCGCATCCTGGACCCCCGCTACATCGCGCAGGACCACTACGACGCCGCCATGCGCGTCAAGGGAATCCTGCAGAAGTACAAGGACCTCCAGGACATCATCGCGATCCTCGGCATCGACGAGCTCAGCGAAGAGGACAAGCTGGTCGTTCAGCGCGCCCGTCGCGTCGAGCGCTTCCTGTCGCAGAACACCCACGCCGCCAAGCAGTTCACCGGCCTGGACGGTTCGGACGTGCCGCTCGACGAGTCGATCGCCGCGTTCAACTCGATCATCGACGGCGAGTACGACCACTTCCCCGAGCAGGCGTTCTTCATGTGCGGTGGCATCGAGGACCTGAAGGCGAAGGCCAAGGAGCTCGGCGTCTCCTGAGTCCGTGACTCACGGGAGGGGTGGGCCAGTCCCGCCCCTCCCGATACGCCCACTAGAATTTGACCCAACACCCGGCGAAGCCGCCGGGTGGTGACCCGAGGAGCCACCCTTGGCTGCTGAGCTGCATGTCGAGCTGGTCGCCGCGGACCGTAGCGTCTGGTCCGGCGAGGCCACCCTGGTCGTCGCGCGCACCACGTCCGGCGACATCGGCGTCATGCCCGGTCACCAGCCGCTGCTCGGTGTGCTGGAGTCGGGCCCGGTGACCATTCGTACGAGTGACGGCAACACTGTCGTCGCCGCCGTCCACGGAGGATTCATCTCCTTCGCGGACAACAAGCTGTCACTGCTTGCTGAGATCGTCGAGCTGTCGGACGAGATCGATGTCCAGCGTGCGGAGCGGGCGCTCGAGCGCGCGAAGTCGGAGGCAGACGCCTCCGCCGAGCGTCGCGCGGACGTCCGACTGCGGGCGGTTTCGTCGCGCTGAAACCGGCGCGACGGCGTTGACGTGACTCAGCCGCGGCCAGGTCCGGAGCAATCCGGACCGGGTCGCGGCTGAGGCAATGCGGGTGCAATTCTGTTGGTCCGTTTCGAAGAGGCGAGGAGGTCGGTGCCGATGATCCTCACTCTGCTCGTGTGCGGACTCGTATTGGTCGCGCTGGTACTGGTGGGGCTCTTCGTCTTCGGACTGCGGCGCCGGCTCATCCAGCGCTCCGGCGGCACCTTCGACTGCAGCCTGCGCTGGAACGCCCCGGAGAAGGGCGACACCTCCGGCAAGGGCTGGGGGTACGGCGTCGCCCGCTACAACGGCGACCGGATCGAGTGGTACCGCGTCTTCTCGTACGCTCCCCGGCCGCGCCGGGTCCTCGAGCGCTCGGCCATCGAGGTCGTCGACCGTCGTGCGCCGGACGGCGAGGAAGAGCTCGCGCTGCTCTCCGACGCGATCGTGCTCGGCTGTCTGCACCGCGGCGTGCGCCTTGAGCTGGCGATGGGCGAGGACGCGCTCACCGGTTTCCTGGCCTGGCTCGAGGCGGCGCCTCCCGGCCAGCGGGTGAACGTGGCCTAGACGGCAAGAAGCCGGGAAGACGAGGGGCGTACTCGTCTTCCCGGCTTCGTCTGTGCGGGACGGGCTACTTCAGACCGTCATTGATGGCAGCCACCAACTCACCGTTGGTGGTGTCACCGCTGAACTCCCAGAAGAAGGCGCCTCCCAGGCCCTGCTGCTTCGACCAGGCCATCTTGCTCTTGACCGTCGCCGGGGTGTCGTACGACCACCAGTTGTTGCCGCAGTGGGCGTAGGCCGTGCCGGCGATCGTGCCGTTGGCGGGGCAGGAGTTCTTGAGGACCTTGTAGTCCTCGATGCCCGCTTCGTACGTTCCGGGCGCCGCGCCGGTCGCCGTGCCGCCCGGCTCCTTCTGGGTGACGCCCGTCCAGCCGCGGCCGTAGAAGCCGATGCCGAGCAGGAGCTTCGAGGCGGGGACGCCCTTCGCCTTCAGCTTCGTGATGGCGTCGGCGGAGTTGAAGCCGTCCTGCGGGATGCCGGGGTAGGACGTGAGCGGGGAGTGCGGGGCCGTCGGGCCCTTGGCCGCCCACGCGCCGAAGAAGTCGTACGTCATCACGTTGTACCAGTCGGCGTACTGCGACGCGCCGCCGTAGTCGGCCGCGTCGATCTTGCCGCCGCTGGAGCCGTCGGCGGTGATGGCCGCGGTGACCAGGGCGTCCTTGCCGAACTCGGTGCGGAACGCCTGCATCATGTTCTTCATCGATGCCGGGCCGCTGGTGTCACAGGTCAGGCCGCAGGCGTTGGGGTACTCCCAGTCCAGGTCGATGCCGTCGAAGACGTCGGCCCAACGCGGGTCCTCCACCAGGTCGTGGCAGGACTTGGCGAAGGCGGCCGGGTTCTTCATGGCGTCGGTGAAGCCGCCGGACCAGGTCCAGCCGCCGAAGGACCACAGGACCTTGAGGTTGGGGTGCTTGGCCTTGAGCTTGCGCAGCTGGTTGAAGTTGCCGCGCAGGGGCTGGTCCCAGGTGTCCGCCTTGCCGTCGACGGACTGGTCGGCGGTGTACGCCTTGTCGTAGTCGGCGTAGGCGTCGCCGATCGTGCACTTGCCGCCCTGGACGTTGCCGAAGGCGTAGTTGATGTGCGTGATCTTGGAGGCGGAGGCCGAGGTGTCGATGTTCTTCACGTGGTAGTTGCGTCCGTAGACGCCCCACTGGGTGAAGTAGCCGAGCTTGACCTTGTCACCCGGTCCCGGGCCCGGGTCGGTGCCGCCCGTGGTGTGCACCTTGACGGCGCCCGATGCCGGTCCTGTCTGGTCCGCGGTGTCGCGGGCCTGGACCGTGTACGAGTAGTCGGTGCCCGCGGTGAGGCCGCTGTCGGCGTACGACGTGCCGGTCACCGTGGCGACCTTGGAGCCGTCGCGCAGGACGTCGTAGTTCTTGACGCCCTTGTCGTCGGTGGCCGCGCTCCAGGCGAGCTTCACCGAGGTGTTGGTGATGTCGGACGCGGTGGGGGTGCCGGGTGCCGAGGGAGGGTTGTCGCCGGGGACGCTGCCGCCGTCACAACTGCCGCCGTTGAGCGTGCAGTTGGAGGGCGAGCCGGGGCCCGAGCCGTTGAACCCGAAGGAGACCGAGGCGCCGGGGGCGAGCGTCCCGTTCCAGCCGAGGTTCTTGGCGGTCCAGCGGTTGCCGGAGTTGGTGACGGTGGCGTCCCAGGCGGAGGACACCTTCGTGCCGGTGGGGAAGTCCCACGCGACCGACCAGGAGCTGATGGAGGTGGTTCCGGTGTTCTTGACGGTCCACTTGCCCTCGAAGCCGCTGCCCCAGTCCTGGGTCTTGGCGTACGTGGCGGTGGCCGCGGGGGCGGCTTCCGGCGCGGCTTCGGCGGGACCGCCGAGCGCGACGAGGGTGGCGAGCGGGAGCAGCAGGGTGGTGAGGCCTGCCACGGCTCTGTGTCTGAAGCGCACTGTGTGCTCCTCGGGTGAGATCCGGGGGTCATAGGGGTGGAACCCTGCGCCGCCCGTGAGCACGTGGAACACGTGGGGGAGTGCTCACCGCAGTGCCGGTGAGAATAGAAAGGTCTGGACCAGCGGTCAAGAGGTCTGAACCATTGGCCGGATCGCGCCGGTCGGGCGCACCGGACCCGGGCTCATACACCCAACTCCTGCGCGAGGACGGCCGCTTGGACCCTGCTGCGCAGCTCCAGCTTGCCGAGGAGGCGGCTGACATGGGTCTTCACCGTCGCCTCCGCCATGTCCAGACGACTCGCGATCTCCGCGTTCGAGAGCCCTTCGCCGATGCGGGCGAGCACCTCGCGCTCGCGGCGGGTGAGGGTGTCGAGGATGGCGGGATCGGGTCCGTTCTCCCGGCGTGCGCGCCGCACGGTCTGCGGGGCGGCGAACTCGGCGATCAGCCGCCGGGTGACGGCCGGGGCGATCAGGCCCTCGCCGCGGCCGACCGTGCGGACCGCCTCCAGGAGGTCCTTGGCCTCGGTGTTCTTCAGGAGGAACCCGCAGGCGCCCGCGCGCAGCGCCCCGAAGACGTACTCGTCGAGGTCGAAGGTGGTCAGGACGAGCACGTCCGCGAGGTCCTCGGCGACGACCTGCCGGGTCGCGGAGACCCCGTCGAGGCGCGGCATCTGGATGTCCATCAGCACCAGATCGGGCCTCAGTTCACGGGCGAGCGCCACCGCCTCCTCGCCGTCGGCCGCCTCGCCGACCACCTCGATGTCCGGCGCGCTGCGCAGGATCAGGACGAGTCCCGCCCGTACGGCGGACTGGTCCTCGGCGACGAGCACTCGGATCATTCGGTCACTCCTTCATCGATGGGGTCGAGGTCCGAGGGGGCGACGGGCAGGGTCGCGTGCACGCTCCACACCTTCTCGCCGTCGGGGGACGCGCTGCTCTCGGGCCCGGACTCGAAGGCGCCGCCCAGGAGTTCGGTGCGCTCCCGCATGCCGACCAGACCGGCGCCGGAGCCCGGGGCGCGGGGGCCGGACGGTGATCCGTACGGGCTGGTCACGCGGACTTCGAGGGCGCGCCGCCGCTGGGTGAGCGTCACCGTCACCGGGCCGGGCGATGCGTGCTTCAGGGCGTTGGTCAGGGACTCCTGGATGATGCGGTACGCCGCGAGTTCGACCGGGGCGGGGAGCTTGGAGTCGTCCGGGCCACGGGTGTCGTCGAGGGTGACGTCCAGACCATTGGTACCGGCGTTGTCGATCAGGGAGCCGAGGCCGTCCAGAGTGGGCGCGACCGTCGGCTCCCGGTCGTCGCTGGAGTCCCGCAGGATGCCGATGAGGCGGCGCATCTCCGACAGACCCTCGACGCTGTTCTCCCGGATGACGGCGAGGGCGTCGCGGGTGGTCTTCGGGTCGTCCAGGGAGAGCGCGGCCGTGGAGTGGATGGCGATCGCCGAGAGGTGGTTGGCGACCATGTCGTGCAGCTCGCGGGCCATCCGGGCCCGCTCGGCGGTGATGGCCTGCACGCGGTCCATCTCGGCGAGCAGCGCGGTCTGTTCGGCCCGCAGGCGCGCGGCGACGGCGGCCTCGCGGTGGGTGCGCACGAGAACGCCGGTGGTCGCGGGGGCGAAGGACACCAGGCCGGTGAGGACGCCGATGAGGATCGCTTCGGGCTCCCGCAGCCAGGCCAGGAACCCGATCGTCACCGCCACCGTGATCAGCCCCGTGGTGACCGGGATGCGCCGGGCGGAGGCCGGAGTGCCGTACACCACGGCCGCGTACATGATGTCCGTGAACATCATGACCGTGGCCAGATTCCCCGCGGTGAACTGGTCGGCGATCAGTGCGAGCGTGGCGATGATCAGGGCCGTCCGCGGCCTGCTCCTGCGCAGCAGTTCGAGCCCGGCGAGGACGAGGAGCGGGATCAGCGCCCAGGTGCTGCCGAGCGGCCGGTCCGTCTGCATGGTGAGCCCGAGTGCCCACCACGCGAGCCCGGCGAGCACGCTGGCCACGGAGATCTGTACGTCGACGCGGTGCGGGCGGGGGAGGGACAGGGCCATGCGTCCATCCAACACGGCGTGCCGGGGCCGTGCCTGATCCTGAGGGAGGAACCGCGCGCTACATCGAAGGATGCAGTCCCACTTCGTCACTGGCGACGATGATCCGCGGCCGGTCCGCCGGGAGCCTGGAAGGGTGACCGAGAGGAGCGAACAATGATCGTCACGCTGATCATCATCTGCGAGGTCGGCTTCTGGGTGCTGCTGGCCGGAGGCCTGGCCCTGCGCTACGCGGCGAAGATGCCGCGCGCGAGCGTCGCGGTGCTGCTGTGCGAGCCGATCCTGGAGATCGTCCTCTTCGTCGTCACCGCGATCGACCTGAAGAACGGCGCGGAGCCGGACTGGAAGCACGGCCTGGCCGCCGTCTACATCGGCTACTCCATCGCCCTCGGCCACTACACGATCAAGTGGGTGGACGTCCGCGTCGCCCACCGCTTCGCGGGCGGCCCGCCGCCGTCCACCCCCAAGTACGGCACGGCCCGCGCGATCCACGAGTGGAAGATCGCCGCCCGCTGGATCCTGGCCGGACTGATCGCGATGGCGCTGCTCCAGGGAGCGGTCTGGTACGTCGGGGGCGACGGGGACATCGGCTCACTGCGGATGTGGCAGCAGAGGATGCTGTGGCTGATCGGCATCAACGTGATCATCGCGGCGGCCTACACGGTCTTCCCGAAGCAGGCGCCGGCGGTGCGGGACGGCGAGAAGGAGCCGAGCTTCCTGAGCAAGCTCTAACGCTCGCCGCCCGGCACCCACAGCACGTCTCCGACCTCCTTGTTGGCCGCACGGGCCAGGATGAACAGGAGGTCGGAGAGCCGGTTGAGATAGGTGGCGGTCAGGGGGTTCATGACCTCCCCGTGGACCTCGAAGGCCGCCCACGTGGACCGCTCCGCCCGCCGCACCACCGTGCACGCCTGGTGCAGCAGCGCCGCGCCCGGTGTGCCGCCCGGCAGGATGAAGCTGCGGAGCTTCTCCAGCTCGTCGAGGAAGCGGTCGCAGTCCTGCTCCAGCTTGTCGATGTAGGACTGCTCGACGCGCAGCGGCGGGTACTTCGGCTCCTCCACGACCGGCGTGGACAGGTCGGCGCCCACGTCGAAGAGGTCGTTCTGGACCCGGACCAGGACCTTCACGACCTCTTCGTCGAGCTGACCGAGCGCGATCGCCGTGCCGATGGCGGCGTTGGCCTCGTTGGCGTCGGCGTACGCCGAGATCCGCAGATCCGTCTTGGCGGTCCTGCTCATGTCGCCGAGGGCCGTCGTGCCCTGGTCGCCGGTCCTGGTGTAGATGCGCGTCAGATTGACCATGAGGTCAGCCTAGTTACGCGCCGGCCTTCCGGAAGACACGTGTGCCCACCGTCACGGACCCGAGCGCGAGCGCGGCGGCCATCAGGACGCCGTACAGCATCGCCGTACTCGCGTACTCGCCCACGTAGGCGGCCCGCACCGCGTCCACGAGGTAGCGGAACGGCATGAAGTGCGAGAGCACGTCCAGCCACCCCGGCGCCAGGGCCATCGGCAGCATCAGGCCGGAGAGCAGCATCGAGGGCATGCTCACCGCGTTGATCACGGGGCCGAACTCGTGCGGCTTGGAGACGAGCAGCGCGAGCGCGTACGAGAGGGACGCGAGGACGATCGTCAGGACCGCCACGAACGCGAAGCCGATGAGGATGCCGACGAGCGGCGCCCGCAGCCCCATCACCACGGCCGCCAGGACGAGCAGCACCGCCTGGAAGACGAAGAGCGCGGCATCGCGGAGCACCCGCCCCAGCAGCAGCGCGAGCCGGCTGACCGGCGTCACCCGCATCCGCTCCACCACACCGAACTGCTTCTCGATGATGATCGCGAATCCGCTGTACGAGGCACCGAACAGGCCGAGTTGGAGCAGCAGCCCCGGCACGAGCACCTGCCAGGAGTCGCCGCGCGAGCCGAGCGGCAGGTCGGTCAGGAGCGGGCCGAAGAAGAGCAGGTAGAGCAGCGGCATCAGGACGCCGAAGAGGATCTGGAACTTGGAGCGCAGGGTCTGGCGGGCGTACCGCCCGAAGATCAGCGCGGTGTCGGAGAGGAAAGCAGACATCAGGGGTCCTGGGGTTCAGACGGCGACCGGCGCCGTGTCCTTGGGGGTGAGGTCGCGCCCGGTGACGGCCAGG
Source organism: Streptomyces sp. NPDC055243 (assembly GCF_044544025.1). Classification (NCBI taxonomy): domain Bacteria; kingdom Bacillati; phylum Actinomycetota; class Actinomycetes; order Kitasatosporales; family Streptomycetaceae; genus Streptomyces; species Streptomyces sp. NPDC055243. Next base: position 334,333 of record NZ_JBITWR010000009.1, read on the forward strand.
AACGTGTCCTGGAGTGTGGCGTCGATGGAGCCGCCGTACCGGAGCTTGAGCGCGCTCGGCGTGCCTTCGGCGACCACGACGCCCTTGTCGATGACGACGAGGCGGTCGCAGAGCGCGTCGGCCTCGTCGAGGTAGTGGGTGGTCAGGACCACGGTGGTGCCGTGGTCGTCGCGCAGCCGCCGCACAAGGGCCCACAGGTCGGCCCTGCTGCCCGGGTCGAGCCCGGTGGTCGGCTCGTCGAGGAAGAGCACCTCGGGCCGGTGCATGAGCCCCATGGCGATGTCGAGCCGTCGGCGCTGGCCGCCGGAGAGGGTCGCGCACTTGCGGTCGAGGAGGTCGGTGAGGCCCAGGTCGGCGGCCAACTCCTCCGCGCGGGCGGCGGCTTGCGGCTTCGTCAGGCGGTAGAGGCGGCCCTGGGTGACCAGTTCCTCGCGTACGGAGATGCTCAGGTCGACGCCGCCGGACTGGGCCACGTACCCGATCCTGCGCCGGACGGCGGCCGGGTCGCGGGCCAGGTCGATGCCCGCGACGGTGGCGGCGCCGCCGGTGGGCGCCAGGAGCGTGGTGAGCATGCGCAGCGTCGTCGTCTTGCCCGCGCCGTTCGGCCCGAGGAAGCCGAGGATCTCGCCGGGGGCGACGGTCAGGTCGATGCCGCGCACGGCCTCGACGGCGCCGCGTTTGGTCCGGAAGGTCTGGGTGAGTCCGGCCGTGCTGATGATTGCCATGGCGACCACAAAAACAGAGTCTCTTAAATTTTGCAATGACACCAAGTTTTGGGATCGCCCCAAGTTTTCAGTCGCCCTAGCCGATGGTCGTAAGGTGGTTCCATGGCTGAAGGGCTCAGGGAGCGCAAGAAGCGGCAGACGAAGCAGCGCATCTCGGACATCGCGACGGGGCTGTTCCTGGAGCACGGCTTCGTCACGGTGACCGTCGCGGAGGTCGCGGAAGCCGCGGACGTCTCCGTGAACACCGTCTACAACTACTTCCCGGTCAAGGAGGACCTCTTCCTCGACCGGGGTGACGCCGTCGTCGACCGCCTCTCCGGCTACGTACGGGGCCGTCGCGCGGGGGAGTCCGCCGCCGCCGCGGTGCTGCGCGCGCTGCGCTCGGACGTGGAGGGCGTGTCGCCCCAGGTCGGCCTCTTCTCGGGCTGGGCCGACTTCATGAAGGTCATCACCGAGGCCCACCCCCTGCGCTCCCGGCTCTGGGAGATCCAGCAGCAGGCGCTCGGCCACCTCACGAAGACCCTCGCCGAGGAGGCGCAGGCCGCCGACGGCGATCCGATGCCCGGCCTGATCGCGGGTCAGCTCTCCTGGGTCCACAGCACGCTCATGGCCTGGATCGGCGACGAGATGGTCAAGTGCCGCGAGCCCGCCGAAGTCTCCCGCGACGCCCTCGTCCTGCTCGACGAGATGGAGGACCTGCTCGGCGAGAAGGTCCTCAACTACGCGGTGCGCGGCGCCGAATGAGGCGTACCAGTGTGATGTCCGTCATCTGAGACGTGACGCGCATTACTTCACGGCCACAGTCGCGCTCACGACCGCTAATGTCCGCCGGAAGGGCAAACGTAAACAGCGTGTAAGCCAGGCGTGATAAGCGGTAGGGGAGTCGGAACAGTGGCACGGAAGCTCGCCGTCATCGGAGCCGGACTCATGGGGTCCGGCATCGCACAGGTCTCCGCCCAGGCGGGCTGGGACGTCGTCCTGCGCGACGTCACCGATGAGGCCCTGACCCGTGGCACCGACGGGATCAAGGCGTCGTACGACAAGTTCGTGAGCAAGGGCAAGCTCGCCGCCGAGGACGCCGAGGCGGCGCTCGGGCGCATCACGACGAGCACCGACATGGACGCCGTCGCCGACGCGGACATCGTCGTCGAGGCCGTCTTCGAGAAGCTCGAGGTCAAGCACGAGATCTTCCGTACGCTCGACAAGATCGTGCGCGAGGACGCCGTACTCGCGTCGAACACCTCCGCGATCCCGATCACGAAGATCGCGGCCGTGACGGAGCGTCCGGAGCGGGTCGTGGGCGCGCACTTCTTCTCGCCGGTGCCGATGATGCAGCTGTGCGAACTGGTGCGCGGCTACAAGACCAGCGACGAAACCCTCGCCCGCACGCGTGAGTTCGCCGAGTCCGTCGGCAAGACCTGCATCGTCGTGAACCGCGACGTCGCGGGCTTTGTGACGACCCGTCTGATCTCCGCGCTCGTCGTCGAGGCCGCCAAGCTCTACGAGTCGGGCGTCGCCTCCGCGGAGGACATCGACATCGCCTGCAAGCTCGGCTTCGGGCACGCCATGGGGCCGCTCGCGACCGCCGATCTGACGGGCGTCGACATCCTGCTGCACGCCACGAGCAACATCTACACGGAGTCCCAGGACGAGAAGTTCGCGCCGCCCGAGCTGATGCGCCGGATGGTTGACGCCGGTGACATCGGCCGCAAGAGCGGGCAGGGCTTCTACAAGCACTGACGTCTCCTCCTGCCTTGCGGGGTCACCCCTCGGAGTGAATTCGGTATCGGTTCGCTTACAGACGGCAACTTCCTTGCCCATGCGGCAGTCAGTTGCAGTGACATACGCAGACGCCTTACGGAACAGACGTCACAGGAAACTCAGCACTCTCGGGGAGCGCATATGCACATCAGGGGCGACCAGGCCCAGCTGGTCGTCGGGGGACGCCTCGACGTACGCAGCGCGGCGGACGCCCGAACGGTCCTGCACTCGGCCGTCGACGACGGAGCCGGCGACCTGGTGCTCGACCTGTCCGAACTCGACTCGTGGGACGCCACGGGACTCGGCGTCATCATGGGCGCGCACCGACGCGCGGGCCGGTGCGGACGCCGACTGGTGCTGCGCAGCGTGCCGCCCCAGATGCAGCGCCTGCTCGTGGCCACCCGGCTGCACAGAATCCTTGCCATCGAGGGCGGCATCGGGGTGGAATCGCTTCCCCGCGTGTGATCCGCGATGATCCCCAGCCGATCTGGGGGTGAAACGCATCTCGCGCACAATCCTCACGAGACTGTGACGTCTCGGACGGGGCGGTACCCCGCCCGTTCGGAGATACTGAGCGAAGGTCTAGGGTTCGGTCGCCCACCGTCATGACGACAGACGCCCGAGCGGGGGCACCGGACCAGAAGCGACAGCGCAGTGTGCACAAGGCCGGAGGGGGCTGTGTACACGACGCATCTGGGGGGCTTTGACCATGGACCCGATGAACCGGGGACCGGAAGAGTACGGCCATGACGGCATCAACGACGACGATTCCGCGCGCTCCGTGCGGCCACCGCGCGATCCGCTGACACCCGACTTCGGGCAGCCCGCGCCCACGCTCGCCCGCACCGTCCAGCTCGTGTCCGGCGACTTCCTGCTCACCGTGAACCCCGTCGACGGCAGCGAGATCGAGCACTGCCCGCCGGGCGAGCGGCCCGCACGCCCCGTCAAGCGCACCGCCGCCGAGCGGGCCGAGCTGCGCCGTGCCGCGGCGCCGCCCGTGCCGCCGGGTCCCGCTCTGCCCCGGATGCCGCTCCTTGAGCGGCAGGAGGATCGCGAGCGGCTCGTGCGCCTGCTCGCACGCGGGCGCTCGGTCCGGCTCACCGGTCCCGCGGGCTCGGGGCGCACGGCGCTCCTGAACGCCGTCGCGGAGGACTGCGCGGACCTCGCACCGGACGGCGTCGTCCGGCTCTCCGGGTACCACAAGACGCCCGCCGACCTGCTCCAGGACCTCTTCGGCGCGGTCTACAACGCCCCGCTGCACCGCCCCGACCGCACCCTGCTGCTCGAACTCGTCCACGACATCGGCGCGGTCGTCGTCCTGGACGACCTGGAGTTCGGCGCGGCAGCCCTGGAGGAACTGCTCGAGGCGACGCCCGAGTGCGCCTTCCTCATCTCCGCGACCCCCGACGTCGCGGCGCCCTCGCCCGACTCGCACCTCGAAGAGGTCTTCCTCGGCGGCCTGGGCCGCAGCGGCGGCCTCGAACTCCTGGAGCGTGCCGTCGGCCGCGTCCTGACGGACGACGAGGCGAGCTGGGCAGGCGACCTGTGGTTCGAGTCGGAGGGACTGCCGCTGCGCTTCGTGCAGGCGGGCGCCCTGCTGCGCCAGCGCGACCAGCTGCGCGCCGACCCGAACGCCTTCGACGAGTACGGCTACTTCACCGACGCCCCGGTCGACGCGCCCTTCGGCGCCGAGGGCCACGACGTGCCGCTGCCCTCGCTCGCGGACGGGGCGGCGCCCGCGGTGCTGCTCGCCTCCCGGCTGAGTCCGTCGGCGCGCACCACGCTGCGGTTCGCCGTCGCGCTCGGCGGCGAGCTGCCGCACCAGGCGCATCTGCCCGCCCTCGTGGGGGACACCCACGCGGACGCGGCCCTCGCCGAGCTGGTCTCCGCCGCGCTCGTCACGGCGGTCGGCTCGCACTACCGGCTCGCCGCCGGGGTGCGTACGCAGCTGGAGGCGTCCGGGTACGCGGACGACGCCGCCGAGCGCGCCCAGAGCGCCGCCCAGCATTACGCCTGGTGGGCGGGGCATCCCTCGGTCGGCCCGGAGCGGGTCGTGGCCGAGGCGGACGCGGTGCTCGCGGCGCTGGGCGTCCTGGTGGCGGGACAGTCCGCCTCGGGGGCGTCCGGCGGCTCCAACGGCGGCTCCAACGGCGGCTCCAACGGCGGTTCCGTCGGCGGTTCTTCCGGCGGTGCTTCCGTCGGCAGTGAGGACAGCGCCGCCGTGCTGCTCGCCCGCACGGTCGCGCCGGCCTTCGCGGGAGGGCTCGACTGGGGCTCCTGGGAGCGTGCCCTGCGCTCGGGCCAGGAGGCGGCACGGACCGCGGGAGAGGTTGCCGAAGAGGCGTACTTCCACCACGAGCTCGGCATCCTCGCGCTCTGCGGCGGACAGCTCGACCGGGCCCGCGTCGAGCTGGAGGCCTCCATCGGCCTGCGCGGCGCGCTCGCCGACAAGCGGGGCATGATCGCGGGCCGCAGGGCCCTCGCCCTGGTCGCCGACCGCTCGGGCGGCGTGCTGTCCGGCGGACGCACGGCCGCCGGCGAAGAAGTGCCCGACGCGCGCTACGAGGAGTCGGCGTCGCCCCCCGGCGGCGTCCCGGCGGCGTTCGCGCTGCCCACCCCGCCCCCGGAGCCCGAGACCCTGGTCACCCGCAACGCGTCGCCAGCGGCGGGCGCTGGACCGGCGCCGACCCGCCGCTCCATCGTCAACGGCACGCGGCGCAACCTGGTGGCGGCGGGCGCGGGAGCCCTCCTGGCCGCCGTGCTCGGCACCGTGGTGACCCTCGGCGCGACGTCCGACAACGACGACAACCCGCCGGACAAGGTCAAGACGGAGCAGTCGGCGAGCGAGGACCAGGCCGACGACGGCCTGACCGCCGACAAGCCGGCCAAGGACTCGACGAGCCGCCCGGACGAGGACGGCCCGGACAACATCCCCGGCACCGCGGACGACGGCACTCCGAGCGAGAGCGGCGAACCGTCGGACGAGCCGAGCGGCAGCGGAACGCCGTCCGACGACACTTCGGACAAGCCGACCGACAAGCCCACGGACAAGCCCACGGACAAGCCGACGGACAAGCCGACGACGAAGCCGCCGACCACGAAGCCGCCCACGACCAAGCCGCCCACGACGAAGCCGCCGACGACTCCTCCGCCGACGACCCCGCCGCCGACGACGGACCCCGCCACGGACCCGCCGTCGTCCCCGGACACGTCGAACTCGGCGAGCGGCCCCGCCGGCAGCGACCCGGCGAGCAGCCCGGCGACGAGCGACAGCGCGTCCAGCACGGCGTCGACGATCTGACGTACGGAGCGGTCTGACGCACGTACGGAAAAGAGGGCCGGGTCCACCAGGACCCGGCCCTCTCACGTACGAGAAGTTCTAGAAAAGCCGCAGCTTGTCGTCCTCGATGCCACGCATCGCGTTGTAGTCAAGGACGGCGCAGCCGATGCCGCGGTCGGTGGCGAGCACGCGGGCCTGCGGCTTGATCTCCTGGGCGGCGAAGATGCCCTTGACGGGGGCCAGGTGCGGGTCGCGGTTCAACAGCTCGAGATAACGGGTGAGTTGTTCGACACCGTCGATCTCGCCGCGCCGCTTGATCTCGACGGCGACGGTCTGGCCGTCGGCGTCGCGGCAGAGGATGTCCACCGGGCCGATCGCCGTCATGTACTCGCGCCGGATCAGCGAATAACCCTCTCCGAGCGTCTCGATCCGGTCGGCGAGCAGCTCCTGGAGATGCGCTTCCACGCCGTCCTTGATGAGGCCGGGATCCACGCCCAGTTCGTGCGAGGAGTCGTGCAGGATCTCCTCCATCGTGATGATCAGTTTCTCGCCGCCCTTGTTCACGACGGTCCAGACGCCCGCGTCGTCCCCCGTCCCCTCCTTCAAGGTGCAGGGCGGGGACATCCAGTTGAGGGGTTTGTAGGCCCGGTCGTCCGCGTGGATCGAGACACTGCCGTCCGCCTTCACAAGGATCAGGCGGGGGGCCGACGGGAGATGGGCTGTGAGCCTGCCCGCGTAATCCACGGAGCATCGGGCAATGACGAGACGCATGGGGCGCAACGCTACTCGACCCCGGGTGGTCCGCGCGATTCCTCCGGCGATGGACCTGTTCGATCCTGGCCGGTTATGTTCCCAATCTCCTGGTGCAGCGCGGGTCCGGTGCTTAACGTATAAGCAGGAGGTCGCCGTGCGTGCACGCTGCGTGTGCGGACTCCTTCCCTGTCCGGAAGCCCCCGCTCCCCGGGGGTGCGAGAGGAGAACCCATGTCGCTCGACGTCTCACCGGCGCTGTTGGAACAGGCCGAGCGAGGCGAGGTCGATGAAGCGGAATTCGTCGACTGCGTCCGGACCTCCCTGCCTTACGCATGGGAGATGATCAGCTCCCTGGTGGCCCAGCTGAAGGTTGACGGCGGCGAGTTCGCCGACAACCAGACGCCGCCACCCAACGAGCAGGCGCGCGGCCAGCTCCTGCGGGCGCTCGCGAGTGACGCCATTCGCGGCGCTCTGCAGCGGCACTTCGGAGTGCGTCTCGCATTCCAGAACTGCCACCGTGTGGCGGTGTTCCCGCTGGATGCATCCGTGGACGACAGGCTCGCCCGGTTCACCTCGATCCGGGGGCAGCTGCTCAACCAGTCGCCCGAACTGCGGGACTGCTGACGCCTTTTGCTGCCGCTCCGTACGCGGGAGGTGTACTAGTACCGGAGCGGCAGCTCCCCGCCCCAGCGGCTCAGCCGAGCTGGGGCAGCACCTCGGCACCCAGCCTTCGGACGTTCTCCTCCGTGGTCGCCAGATCGCCCGAGCCCTCGACAAGCAGCGCGAAGCGAGTGATCCCCGTGCGCTCCGAGGTCGCCGCGATCCGGTCGGCGCACAGCTGAGGGGTGCCCACCGGATGCAGTCCGCAGAGCAGTTCGGTGTACGCGAGCGGGTCCCGCATCGCCCGCGCGCGGCCGTCGACCGTGACATGGGCGTCCAGGCCCTGCTTGAGCCACCCCGGCATCGCCTTCTGGAGCGTCTCCGCCGCGTCCAGGCGCCGGTCCGCGATCTGCGCGACCCCCGCGGAGACGTGCGGCGCCCGGTGGACCTCCTCCGGCGTGCACCCCGAGGCGCGCGCGTGCCTGCGCCACAACGCCACCATTTCGGCCTTCTCCTCGTCGCCGACGTGCATGCCGAGCAGCATCGGCAGGCCGCGCTCCGCCGCGAGCCGCACGCTGGACGGCGAGGTGCAGGCGACGATCACCTCCGGGCCGCCGGCTCCTTCCCCGGTGTCACCGCCCGAGCCGGCCAGCGCCTCCTGCGGCCGTGGCACCACGGCGACCTCGCGGAAGGAGAAGCGGCCCGCGTCGCCGGCGACCCGGGGCTCGCTCAGCCACCGCAGCAGCAGGTCGAGCGAGTCCGGGAAGCCCTTCTCGTACGCGTCGAGACCCGACCCGAAGACCTCGAGATCCACCCACGGCCCGCCGCGCCCCACGCCCAGCGAGAAGCGCCCGCCGGACGTCAGGTGCAGCAGCGCCGCCTGCTCGCCCAGGGCGACCGGGTGCACGGTCGGCAGGACGCTCACGGCGGTGCCGACGCGGATGTGCCGCGTACGCCCGAGAAGGAGCGCGGCGAGGGTCACGGCGGACGGACACGTGCCGTACGGCACGAAGTGGTGTTCGGCGAGCCAGACCGAGTCAAGGCCCGCCTCCTCGGCCACCTCGGCGGACCGCACCGCACGGTGCAGTGCCTCCCCCTGCCCCTGTCCCGGGAACTGGGCGGCCAGAACAAAACTACCTACACGCATCGCTCTCCTGCCTCCTTGGCGCCGACGCAGGCACTCCCCCTACGGGCAACAACGCATGACACGTGCCAAAGGCACGGCTTGGCATGAAGATTGACGGATTTTCTGCGAAATGCAGGGGGGATCTGTGGGGGTTGGTGAAGGGCGCCTACCCCTGTGCGCGCCGCGTAGGCTGGACACACCCCTGGCCCCCGTACATCCCGTGAGGTGTCTCGTGTCCCCGCGTCGTAACCGCCCGAAGGGCGCCGGAGAAGACAGCCCGCGCACGGACGGGGATCCGGCGGGCCGCTACGGCGGCTTCCAGTCCACGGAGAGCTGGCGGGGCGAGCAGTGGAGCCTGCGCCATGTCGCGGGCGCGAGCGCGGCCGGCAAGACCTACCGCTGCCCCGGCTGCGACCAGGAGATCCCCTCCGGCGTCGCGCACGTGGTGGCCTGGCCCGAGCACTCGGGCGTGGACGAGCGCAGGCACTGGCACAAGGCCTGCTGGAACGCGAAGGACCGCCGCACCACGCGGGTGCAGCGGTCCCGTAACGCGCCGAGGTACTGAGACCCCCGAAGGCGGCTACACGTCGCGCTTCTCCAGGAGGACGAAGGCGCCGGCGATCGCGGCCGCCGTCACGCCGACGAGCAGCAGCAGCTGCGAGGTGCCGCCGCCCGTCCCGTCCATCTCGAAGATCTTGGCGAGGGAATTGATGGCGTTGTAGTCCATCATCTTCTCGCCCAGCGGACGCGTGCCCTCGGAGATCATCAGGAACACCGGCAGGATCGCGGGCACCAGGACCACGCCGAGCATCGCGGTGATCGCACCCGCGGAGTGGCGCAGCATCGATCCTGCGGCGAGCGCGAGGACGCCCAGGAGCGAGACGTAGAGCCCGCCCTTGAGGACCGTGCCCGCCCAGTCGACGTCACCCGCCTCGGGGCCGCTGTGCATCCCCGACGTCATCAGGCCCACAAGGAGGACGGAGCCCGCGGCGACGACGAAGGCGATCACGAAGAAGATCAGGATCTTGGCGGCGAGCACGCGATAGCGCTGCGGCGACGCCGTGAACGTCGTACGGATCATGCCCGTGCCGTACTCGGACGACGTCACCAGGACGCCGAGCGTGATCAGGCAGATCTGGCCGAGCACGAGACCGAAGAACGCGGGGATCGTGAACGGCACGTCCGCGTAGTCGCGGTCCTGCGTGTTCACGGCCACCAGCAGGCCGATGCCGACGACCAGGAGGAAGAAGACGCCGAGGGTCCACATCGTCGAGCGGACCGACTTGATCTTCGTCCACTCGGACGCCAGGGCGTTGCCGAGGTGGGTCTTCCTGACCGGAATCGGCGAGGTGTAGGCGTTGTTCATCGCCTGCTGCCACGCGGACGGCGGCGCGGGGGCGGCCGGCGGGGGAGCCATCGGGGCGCCCTGCGGAATCGGTGCGCCCTGCGGCACGGGGGCACCGGCCGGTGCGTGTGCCTGCTGGGGTGCCTGCTGGGGCTGCGCCTGCGGCTGCGGAGTCGGAGGCGTGGTCATCGCGGGTCCTCGCTGTCGCGCTTGGTCATGTCGGGGGCGGGGGCGGGGGCGGGGGCGGACGCGGGCGCCTGCGGGGCGGCGGTCGCGTACGGGTTGGGGGTGGCGCCCTGCGGTGCGCCAGGGGCTCCAGGAGCGCCCTGGGGAGCACCCTGCGGCATCGCGAAGGGCTGGCCGCCCTGCTGGGGCGGCGGCGGCGCGTACCACCCGGGCTGGCCCTGTCCGGGCACCGGCATCGGCGGCTGCTGCATCGCGCCCGGCGGCAGCTGCTGCTGGAGTCCCGCGCGCTGGTCGACCGTCGAGCGGTAGTCGACGGCGCCCTGCGTCATCCGCATGTACGCCTCTTCCAGCGAGGCCTGGTGCGGGGAGAGCTCCCACACGCGGACGTCCGCGCCGTGCGCGAGGTCGCTGATGCGGGGGAGCGGAAGGCCGGTCACGCGCAGCGCGCCGTCCTGCTCGGGCATGACCTGGCCGCCGGCCTCGCTCAGCGCCGCCGACAGCTTCTCGCGCTGCTGCACGTCGCCGTCCGGCACCCGCACCCGGGCGAAGTCGGCGGAGTTGTGCGAGATGAAGTCCTTGACGCTCATGTCGGCGAGCAGCTGGCCGCGGCCGATCACGATCAGGTGCTCGGCGGTCAGCGCCATCTCGCTCATCAGGTGCGAGGAGACGAAGACCGTGCGGCCCTCGGCCGCGAGCGACTTCATCAGGTTCCTGACCCAGAGGATGCCCTCGGGGTCGAGGCCGTTGACGGGCTCGTCGAAGAGCAGCACCTGCGGGTCGCCGAGGAGCGCCGCGGCGATGCCGAGGCGCTGGCCCATGCCGAGCGAGAAGCCCTTGGAGCGCTTCTTGGCCACCTCCTGGAGGCCCACGACGCCGAGCACCTCGTCGACCCGGCGGGCCGGGATGCCGGAGAGCTGCGCGAGGCACAGCAGGTGGTTGCGGGCGTGCCTGCCGCCGTGCACCGCCTTGGCGTCGAGGAGCGCGCCGACCTGGCGGGGGGCGTTGGGGAGCTTGCGGTACGGGTAGCCGCCGATCGTCACCTGGCCCGTGGTGGGTTGGTCGAGCCCGAGGATCATGCGCATGGTCGTCGACTTGCCGGAGCCGTTCGGGCCCAGGAAGCCGGTGACCGTGCCGGGTCGCACCTGAAAGGAAAGGTTGTACACGGCTGTCTTGGCGCCGTAGCGCTTCGTCAGGCCGACTGCCTCGATCATTCTCCGCACCCATCGAATGGTTCAGGACGTCGGGGCACACGCCCCCGTAAGGGTTAGGAGGATAACGGGGAGCTGACGGTTCCAGCCAAGAGCGTGTGCTGCGTCTTTCCGGGGGACGACCCCCGGACCCCCGGTCGGAGAAGCGGGGCGCGGGCCCACGAGGAACGGATCGGCCGGGCCGCACAAGGACAGCGCGCGGCGTGAGCACGGCATCCGTCAGAGTCCGACCGCCCCGTCGCCGTACGGCGACAAGCCCGGCTGCCGCAGGTCCCAGCCCTCTTCGGCGAAGATGCGGGTCCCGGACTCGCGCACCGCACGCTCGGCGGCCGCCTTCCGCACCCAGCTCGCCGGACAGGGGCCGAGCAGGTCCCGCAGGCGCGGTGACGCATCGAGCAGCGAGGCGAGGAGCGCGGCCTGGTGGCCGCCGCCGGGCCGAGGCAGTCCGGTGCCGGGATCGGCGAGGACGCCGCGTACGCCGACGTAGAGGGATGCGTCGTCGAGCCGTTCTCCGGACGGCATGGTCAGCCCGAAGTCGTCGCCCGGGATCAGCGCCCGCCGGTAGTTGGGGAACTCCGTCTCGTCGACCGCGCGGAACTGGTCCTGATCGAGCCAGCTCACGACGAGGGAGGTTTCGGCCGCCGGATCGAGGCAGGGGGCCGCCGCCACATAACCGGCCCGCCCGATGTGCGCCGAGCAGCCGACGGCGATGCCCCGCACCCGCACCGGGACCATCGGCACGACGGGGGAGAGGCCGCGCCGGAGCAGTTTGTACGCGACCTGCGCGGGCGAGGCGTTCGACCCCACGGCCATGACGGGATGCCGGCCGCCGATGGACGCAAGGCCCCGCCCGGCCAGCTCCTCGTCGAGCGGCCGCCCCGCCACGTGCCACTGCCCGAGCGGCAGCGGCCGTACGCCGAGGGGGAGGAGCTCCTCACCGGTCAGGAGGGAGGGCCCGGGGACGGGCCGCCCCGGGTAGGTCAGCGGATGCAGGGCGGGCACGACGTCGAGGCCGAGCGCGGCCAGGCTCCGGTCCTGCGGCATGCGTCTCCCTCTCCCCGGCGGGCGGTACCGCGCCCGGCAACAGGCGCGGGGCTCCGGCATGTGCGGCTCCGGCGCGTGGGCGCGAGAAGCCCCCACCGGCCCGCGGATCCATCACCGGTCCCAGCGAAGCGTCACGCATCCCGCTTCTTCAACAGCGCGTAGCCGCCGATCAGTGCCACCACGACCCACACCACCATGATCGCGAGCCCGCCCCAGGGCCCGTACGGAGTGTCGTCGTCCAGCGGCGTCTTCACCTGCATGATCTTGCTGCCCGCCTGGTCGGGCAGGAAACGGCCGATCTTCTTCGTCGCCGAGACGTTGCCCAGAATGCTGGAGATCAGGAAGAAGAACGGCATCAGGATGCCGAGCGACAGCATCGGACTGCGCAGCATCGTCGCGACGCCCATCGAGAACATCGCGATCAGCGTCATGTAGAGCCCGCCGCCGATCACCGCCCGCAGCACGCCCGGATCGCTGATCATCGCCTTGTGCTCGCCGAGCATCGCCTGCCCCACGAAGAACGCGATGAAGCTCGTGACCAGGCCCACCACCAGACAGAGCAGGGTGGCGACCGCGACCTTGGACGCCATGAAGGTGGCGCGCTGCGGGACCGCGGAGAGCGAGGTGCGGATCATGCCGGTGCTGTACTCGTTCGAGACGACGAGCACCCCGAAGACGATCATCGCGAGCTGGCCGAGGCTCATGCCCGCGAAGCTGGTGTAGGTGGGGTCGAAGACCTGCCGGTCCTGGGCGTTGAGGTTGTCGTAGTCGTTCTTGGCCAGAATGCTGATCAGCAGGCCGAGCCCGACCGTGACGACCACGGCGAGACCCAGCGTCCACACGGTCGAGGAGACCGAGCGGATCTTGGTCCACTCCGACTTCAGTACCTGCGTCGCGGCCATCGCTCAGGACCCCTTCTTCTTCTGCTGCCAGCTGCCGCCCCAGCCCTCGGCCTGCTGGGGCGGTGGCGGGGCGGCGCCGGGGGCCGCGTGGTCGGCGTGCGCGTGGTACTCCACCGACTCCGCGGTGAGCTGCATGAAGGCCTCTTCCAGCGAGGCGCGCTGGGGGCTCAGTTCATGGAGTACGAGCTGATGGCGGGCGGCGAGCTCGCCGAGGTCCTCCGACGAGGTCCCGTCGACCTCCAGGGTGCCGTTGCCCGCCTCGACGGCGGTGACGCCCTCCTGGTGCAGCACGTCGAGCAGGCGCTCGCGCTGCGGGGAGCGCAGCCGGACGTAACTGCGGGAGTTCTGGTGGATGAAGTCCGCCATGGAGGTGTCGGCGAGGAGCCGCCCCTGCCCGATGACGACGAGGTGATCGGCGGTCAGCGCCATCTCGCTCATCAGGTGGGAGGAGACGAAGACCGTACGGCCCTGCGACGCGAGGGACTTCATCAGGTTCCGGATCCAGTGGATGCCCTCGGGGTCCAGGCCGTTGACCGGCTCGTCGAACATCAGGATCTCGGGGTCGCCGAGCAGCGCCCCCGCGATGCCGAGCCGCTGGCCCATGCCGAGCGAGAAGCCCTTGGCCTTCTTCTTGGCGACCTGGGTCAGACCGACGGTGTCGAGGACCTCGTGGACGCGGGCGCGCGGGATGCCGTTGCTCTGCGCGAGGCAGAGGAGGTGGTTGAAGGCGCTGCGCCCGCCGTGCATGGCCTTGGCGTCGAGCAGGGCGCCGATGTACTTCAGCGGGTCCTTCAGCTGGGCGTACCGCTTGCCGTCGATGCGCGCCGCCCCCGCCGTGGGGTTGTCGAGCCCGAGCATCATCCGCATCGTCGTGGACTTGCCCGCGCCGTTGGGCCCGAGGAAGCCGGTGACGATGCCCGGATGCACGGTGAAGGTGAGGTTGTTGACGGCCAGTTTCTCGCCGTACCGCTTGGTCAGCCCCTCGAGCTCGATCATGCGGCCACGCTAAAACGGGACAGAGCCCCCTGCCACTTGGACAGAGGGCTCTGAAAGCGTCCCGAAGGGGGCGCGGGGAACCGTGTGCGCGGCCACGACGAGCCCGCGGGTTTCCCAGGTGCCTCAGCGGGTCTGCTGCGCAGGCACCCCGCGGCTGACCGGCTCGTCCTCGGCGGGCGAACCGGCGGCAGCCACCGCCGCACCCGTGAGGGTGGCCAGCATCTCGCGCACGTTGGTGAGCTGAGCGTTGATGCTGTCGCGACGGTTCGTCAGGGCCGCGAGCTCGCGCTCGGACTCCGAGCGGATCCGGTCCGCCTTGGCGTTGGCATCGGCGACGATGTCCTCGGCCTGACGCTGAGCGGTCTCGACGGTCTGGCGAGCGCGACGCTCCGCGTCCGTCCGCAGCTTCTCCGCCTCGAGGCGCAGCTGCTCCGCACGGTGCTCGATCTCCGCGAGACGCTTCTCGGCCTTGGCCTGACGCGAGGCCAGGTCACGCTCCGACTGCTCGCGGCGCTTGGCGAGGTTCGTCTCGAAGTCGGCCGCGGCCTGGGCGGCCTTGGCGCGGGTCTCCTCGAAGAGGGCGTCCGCCTCCTCGCGCTTCTGCTGAGCGTCCTTCTGCGCCTCGCTGCGCAGCGTGCCCGCCTCGCCCTTGGCCTTCTCGACGATCCGGACGCCCTCGTCCTCCGCCTTGGCCTTGCGCTCGGCCGCGAACGACTCGGCGTCGTTGCGCACCTGCTGGGCCGCCGACTCGGCGAGCTCGCGGTGCTGCTCGGCTGCGCGACGGGCCTCCTCGCGCAGGTCCTTCGCCTCCTCCTCGGCGAGGCGGAGGATCTTCTCGACGCGCGCGCCGAGACCCGCGTACGACGGTTCGGCGTCGGCTACCTGCGCCTGCGCGTTCTGCGTCTCGAGGTGCAGCTCTTCAATGCGCTTTTCCAGAGCAGTGATACGAGCAAGAGCGCTGTCACGGTCGGAGACGAGCTTGGAGATACGTTCGTCCACCTGAGCGCGGTCGTACCCACGCCGCACAAGCTCGAAGCCGTAGGGGGAAGTGTCGCTCATGGGGTTCCTGTCGAATGAGACCGGTGAGGTGATAGGGGGAATCCTAGGGGTCCAAGCGGCGTGTCATCGAGCGGATGCCCGTTTGATCTGGAGAATGACACCCCTTTTGAGTGGCTAACCGCCAGAGCACTTGCCAGCGACAGTGCCGAAGGTCCTTACAAAGCACGCGAGATGTTCTTTGGCTAGCCCTCAGACGGCTTGCCACCCGATCGAGTTGACCCCGCCGTCGCACCGGCCTTGACACCCGCGTCCTTCGTGCCGGCGATCGGTGGGGCCTCAAAAGATTCCAACGCCTCCAGCACGTCCTGGACACGGGAAATCTCGGCGTTGATGTCCTCACGGCGCCGGACGAGGACTTCGAGCTCGCGCTTGCCCTCGTCAACCGTACGCTCCGCCTCGGCCTGTGCCTCCGCCTTGACGCGTTCGGCGTCGCGCACCAGCTCGGCGACCTTCGTCTCGGCCTCCTTGAGCAGCGCCTCGGCCCGCTTCACGGCGGAGATCCGCACCTTGCCGGCCTCGGAACTCGCGTCCGACACCAGCTCCTTGGCCTTCGCCTCGGCCTCGGCGCGCTGCTCCTCCGCGGCCTTCACCAGTGCGTCACAGCGCTCGCCCGCGGACTTCATCGCCTCGGCCGACTCGCGGCGCGCACGCTCGTGCAGCTGCTCGATCTCGGCGGTGAGGCGGTCGCGCTGCTCCTCGGAGCGCTCCCTTATGGCCGTGGCGTCCCTGCGGGCGCCGACGAGCAGTTCGTCCGCGTCCGTACGGGCCTTCTCCACCAGGGAGTTGCCCTCGACCGTCGCCTCGGCGACCAGGCGGTCGGCCTCCGTGCGGGCCGCGCCGACCATCGTGTCGGCCTGCGCCTCCGCGTCCGTGGTCGCCTTGAGCGCCTTCTCCTGGGCGTCCTTGATCAGCTTGTCGGCCTCGGCGGCCGTCTCCGAGATGAGCGTGTCGACCTGCTCGGCCGCCTCGGAGCGGCGCTTGTTGGCCGCCTGGCGCGCCTCGTCCAGGGTCCGTTCGGCTTCCTCGCGAGCCTGCGAGGTGAGCCGCTCGGCCTCGGCCGCCGCCTCCGCCTTGACGCGCTCGGCATCGGACCGGATGCGCTCGGCGTGCTGCTGGGCGGAGCCGACCGTCTCGGCGGCGTCCGCGCGCAGCCGCTCGGCGTCGCCGGTCGCGTCCGAGATGAGCTTCTCGGCCTTGGCCACCGACTCCGAACGCACCCGCTCGGCCTCGGCGGTCGTCTCGGCCTTGAGCCGCTCGGCCTCGGCGACCGTGTCGGCCTTGAGCCGCTCGGCCTCCGCGATGGTCTCGTTCTGCAGCCGCTCCGCCTCGCTGCGCGCCTCGCCGATCAACTGGTCGGCCTGGCTCGCCGCGTCGCTGCGGATGCGGTTGGCGTCCTCGCGGGCGTCGGCACGGGTACGGGACGCGTCCTGCTCGGCCGACGCGATCGCGTCCGAGGCTTCCGTACGCGAACGCTGGGCGTACTCGGAGGCGTCCGAACGCAGCCGCTCGGACTCCGCGATCGCGTCCGAAACGGTGCGCTCGGCCAGCGACTTGGCGGCCTCGGCCTCTTCGTTCGCCTCGCGCCGGGTGCGGGTGGCGTCCTCGGCGGCGCGCTCCCGCTCGGCGTACGCGTCGGAGCGGACGCGGTCCGCCTCCTCCTGCGCCTCGGTCCTGGTGCGCTCCGCCGCGTGCTCGGCGGCGCTGCGCAGGCCCGCGATCTCCTCCTGCGCGGATTCCTGGAGGCCCGCCACGGAGTCCCGTACGGACTGGGCGGTCTGCTCGGCGCTGGACACCATCTCGGTCGCCCTGCGGTCGGCCTCCTCGACGAGGCGCACGGCCTCGGCCTGGGCCTCCTCGACGCGCTTGCGGGCGGAGGCGAGGAGCTCCTCGCTCTGCTCGCGGGCCCGCTCGCGCTCCTGGTCGGCCTCGCCGCGCGCGGAGCTGAGGGTCTCCTCGGCCTCCCTGCGGCGCCTGGCGGCCTCCTCCTGGGCGGCGGACAGGGCCTCGGCGGCCTCCGTGCCCACGCGCTCGGCGGCGGCTGCGGCCTCCGAACGGAGCCGGTCGGCCGACTCCTGGGCCTCGGTCTTGAGCCGCTCGGCCTCGGCGGCGGCGTCCGAACGGAGCCGCACCGCGACGTTCTCGCCCTCGGCGCGCGCCTGCGAAGCGTCGGCGGCGGCCTCGGTGCGCAGCCGCTCGGCCTCGGTCTCGGCCTGCGACTGAAGGGTGCGGATCCGCTCGGCGGACTCCGCGCGAAGCCGGTCCGTCTCGTCCGAGGCCTCCTTGCGGATGCGCTCGGCCTCGGCGCGGGCGTCGGTCAGCGCCTGCTCGGCGGCGGCGACACGCTCCTCGGCCTCCGTGTGCAGGCGCGTCAGCTCGTCGGCCGCCTCGGCCTGACGTGCCGCTATGGCCCGCTCGGTCTCCTCGTGCAGGGCGCGCGCCGCGTCCTGTGCCTCCGACTTCGTGGCCTCGGCCTGCTCGGCGGCCTCCTCGCGGTGCCGCTCGGCCTCCGCGCGGGTGCGCTCCAGGGTCTCCTCGGCCTGCTTGCGCAGGGTCGTGGCGCGCTCGACGGCCTCGCCGCGCACGCGCTCGCTGTCGGCGGTGGCCGCCGTCCGCAGCTCGTCCGCGTCGGCCTTCGCCTTGGCGAGCAGCTCCTCGGCGGACTTGGCCGCCTCCTCGATCTGCTGGACGGCCTCGCGCCGGGCCTCGCCGCGGATGCGCTCCCCCTCGGTGACCGCGTCGGCCCGCAGCTGCTCGGCCTCGCCGCGCAGCCTGCGCGCCTCCTCCTGCAGCTCGACGGTCTTGGCGCGGTACTCCTTGGTGTCGTCCTTCGCCGTGCCCTTGAGCTGCTCGGCGATGTCGTGCGCCTCGGCACGCAGCCGGTCCGCCTCGGCCTCGGCCTCGGTGCGGATCCGCTCGGCCTCCTCGGTGGCGGCCTTCGTCGTCTCCTTGGCGTCCTTGGACGCCTTGTCGAGTACGTCCTCCGCGGTGCGGGCGGCCTTGGCGAGCTGCCCCGCGGTCTCCTCGGCGGTGATCGTGCGCGCCTTCTCGGCGGCTTCCTTGATCAGCTTCTCGGCCTCGGCGCGGGCGTCGGCGACGAGCTGCTCGGCCTCGGCCTTGGTGGCCTCGGCCTCCTTCGTGGCCTCGCCGACGAGGCGGGCGACCTGCTCCTTGGCGGTGCGCGTGCGCTGTTCGTTGGCGCCCTCGGCGGCCGAGAGCTGTTTGGACGCGGTGTCCTTGGCCTCGGCGAGGACCTTGTCCGCCTCGGCGCGCGCCTCGCGCAGAGCCGTTTCGGCCTCCGCCATGCGCTGCTCGGCGGCGCGGCTCGCCTCGGTGGCCTGGCGGCGGGCCTGTTCGGACTCGGTGGCCGTGCTGGAGCGCAGCTGCTCCGCGTGGTCGGTGGCCTCCTGCGCCTGCGTGGAGGCGGCGTTCAGGAGGCGCTCGGCGTCCGAACGGGCCCGGCGCAGGGTCGCCTCGGCCTCGGCACGGGCGGACTCGGCGTCGCTCGCCAGGCGCTGGCGGGTCTCCTCGGCCACGCGCTCGGCCTCGGCGCGGGCGGCGGCCAGGGCCTGGTCGGCCTCGGCACGCGACTCGTCGAGCAGGCGGCGCGCCTGCTGTTCGGTGCGCGCCCGCAGCTGCTCGGCCCACGCCACGTTCTCGTTGACGTGCGACTCGACGGTCTGGCGGCGCTCGGACAGCTCCTGGTCGAGCTGCTGACGGCGTGACACCGCCTCGGAGTGCAGCTCGGACTGGAGCCTGGCCTGCTGCTCGGCGTGCTCCTGGAGGATGCGCTGGGTCTGCGCACGGGCGTCGCGCAGCTCCCGCTCGGCGTCCTGGCGCAGCTGGTCGGCCTGGATCTGGGCATTACGGAGCAACTGCTCGGCCTGGTAGCCGATGTCCGCGCCGTCGTAGGCAGGGCGGGACGCGAGGTTGCGGCGCGCCTCGTGAAGCTTGGCGCGCAACACCTCGACCTGGTAGCCGAGGTCCTCGGCGTGCTGAACAGCCTTCTCTCGTTCGGTCTTCAGCCGGTCCATCTCGGCCTCGAACCGCGAAAGATGGTCCGTCTCAGCCCGCGAGCTCTCTTGGCGTTCGTAGCCCCGCACTGCGCGGTCCCATCCGTCCCCTGGTCGCAAGTCTCTTCGTACGAGCCCTGTCCATCCGCCGAACGGGGCCCACGGGGAATGGTGTCAGATCAACAGCAGAGCATGGGCTGCTGCCCCGACGCTCGTCCCCCGAAACCCGGACCCCGGCAAGCGGCCGCCCAGCGTACGGACGACCGGCCGCCCAATACTTCGGACGGCCGACCCCAACCCTACCGGCCCAAGTATGCGGAGGTCAGTGCTCCGGTGACTCCTGAGCTGCCGAGGTGACGAGTTCGGTCAGTACGCCGTGGCAGTCCTTGGGGTGCAGGAAGGTGATACGGGACCCCATGGAGCCGATGCGGGGCTCCTGATACAGGACGCGTACGCCCTTGTCCTTGATGGCCGCGGCGTCCCCGTCCACGTCCGCGGTGCCGAAGGCGATGTGGTGCACGCCCTCGCCGTTCTTGGCCAGCCACTTGCCCACGGCGGAGTCGTCGCGAGTGGGTTCGAGGAGCTGCAGGTAGGAGGCGCCGCCGTCGCTCGTCTCATTGATCTTGAGCATGGCCTCGCGCACCCCCTGCTCTTCATTGACTTCGGTGTGGAACACCGTGAAGCCGTACGTCTCCCGGTAGAACTCGACGGTCTTGTCGAGGTCGAAACAGGCGATCCCGATGTGATCGATTCGCGTCAGCATGTTTTAAGTGCAGCCCTTCCGGCGCTGATTACGCAACGTGCGCGCGATCACACCGAACGCCCGATGACGCGCGGCGTACCGCTCAGTACATTCAAGTAAACCCTCATTAACTCCTCCTCCCAAGGGGCCGTGGCACATGTCTGGAACGACCGGTACCACCTCAGTGATCGTCGCGGGCGCACGAACGCCCATGGGCCGCCTGCTCGGCTCCCTGAAGTCCTTCTCCGGCGCAGACCTGGGCGGTTTCGCGATCAAGGCCGCGCTCGACCGCGCCGGGATCGGCGGCGACCAGGTGCAGTACGTGATCATGGGGCAGGTCCTCACGGCCGGGGCAGGGCAGATCCCGGCACGTCAGGCCGCCGTCAAGGCGGGCATCCCCATGAACGTCCCCGCGCTCACCGTCAACAAGGTGTGCCTCTCCGGGCTCGACGCGATCGCGCTCGCCGACCAGCTGATCCGCGCCGGCGAGTTCGACGTCGTCGTCGCCGGCGGCCAGGAGTCGATGACGAACGCGCCGCACCTCCTCCCGAAGTCGCGCGCGGGCTTCAAGTACGGCGCCATCGAGATGCTCGACTCCATGGCGTACGACGGCCTGACCGACTCCTTCGAGAACATCGCCATGGGCGAGTCCACGGAGAAGCACAACACTCGCCTGGGCATCGCGCGCCCCGAGCAGGACGAGATCGCCGCACGCTCCCACCAGCGCGCCGCCGCCGCCCAGAAGAACGGCATCTTCGAGGCCGAGATCACCCCGGTCGAGATCCCGCAGCGCAAGGGCGACCCGGTCCTGTTCTCCAAGGACGAGGGCATCCGCGCCGAGACGACCGCCGAGTCGCTCGGCAAGCTGCGCCCCGCCTTCACCAAGGACGGCACGATCACGGCGGGCACGTCCTCGCAGATCTCCGACGGCGCCGCGGCGGTCGTGGTCATGTCCAAGGCCAAGGCCGAGGAGCTCGGCCTGGACTGGATCGCGGAGATCGGGGCGCACGGCAACGTGGCGGGACCGGACAACTCGCTCCAGTCGCAGCCCTCGAACGCGATCCAGCACGCCCTGAAGAAGGAGGGCCTGGACGTCGCGGACCTCGACCTGATCGAGATCAACGAGGCCTTCGCCGCGGTCGCGGTGCAGTCAATGAAGGACCTCGGGGTGTCCTCGGAAAAGGTGAACGTCAACGGCGGTGCCATTGCCCTGGGTCACCCGATCGGGATGTCCGGCGCACGCGTCGTGCTGCACCTCGCCCTTGAGCTGAAGCGGCGCGGCGGCGGCGTGGGCGCGGCCGCCCTGTGCGGTGGCGGCGGGCAGGGTGACGCGCTGATCGTGAAGGTGGCGAAGGCCTGAGGGCCTGCCGCTCATCGCGCGTACGCCTTCTCTACGTCTAGGAACGGAGCTGTCTGACATGCAGGACGTCCCCTCCCTGGTGGCACAGGCCCGCGAGGGCAGGCCACGGGCCGTGGCCCGGCTGATCTCACTGGTCGAGGGGGCGTCACCGCAGCTCCGCGAGGTCATGGCGGCGCTCGCTCCGCTGGCGGGCCATGCGTACGTGGTGGGCCTCACGGGGTCGCCCGGTGTCGGCAAGTCGACTTCGACGTCGGCGCTCGTCTCCGCGTACCGCAGGGCGGGCAAGCGGGTGGGCGTCCTGGCCGTCGACCCTTCCTCGCCGTTCTCCGGGGGAGCGCTGCTCGGCGACCGGGTCCGGATGTCGGAGCACGCGTCCGACCCCGGGGTCTACATCCGCTCCATGGCGACGCGGGGCCACCTCGGCGGCCTCGCGTGGTCGGCTCCGCAGGCGATCCGGGTGCTGGACGCCGCAGGCTGCGACGTGATCCTCGTCGAGACGGTCGGCGTGGGCCAGTCCGAGGTGGAGATCGCCTCGCAGGCGGACACCTCGGTGGTGCTCCTCGCCCCCGGGATGGGGGACGGGATCCAGGCGGCGAAGGCCGGAATCCTGGAGATCGGCGACGTGTACGTCGTCAACAAGGCGGACCGGGACGGCGCGGACGCCACCGCGCGCGAGCTCAACCACATGCTGGGGCTCGGGGAGGCCCGGTCCGCGGGGGACTGGCGCCCGCCCATCGTGAAGACGGTGGCCGCACGGGGCGAGGGGATCGACGAGGTCGTCGAGGCCCTGGAGAAGCACCGGGCGTGGATGGAAGAGCGGGGGGTCCTGGCGGACCGCAGGGCGGCGAGGGCGGCGCGGGAGGTCGAGACGATCGCGGTCACGGCCTTGCGGGAGCGGATCGCGGACCTGCACGGGGACGCGTGGCTGTCCGCGCTGGCGGAGCGGATCGTCGCGGGGGAGCTGGACCCGTACTCGGCGGCGGACGAACTGATCGAGAGCTTGACCTCTGGCTGAGGGCGGGGCCGGCGGCGGTTACCCTGCGGGTGAGCGGATCGGCAGCTCTTGGTGGGCCCGAAGCCGGACGAGCCGCCGCTGCGCGGCGAGGCTTTCCCGCCCGCCCACCCGTATCCGCGTGGCGAGGCTTTCCCGCCCACCCACCCGTATCCGCGTGGCGAGGCTTTCCCGCCCACCCACCCGTATCCGCGTGGCGAGGCTCTCCCGCCCACCCACCCGTATCCGCGTGGCGAGGCTCTCCCGCCCGCCCACCCGTATCCCCGCGGCAAGACTTTCCCGCCCACCCACCGATTGCCCCGCGGGGTAATTGGGTGGGCGGGCGGGAGAAATCCGCCGCGAAGCGGCGGCTCAGGCCGTAGCCGCGACATGAGCCCGGCCCGCAGGGACATCCCTGCGGGTAGCCGCGACATGAGCCGGGCCCGCAGGGACATCCCTGCGGGCCCGGCTCCCCGGGGGGACGGGGTCAATTAGTCGTCGGAGTCGTCCGAGTCGTTGTCGTCAGAGTCGTTGTCGTCGGAGTCGTCGTGGCTGTCCGACTTGTCGGCGCTGACCTTGCCGGACTGAAGGTCGACCTTCCAGTCGGACTCCGCACCCTTCGCACCGGAGGTCTCCGCCTCCCAGGCGCCGGCCGTGCCGTCGTCGTCCAGGTCCACGGACGTGACCGTGCCCTTGTCGGCGGCGGCCTTCGCCGCGTCCTCCGCCGTGACGGACGCGCCCTTCAGGGCAGCGGCCACGCGGCTCGCGTCGCCGTCCTCGTCCTGCTCGGTGTGCGAGCCCAGGATCTTGCCCGTGCCGGGGTCGACCTGCACGCTGTGCCACGTGCTGCCCTTGCCGAGCACGTCGACGTCCCAGACCAGACCGCCGTTGTCCTCGTCGTCCAGCTCGGCGGAGACGGCCGTACCGGACTGGCTCGCGAGGGCCGCCTTGATCGCGTCGGCCGCGGTCAGCTTGGCGGCCTTCGCCTCGGCGGTGTTCTCCGCGGCGTCGTCGCGGTCGTCGTTCCGGTCGTCGTCCCGGTCGTCCCGGTCGTCGTCCCGGTCGTTGTCCTTGAGCTGGACGCTCGACTTCTTGGCGGCCGACGACTCGTCGTCGCCGGTGGCGGCGAGCGCCGTCGCCGTGCCGCCCCCGGCCAGGGCGATGGCTGCGACAGTGGCGATGACGATGTTGCGCTTCATAAGGGGTTCCTCCCGAGACGGTGGCTGTGCGGCCCGGGGGCCGCTGCCGTTCGCTTTCGACAAGAACCAATCTGGCTGAGCGATGCTGAAGCCAGCCTGAAGCCGCCTGAAGAACTCTTCAGGTTCGCTCTGCGACCCTGAACGCATGCGCCTGTTGATCGTGGAGGACGAAAAGCGGCTCGCCCTGTCGCTCGCCAAGGGCCTGACGGCCGAGGGCTACGCCGTGGACGTCGTGCACGACGGCACCGACGGACTGCACCGGGCGAGCGAGGGATCGTACGACCTGGTCATCCTCGACATCATGCTGCCCGGCATGAACGGCTACCGCGTCTGCTCGACCCTGCGCGCCGCGGGACACGACGTACCGATCCTGATGCTCACGGCCAAGGACGGCGAGTACGACGAGGCCGAAGGGCTCGACACGGGCGCCGACGACTACCTGACGAAGCCCTTCTCGTACGTCGTGCTCGTTGCCCGTGTGAAGGCGCTGCTGCGCCGCCGCGGCAACGCGGGGCCGTCCCCCGTCCACACCCTCGGCGACCTCAAGGTCGACACCGCCGCGCGCCGCGTCTTCCGCGGCGACGACGAAGTGACGCTCACCGCCAAGGAGTTCGCGGTGCTGGAGCAGCTCGTCCTGCGGGCGGGCGAGGTGGTCTCCAAGGGCGACATCCTGGAGCACGTCTGGGACTTCGCCTACGAGGGGGACCCCAACATCGTCGAGGTGTACATCAGCGCACTGCGGCGCAAGCTCGGGGCGCCCCTGATCAAGACGGTGCGCGGCGCCGGATACCGCCTGGAGACACCCCGATGAACCCGATGAACCCGATGAACCCGAAGAACCCGAAGAACCCGATGAAGATGAGGCGCTTCTTCAGTTCCGTACGGGCCCGGGCCACGCTCGGCGCCTCCCTCGTCGTGGCCGTCGCGCTGTTCGCCGCGGGTGCCGCCGTGCTGCTCTCGCTGCGCGCCAATCTGACCGACCAGGCGGGCGGTCAGGCCGAGTCCGCCGCCCGAGGGGTGGCGTCCACGCTCGCGTCGAACGTGGCGTACGCCGACCTGGACCTGGACGACGAGGACCATCCGGTCCAGGTCGTCGACGGCAGCGGCCGGCTCGTCGCCGCAAGCGAGGACCTGGAGCGCATCAGCGGCACGGGAGTCGACGCCGTCAAGCCGGGCCCCGCGTCCACCACGCCCCCCAAGGGCGACGACGACGATGACGACGACGAGAGCGAGAGCGGCGCGCTCGAACCCGGAGAGATCTCCGAGGACGCGGCGCGCGTCACCACCGGCTCCGCCACGATCGACGGCGAGACGGCCGACTACCGCTTCGCCGCCGTCGAGGTGAACGTCGAGAACAAGGGCGATCTCACCGTCTACGCGGGGGCGTCCCTCGCCGCGCAACAGAGCGCGGTGTCCACCGCGTTGACGTCCATGCTCATCGGTTTCCCGCTGCTCCTGGCCGTCATCGCCGGTGTGACCTGGCTGGTGACGCGCCGCGCCCTGCGCCCGGTGGACGCGATCCGCTCCGAGATGGCGGCGATCACCGCGTCCGAGGATCTCGCGCGCCGCGTGCCCGAGCCGGACACGCACGACGAGATCGCCCGCCTGGCCACGACGACGAACGAGACGCTCGCCGCCCTGCAGAGCTCGGTGGAACGCCAGCGCCGCTTCGTTGCCGACGCCTCGCACGAGCTGCGCAGCCCCATCGCCTCCTTGCGCACCCAGCTCGAAGTGGGCGCGGCCCACCCGGAGTTGCTGGACGTGGAAGGTGCGGTCGAGGACACCGTGCGACTTCAGGAGCTGGCCGCCGATCTGCTCCTGCTCGCCCGCCTCGACGCGGGCGAGAAGCCGGGCGGCGGGCACGTGGACCTGGCGGCCCTGGCCCGCGAGGAGCTCTCGCAGCGCACCAGGGACCGCGCCGACGTCCGCATGGATCTGAAGAACGTCGAAGTCACCGGCTCCCGGAGCCAGTTGGCGCGCGTACTCGGCAACCTCGTGAACAACGCGCAGCGCCACGCCCGCTCGCACGTCACGGTCGCCACCCGCGCCGAGGGCGCGTGGGCGGTCCTGGAGGTCTCCGACGACGGGGACGGCGTACCGGAGGGCGAGCGCGATCGGATCTTCGAGCGCTTCGTCCGCCTCGACGACGCCCGCACCCGGGACGACGGCGGGGCAGGTCTGGGCCTCGCCATCGCGCGCGACGTCGCCGCGCGCCACGGCGGGACCCTCACGGTCGGCGAGGCCCCCGGTGGGGGAGCGCTCTTCGAGCTCAGGATCCCTGCCGCTTCCCGGTGAGGGTCAGGGCTTGCCCCGCTGGGCGCGGAGGTGTTCCGCGATCGGGGTCAGGGCCTTGTGGAGTTCGCCGAGCGCCTCGGGTGAGATCAGGTCGACGAAGTGCCGGCGGACCGAGGCCACGTGGTGCGGGGCGACCCGCTGCATGGTCTCCATGCCCTCGTCCGTGAGCACGGTGTAGAGCCCGCGCCGGTCGGACTCGCAGTTCTCCCGGCGGACCAGGCCCGCGTTCTCCATACGGGTGATCTGATGGGACAGGCGGCTCTTGGACTGCAGTGTGGCGGCCGCGAGATCGCTCATACGCATCCGCTTCTCTTCCGATTCGGAGAGATGCACGAGGATGTCGTAGTCGTTCATGGTCAGGTTGAACGGCTGGAGGTCTTTCTCGAGCTGATATGTCAGCATCCTGTTGACCTCCACGTGGGTGCGCCAGGCGCACTGTTCCTCGTTGGTCAGCCACTGCGGGGCCGTATCGGTCTCCATGGAATCGATTCTACCTAAGAAGTTGAAAGGTGAACGAATGTCGGTGTGTGACACGCGCCTCTCACCCCCCAGGTGACAGAGGGGCACAGGCGTTCGCCGTCACACTCCGCAGACTACCGCTCACAGGCCGAAGCGACGCTGGAGGTCCCCCAGTTGTCCGGGAAGGCGCGGTTGTCCTGGCTGCTGGCCGTGCTGACCCGGTGCGCCCTGGCCGCCCGGCACGCCCGCCTGCTGCGGCACCGCACCCGTCGCGTGCTCGGTCATGAGCGCCTCCGAGGACTGCAGAAGCACGGTGCCCGCCCCCACGAACTCGAACTGGTGCTCCTCCCCTGAGGTTCCCCCGATCCCGGTCAGTGCCCGTACGCCCCCGATGACTCCGGTCAGATATCCGTGGTCGTAGTGATGGCAGGGCGAGGGGCAGTCGGCCCAGCCCACCAGGGCCTGTGGATCCACCCGGATCGGCGGCTCCATGAACACCACCGGGCCGTTCGACGCGGCCACGAACTTTCCGGTTCCGATCAGGGTCAGAAAGCCCGGAACAATGGATTGCTTCAGCGCGAGAGTTGGCTGAAAAGCGAGGAGGTTGCCCGAGCGAATGGTGAGGTTGCCGTCTTCGAGGTCGTACGAATTCACGTCGAAGGCCCGGTCGGCGAGGAGCATTTTGCCCTGGCCGTCGGCCACCACCCAGTCGCTCGCGTGCAGCGGCGAATGGAAACTCGTGCGCACCAGGCGGTCCAGGCGGCCGTGCCCGATGCCGTTGAACTCGATCGACCCGTAATAGGCGATCATTTTCCCCTTCTGCAGGAACCACTGGCTTCCCCTGAGCTCCACGCAGAAGGTGTACGCGTTCACGCTGTCGTCGCTCGGCAGCGTCATCGGGTCGAGGACCGCGGGCGCTCCCACGGGCATTGAGGGGTTCACAGCTTCTCCTCCGACGCCTGGACGTACACCGCACCGCTTCCGGACAGCTCCAGCTGGAATGCCTCGCCCGAGCCCCGCCCCACCATGTCGCGCCAGCCGAGCGCCGTGGAGAGCTTGTTGCGCACGTCGCCGTGGTGCGCCACATACGCCTGCGGGTCGACATGGACCGGGCGCTGCGGGGTGATCGGCACCTCGATGACGCCGCCGTGCGCCATGACGGCGACCGCGCCCTGGCCCTTGAGGGTGGTGGTGAACAGACCCTGTCCTGTGACCTGTCCGCGCACCATGCCCATGACGCCGCCCTGCGAGCCCATGAACATCGTGCCCTGCTGGAGCGTCCCGTCGAAGGCGAGCAGGCGGTCCGCCTCCACGTAGAGGGTGTCTCCGGTGAGGCTGATCACCTGGATGTGGTGGCCGCCGTGCCCGAAGAGGACGGTGCCGCTGCCCTCGACGGTCATCAGGGGTGTCGCCTCGTTGGCGACCCGGCGCCCGATCATGGAGGCCAGGCCGCCCTGCCCGCCCTGGACGTTCGGAGTGAACGCGACGTCTCCCTTGTACGCCAGCATGGCGCCGCGCTGGCTGAACAGGCGCTGGCCCGGAAGGACCGTCGCCTCGACCATCTTCGAGTTGATCTCTCGGAAGGGCATGTCAGACGTCCCCCGCGATCGTGTTCCGCTCGCTGGGCTGGACGTACACGAGTCCCTCGCCCTCGAAGCGGATCTGGAAGGCCTCGCCGCCGCCCTCGCCCAGCAGCGTACGGAAGGTGACGCCCGACTGGAGGTTCTGCCGGAGGTCTCCTTGGTGGGCGACATACGCGCCCGGGTCCACCGTCAGGGGATACTGCCGGCTCACGCGGAGCACCACCGCGGGGCCGTCGGACATGATCGCCGCCTGGCCCGAGCCCTCGACGGTCGTGGTGAACAGGCCGTTGCCCTGCGAGGCGCCGCGCACGCCCGTGAAGTGGGTGCCGGTGCGCAGGCCCGCGTCCGTGCACAGGAGATTGCCGGACTCGACGAAGAGCGTCTCGCCGCGCAGCTCCACGAGGTTGATCTCCGTGGCGCGGTCGGCGAACCAGCAGGTGCCGTGCCCCTTCACCTCCATCACCGTCATCTGCTCGCCGGTGAGGCGGCGGGTCACCATCCCCCGGATGCCCTCGCCGCCGCCGGTCATCTTTTTGAAGGCCATCTGGCCGTCGTACGCGACCATCGAGCCGTTCTTCGCCTTGACGGCGTCGCCGGACATGTCCACGGCGAGCACCCTGCTGCCTTGCAGTCGGAACGTTGTCACGTATCGACGGTAGCCGTCGGATATGCGGTCGGAACAGGGCAACGGCCCCTGAGCGAACCCCGAGAACACCCCGATGTCACAATGGGGGTCGCTTGTGCGCGCATTCACAAGATCAATGCCGTCGAGCGGCCCCGCCCCTCGCTCCCGCCTCACACCGAAGGTGATCCGTGGACATCAAGACCGCTTCCGCACTCCGCCGCCTCCGTCTGGTCTCGGCCCCCGAGGCCGTCTCCTTCCTGCTCCTGATCATCTGCTCGGTGCTCAAGCGGACCACGGAATTCAATGCCGTGCCGGTGATGGGCATGGTCCACGGCGTGCTCTTCATCCTGTACGTGCTCTTCTGGCTCGACGCCTGGAACCGCACGAAGTGGAACGTGAAAACGGCCGCCCTCTACTTCGTCCTCTCCGTCCTGCCTGCCGGTGGTTTCTTCGCCGAGCGGAAGCTGAAGCGTGAGGCCGAGGCCGCCGTTATCGCGTCGCGCGCCCGCCGCGAAGGTGTCGTGAGCGCATGATCGTCGCCTTCTCCGTGACCCCGCTGGGCGTCGGCGAGGACGTCGGTGAGTACGTCGCCGACGCGGTCCGCGTCGTCCGTGAATCCGGCCTGCCCAACCGGACCGACGCGATGTTCACGTCCGTCGAGGGCGAGTGGGACGAGGTGATGGACGTCGTCAAGCGCGCCGTCGCCGCGGTCGAGGCGCGGGCGCCGCGTGTCTCCGTCGTCATGAAGGCGGACATCCGCCCCGGGGTGACGGACGGGATGACGTCGAAGGTCGAGACGGTGGAGCGGCACCTCTCCGAGTAGTCGCCAGTAGCAGCCGCCCCCGCACTGCGAAGAGCCCCCGCCGGTATCCGGTGGGGGCTTCTTGTCGCTCGCGGACTTGAGCGACCGCTCAAAAATACCTACGATCTCCTTAAGCAGTCGCTCAAAACTGCACTGACCTGGGGGTATGCCGTGAGCTTGTATGTCGAAGCACGCATAGACGCCGACATCGACGAGCTCTGGGCGCGCACGCAGGAGCCGTCCCAGCACCAGCGCTGGGACCTCCGCTTCACCGCGATCGACTACCTCCCGCAGGTGCCGGGGGAGCCGCGGCACTTCCGGTACGGCACGCGCGTACTGCCCTTCCTCACCATCGCGGGCACCGGGATCTCCGCCGGCGAGAAGCGCCGCGCGGACGGCACCAGGACGTCGGCACTGCGCTTCTCCTCGCCGCACCCGCTGTCGCTCCTCCAGGAGGGCTCGGGCTACTGGCGTTACGTCCCCGCCCCGGACGGCGGCATCCGCTTCCTCACCGGCTACGACTACCGGCCGCGCTGGGGCCGCTTCGGCGCGCTCGCCGACCGGGTTCTGTTCCGCCCCCTGATGGGGTGGGCCACGGCCTGGTCCTTCGACCGGCTGCGGCTCTGGCTGGAGCGCGGGATCACTCCCGAGCGGCAGCTGCTGCACGCGCTGGCCGAAGTGGCGGTGCGCGTCGGGTGCGTGGTCACGGCCGTCGTCGCCGCGCCGATGGTGGCGCTCGCGGCGCTGGCGCTCGCCTTCGTCCTGCCGCCCCTGCCGACGACACCGGCGGCGCGCCGCTGCCTGCGGACCCCACCGGCACGCACGCGTGCGCCGCGCGTTCTGGCGACCCTCCAGGAGCGGTGATGCAGGCGTCGATCTTCCGTACGGTGATGGGCCCCGACTTCGACCGCCTGCACCCCCAGCTGCGCCGCCGCTTCTCCGTGGGGCTGGCCAGCGGCGAGGCGTGCACCGGCAGGGGCGTCATGGACCGCATCTGGCACGGCGCGGGATTCGTGAAGCCGTTCCTGGCGGCGGGCGGCACCCGCAACATCCTCGTCCCGCGCGGGGGACGCCACGTCCCTTTCACCATCGAGAACGTCCCGTACACCGACACGTTCGGCCGTGAGACGGTGAGCTTCGTGCGCACCTTCGATCTGCCCGGCCGCTCGCGCCGCTTCGACGCCCAGATGGTCCTCGGCCCCCAGGGCGACCGCATCCTCGATTACCTCGGCACTCACCAACACCTGGCGAGCGACCTCCACCTCCGGGCCGAGCCGGACGGCTCCCTGCTGATCCGCTCCGGGGAGCACCGCTTCCGGGAAGGGCCGGTGGATGTCCGCGTGCCCGAACTGATCGGGGGCGACGCCGAGGTGCGGGAGTCCTACGACGACTCCACGGGGCGCTTCCGTATCCAGGTCCGGGTGGCGAACCGGTACTTCGGGCCGCTGTTCGGGTACGAGGGCTCCTTCGCGGTGGAGTACGCGGACGTCCGGAGCTGCGGTGTGCGGCCTGGGCTGCGGCCCCTGCGCGAGGAGGCGAGGGCGTGAGCGCCGACACGAAGGAGAAGCTCCTCGAAGGGGCGCTGCGTACGCTGACGGAGCAGGGCATCGCGAAGACGTCCGCGCGCACGATCGCGGCTGCCGCCGGGGTCAACCAGGCGCTGGTCTTCTACCACTTCGGGTCGGTCGACGAGCTTCTCGCGGCGGCCTGCCGCCATGGCTCGGAGCAGCGGGTGTCCCGCTACCGGGAGCGGCTCGACGCGGTGTCCTCGCTGGCCGAACTCCTGGAATTCGGGCGGGAGATGCACGAGGAGGAGCGGGCCGCGGGGCATGTCGCGGTCCTCGGCCAGCTGCTCGCCGGGGCGCAGACGCAGCCTCGGCTCGCCCCCGCCACGGCGGCGGGTCTCGCCCTGTGGATCGAGGAGATCGAGAAGGTCCTGATCCGGGTCTTCTCGGCGACGCCGCTGGGGGAGTTCGCGGATCCCGCGGGGCTTGCGCGGGCGGTGGCGGCGTCCTTCGTGGGGATCGAGCTGTACGAGGGGGTTGATGCGGAGGGGGCGGGCAGGGCGCTGGACGCTCTGGAGCAACTGTCCATTCTGGTGGCGGCGGTTGAGGAGCTGGGACCGCTTGCGCAGCGGGCCATGCGTCATCGCCTACGGCGGGTTGTGCGCCCCTAGCCCTTGCCCCCGGGTGGGCCCGCCCCCGGCAGTTGCGCTGCCGAAAGGACCTCTCCCACCCACCCGCCCGAACCCCGCAGCCTCGCCCGCGACGAACAGGCCTTTCCCGCCCACCCACCCGATTACCCCGCGGCGACAAGGGATGAGTGGGTGGGTGGGCGGGTGATCTGAGTGACGGGTGGGTGGGGAATGTGCGGGCCGGGGTGGGTTTGGAGCGCACAGGTCGGGGGTGGGTGGGGAACGTGCGTTGCCGGGGTGGGTTCGGGGCGCACAGGTCGAGGGTGGATGGGAACGTGCAAGTCGGGGGTGGGCGAAGAGCGTAGGGGCAGGGGTGGGTAGGGAGATTGGCCCTGAGCATCCGCAGTCGGGAGCGCTCGGGAGGGGACGTGCCGGTATGTCCGCCCGGAGCACGGTTCGCGGCGCTCCGGTGCCGAAGTACCCATGGGGCCACCGGACGATAGCGAGGACGGACATACCGGCGCGGCACCGCACCCACACACGGAGTCGCCCCGCAGCCCCGCACGACGGCCCGCAGGCAGACGAGCCCCGTCGCGCGCCAGCCGTCCCTCAGGCGGTCCAGCCCCGCCGTACGCCAACCGTCCCTAAGCCGGTCGAGCCCCGCAGCCCCGCACCACGTCCCTCAGCCGGTCCAGCCCCGTCGCACGCCAGCCGTCCCTCAGCCGGTCCGCCCCCGCAGCCCCGCACGACGGCCCGCAGGCAGACGAGCCCCGTCGCGCGCCAGCTGTCCCTCAGGCGGTCGAGCCCCGCAGCCCCGCACCACGTCCCTCAGCCGGTCCAGCCCCGCCGCACGCCAACCGTCCCTAAGCCGGTCGAGCCCCGCAGCCCCGCACCACGTCCCTCAGCCGGTCCACCCCCGTCGCGCGCCAGCCGTGCCTCAGGGCTCGCCAGCCATCCCTCAGCCGCTCCAGCCCCGCCGCGCGCCAGCCGCCCCCCCCAGACGGTCCAGCCCCCACGCCGCCCCCAGCCCCCAGCAGTCGCGTCTCCGTACCGCAACCCCAGTCAAACCGTTCACCCTAAAACCGCTCGCACGGACGCATCCGGTTCGACACGCCGGGGAAACTCCCCTTTTGTGTGGGTATCGGCTTGTTCGCACCTGAACCTGCCAGAGCCAGATCACCCAAGACCTGGAGGGCACCGTGCGGCCGGAGGGCTACGACTACGACACCCACAGCACACTCGCCGGTCCGCTCACAGAGCCGGAGCTAGGCGACGGCGGCGGCAGCGATCGCTATCGGGTGCAGTACAACAAGCTTCTCTCCCGCGAGCCCCACCGAATACGGGCCGTCATCCTCATGACGCTCGCGCCCGTCCTCACCGGACTCCTCCTCGTCTATCTCGTCTGGCCCACCCACTGGACGGAACGCGAGGGCGCCGACCGCTGGCTCATCGGCCTCGACATCACGATGCTCGTGGCGATCGGGCTCATCGAGCTCTTCATGCTCATCAACGTCATCTCGATCGCCCACGCGACGATGGTGGCGAGGGACCCGATACCGGTCACCCCCGAACCCGGCACCCGCGTCGCCTTCCTCACGACGTACGTCCCGGGCAAGGAACCCCTCAGCATGGTCCGCGCCACCCTCGAGGGCGCGAAGGGCATACACCACACCGGGCCCCTCGACGTCTGGCTCCTGGACGAGGGCGACGACGAGGACGCCAAAGCCCTCTGCGTCGAGCTCGACGTACGCCACTTCACCCGCAACGGCGTCCCCGAGTGGAACCGCAAGAAGGGCGTCCACAAGGCCCGCACCAAGCACGGCAACTACAACGCCTGGCTCGCCATGCACGGCGGCGACTACGACTTCTTCGCCTCCGTGGACACCGACCACGTCCCCCTGCCCAACTTCCTGGAGCGGATGATGGGGTACTTCAGGGACGAGGACGTCGCGTTCGTCGTCGGGCCGCAGGTCTACGGGAACTACGACTCGCCCGTCACCAAGGCCGCCGAGTCCCAGCAGTTCCTCTTCCACGCCCTGATCCAGCGCGCGGGCAACTGCTACCGCGCCCCCATGTTCGTCGGCACCAACAACGTCGTACGCATCCAGGCGCTCCGCCAGATCGGCGGCCTGTACGACTCCATCACCGAGGACATGGCGACCGGCTTCGAGCTGCACCGTCACAAGAACCCCGTCACCAGGAAGCACTGGCGGTCCGTCTACACCCCGGACGTGCTCGCCGTCGGCGAGGGCCCCGCCTCCTGGACGGACTTCTTCACCCAGCAGATGCGCTGGTCGCGCGGGACCTACGAGACGCTGTTCAAGCAGTACTGGAAGGCGCCGTTCACGATGCCGCCCGGCCGTCTCTTCTCGTACACGATGATGCTCGTCTACTACCCCATGACGGCCGTCAACTGGCTGCTCGGCGTGCTGAGCTGCGTGCTGTTCCTCTGGTTCGGCGCGTCCGGAACCCAGGTCGCCGCGTCCGTCTGGCTGATGCTCTACAGCGACGCGGCCGCGCTCCAGGTCGGTCTGTATCTCTGGAACCGCCGCCACAACGTCTCCCCGCACGAACCGGAAGGCTCCGGAGGCCTCGCGGGAATGGCGATGTCCGCGCTCTCCGCGCCCATCTACGCCAAGTCGCTCGGCGCCGCCGTCCTGCGCCGCCCGAGCCGCTTCGTGGTCACCCCCAAGGGCGGCGACGCCAGCCCGGACCGGGTGCTCACCTTCCGGATCCATCTCTTCTGGGCGGCGGTCCTCGCCAGCTCGCTGGTCGCCTCGTTCGTGCTCGGCCACACCCATGTGGCGATGCGCACCTGGGCCGTACTGGCGATGGTCATCTCGCTCGCCCCGATAGCGATCTGGAGCTTCTCGCTGGTCAAGGAGCGCAGGAAGAGCACGGCGCGCGGCGAGGCCCGGCAGCGGGCGCGGCAGCGCGGCAGGGAAGACGCGGAAGGCCTCGGCGCCGCGGGCGCGGACGGCGAGCCGGAGCCGGCGTTCGCCACCGGTACGACGACAGGAGGGAACTGACCCATGGCCTACCGGCCCTCGCAGCGGACGAAGAAGACACTCCTCGGAGTGGGGGCGGGCGCGCTGCTCGTCGGACTCAACGCACCGGCGGCGCTCTCCTTCGCCGAGGAGAGGTACTACGCGTACAAGATCGCGCAGCCCGGCTACAAGGCGAAGTACGGCTCCTGGAAACAGATCGGCATCCCCGAGGAGTTCCGCACCAACGCCATCCACGCAGCCCTCCTGCACACCGGCAAGGTCCTGATCGTCGCGGGCTCGGGGAACGAACAGAAGAAGTTCGACAAGGGGTCGTTCGACACGATCCTCTGGGACCCGAAGACGGACACCTTCAAGAAGGTCAGGACCCCGGAGGACTTCTTCTGCTCGGGCCACGCCCAACTCCCCGACGGCCGCCTCCTGGTGGCGGGCGGCACGGCGCGCTACGAACTCCTGGACGGCGAGGTCAACCGGGCCGGCGGCGGCATGCGCGTCAAGAACGAGAACCCCGACAAGGCCATCGTCCTGAAGAAGGGCACCCGGTTCCGCTCGCCGTCGGGCATCGAGTACGTGAGCAAGTTCGACGTCAACGTCCCCAAGGCCAAGCGGGACTACAAGATCACGTATTCCAAGTCCGGTGTGATGCAGCCGTGGAAGACCACGGTCAAGGCGAGCGAGTCACGTGTCTTCGTGGAAGCCGTGGGGGACGGCGACGAGTTCGTCACGGAGAAGTCCGCGCAGTACGAGATCGAGGGCCTCACCGGCAAGGCGGCGGACAACGCGTACGGGATCGCCGAGAAGATCACCATGGGCAAGCAGGACTTCCAGGGGATCAAGGCGGCGTACGAGTTCGACCCCAAGGCCGAGAAGTACGTCCCCGTGGAGCCGATGGAGAAGGCCCGCTGGTACCCCACGCTCGTCGGTCTCGACGACGGCAAGGTGCTCGCGGTCTCCGGCCTCGACGACGTGGGCATGATCGACCCGGGCGACAACGAGATCTACGACCCGAAGACCAAGAAGTGGACCGACGGTCCCAAGCGCTACTTCCCGACCTACCCCGCGCTCTTCCTCACCAAGGGCGGCAAGCTCTTCTACCCGGCCTCGAACGCGGGCTACGGGCCCGCCGACAAGGGCCGTGACCCCGGTCTGTGGGACCTGAAGACCAACAAGTTCGAGAAGATCCCCGGCCTCGTCGACCTCGACCAGACCGAGACGTCCGCCTCCCTCCTGCTGCCCCCGGCGCAGGACCAGAAGGTGATGATCCTGGGCGGCGGAGGCGTCGGCGAGTCCGACAAGGCGACCCGGCGCACGGCCGTCGTGGACCTCAAGGAGAAGAGCCCCGCCTTCAAGACGGGCCCCGAACTCCCGCAGGGCACGCGCTACTTGAACAGCGTGATCCTGCCGGACGACTCGGTGTTCACGTCCAACGGCTCCAAGGACTACCGGGGCCGCGGCGGCAGCAACATCCTCAAGGCGCAGTTCTACGACCCCAAGACGAACAGCTTCCGCTCGGCGGCGTCACCCAAGGTGGGCCGCAACTACCACTCCGAGGCGCTGCTCCTGCCCGACGGCCGGGTCGTCACGTTCGGCTCCGACCCGCTCTACGACAACGATCAGAACACCAAGCTCGGCCACTTCGAGCAGCGCATGGAGGTCTTCACGCCCCCCACGCTGCACAAGGCGGGCAACAACCGCCCGGTCCTGGGCGAGGGTCCGCAGGAGCTGGCGGCGGACGGCCGCGCGACGTTCCGGACCAAGACCCCGCAGAAGATCGCATCGGCCCGTCTGATGCGTCCCAGCGCGGTGACGCACACGACGGACGTCGAGCAGCGGTCCATCGCGCTCGAACTCACCAAGGGCAAGGGCGAGGTGACGGTGGACGTGCCCAAGGGCGACACCGCGCTGGTGCCGCCGGGCTGGTACATGCTGTTCGTTACGGACCAGGACGGCACGTCGTCCGAGGCGAAGTGGATTCACGTGAAGTAGCGGTACGCGCAGGCCAGTTGCTCAGGTGTCCTTGGCGTTGCGCGCGAGGCCGAGCGCGTAGTCGGGCCACCACTGGCCCGCCGCCGGGCCGCCCCGGCACGGGCCGTCCGAGTCGCCGGGCCGCTTGATCCACAGGACCGCGTCGAGCAGCGCGTCACCGGTCCTGTCCGTGGGCGGGGTGCCCAGGCCGCGTCCCGGCGGATTGCACCAGGCGTCCTGCCGGTCGCCGGCGAGCGGCCCCTTGCCGTTGCGGCTGGTGTCCATCACGAAGTGCTTGCCGCCGACGATCCCCGACAGGCCGCGGCCGTACGCCTTGATGGTGGCGTCGTCCTGGAAGTTCGACACGTTCAGCGAGAAGCCGTCGGCCCGGGCGATGCCCGCCTGCTTGAGCGGCTCGGCGAGCTTGCCCGCCTCGCTGATCCAGCCCGGGTTGCCCGCGTCCAGGTAGACCTTCACCTTGGGCTGCTGCTTGAGCCGCTGGATGGCCTGGGAGAGCAGCTGGTAGCGCTCGGCGTGGTACTCGGCGGGGGTGCAGCCGTCCACGATGTGCGGGATCGCGTCCGGCTCCAGGACGACGACGGCCCGGCTGTCGCCGATGGTGCCCGCGAACTTGTCGATCCACTGCCGGTAGAAGTCCGAGCTCTGCGCGCCGCCCGCGGAGTGCTGGCCGCAGTCGCGGTGCGGGATGTTGTACGCGACGAGCACGGCGGTGCGGTCGCCCTGCGCGGCGCCGTCGACGGCCGCCTTGATGTCCGGCACCGGGTCGTCGCCCGCGGGCCACACGGCCATGGGCTGCTCGGAGATCCGCTTCAGCGCGTCGGCGTCCTGGGTGCGGCCCTCCTGCTCCCACTGCCTGACCTGCCGGGCGGCGGCGCTCTGCGGGTCGACCCAGAAGGCGCTCTGCGGGGCCTTCTTCGCGGCCTCGGAGGAGGGGCCGGTCTCGGCCGCCGCCTTCTCCTTGCCCTTGGCGCCGGAGTCGGACGAGCACCCTGCCGTGAGCCCGAGGGCCGTGAGGGCCGTGAGTGCGGTGAATGTGCGGAGCAGCCGGTGCATCCAGCCCCCTTGGGCGACGGTGACCGGCCAATCGTTACATAACGGGCCAATCGCCCTTGGTTACGACACCGGATCACCCCCGATGGCCCCGGACCGGCCCCGTCAGCCGCCCCCGCTCGCCAGTGCGATGCCGAGCGGAGTGCGCTCGTAGAGCACCTGATGCCCGTACCGCCGCGACACCAGCAGCCCCGCGCCGCGCAGGGCGCCGAGATGAGCGGAGACCGAGGAGGGGGCGAGCCCCAGGCGGTGCGCCAGGGCCGAGGTGGTGGTCGGGTCGGTGAGCGCGGCCAGGACGGTCGCCCTGCCCCGCCCCAGGAGCCGTACGAGCGCCTCGGAGGTGCGTTCGCTCGGCTCGGTCCACAGACCGCCGATGCCGCGGGCCGGATAGGCCAGGGTCGGCTGCCAGGGCGGTTCGTGGCCGCCCACCACGTCGGGCCAGGTGAAGACGCTGGGCATCAGGACCAGGCCCTCACCCGCCAGATGCCGCACATGGTCGGCGGGCCGGGCGACGGTCAGCGTCTCCGCGTCCCAGGTGAACCGCGGATCCAGCTCGGCGACAAGCGCGCCGAGGCCGACCTCCGCGAGCCGCCGCGAATGGAAGGCGACGTCCGCCTCCAGGAGCGCGCGCAGCCGGGGCCAGTCCGGCTCGACGAGGGTGCGCCAGGCCGCCTCCATGGCATCGGCGAGCTCCCGTACCGCACGCGCGGGATCGGCCAGCAGCGCCCGCCCCTGCGGAGATTCGGCGGCCCCCGGGGTGGAGGCCAGCGCCCGCGCCAGCTCCTGCCGCGCTGCTTCGGGGTCGGCCGCGCGCACCGCCTCGATCTCCTCCTCGAAGGTGGCGGCGGGACCGATGGGGGGAGGGCCGATGAAGTCGGGGCTGTACCCGCGCTGCGGCATCAGCAGCCACAGCGCCCGCAGGTCGAGCCCGGCACTCGCGGCGCGGATGCGCCGGAGCCACTGCGGGTGGTAGCCGTGCCGGTCGGGCCGCTTCAGGGTGCGCACGGCCTCCTGCGTCTCCCACAGCGGCGACACGGCGAACCGGCACCGCAACAGATCGTCCGGCCCGAAATACAACCGGTCCGCCACGCCCCCACCCCCATGATTCGCCTGGAACCGAAACTCTAGGGCGGCAGGCACGCGCGCGTGCAGGGTGCGCACATGTCTGACGAGCCCATCCCGGAGACGTACGCCCCCGAACCCACCGGCTATCTCCGCCTCTTCACGATCCGCGAGTTCCGTGCCGTCTTCCTCGCCTACGCCCTCTCCCTGCTCGGCATCGTCGTCAGCGAGGTCGCGCTCACCGTGCTCGTGTACGGGCTCACCGGATCGCCGCTGCTCAGCGCGCTCACCTTCGCGCTCGGGATGCTGCCCTACCTCGTCGGCGGCACCCTGCTGTCCGGGATCGCCGACCGCTACCCGCCGCGACGGGTCCTGGTGCTCTGCGACGTGATCTGCGCCGGCTGCGCCGCCCTCATGGCGCTGCCCGCCACACCCGTCCTCGGGCTGCTCGCGCTGCGCTGCGTCATCGCCGTCGTCTCGCCGGTGTTCAACGGCACGCGGATGGCGACCCTCACCGACATCCTCGGCGACGGTGACCTGTTCGTCCTCGGGCGCTCCCTGCTCCGGATCGTCTCGCAGAGCTCCGTGCTCGTCGGGTTCGGGCTCGGCGGCGTCCTGCTCACCGTCGTACCGCCGCGCGGCGCGCTCCTCATCACCGTCGGTACGTTCGCGGCCTCCGCGCTGCTCCTGCGGTGCGGCACCCGGCGCAGACCCGCGCGCGGGGGCGCCGGTTCGGCGCTGGTGAAGTACTCGCTCAGCGGCGCCAGGCAGGTGCTCGGCGACCGGCGCATCCGGTCGCTGCTGCTCCTTCTCTGGGCGCCGCCGATGTTCATGGTCGTCCCGGAGGCGCTCGCCGCTCCGTACGCGGACCAGATCGGCGTCGGCGTCGCGGGTGTCGGACTCCTGATGTGCGCGCTGCCGGTCGGCACGATCGCGGCGGAGCTGTACGTCGGCTCCGCGCTCCGTGCGACCACCCGGGCCCGCATCGCCCTGCCGCTCGCCTCCTTCACGCTCCTGCCGCTCATCGTGTACGCCGTCACGCCCGGCCTCCTGTGGGCGATGCTCGCCCTCGCGCTGGCCGGCGCCGGATCGGCGTACACGCTGGGCGTCGACCGGTGGTTCGTCGACGCCGTCCCCCAGGAACTGCGCGGGCGGGCCATGACCGTGCACACGGCGGGGCTGATGACGATCCAGGGGGTCGGGATGGCGCTCGCCGGGCTCGCGGCGGAGTTCTTCGCGGTGAGCACCGTCGTCACGGCGTCGGGCGTGCTCGGCACCCTCTGCTGCCTCGCCCTGGCAGCGGAGGTCCGCGGCACGCAGCGTACGGCCGACGGCAAACCCGCCAACCTACGGGAACAGGCGACCGAATCGCGAGACGGGGCTGACCACCATGTGACCGGCGGGTAAGGTCTTTGGCGTGCCGAAGCCGCTCAGCCTCCCCTTCGATCCCATCGCCCGCGCCGACGAACTCTGGAAGCAGCGCTGGGGATCCGTACCGGCCATGGGCGCGATCACCTCGATCATGCGGGCGCACCAGATCCTGCTCGCCGAGGTCGACGCGGTCGTCAAGCCGTACGGGCTGACCTTCGCGCGGTACGAGGCGCTGGTCCTGCTCACGTTCTCGCAGGCGGGCGAGTTGCCGATGTCCAAGATCGGCGAGCGGCTCATGGTCCACCCCACGTCCGTCACGAACACCGTCGACCGGCTGGTCAGGTCCGGTCTGGTCGACAAGCGCCCCAACCCGAACGACGGGCGCGGCACCCTGGCCTCCATCACGGAGAAGGGCCGCGAGGTGGTCGAGGCGGCCACCCGCGAGCTGATGGCCATGGACTTCGGGCTCGGGGTGTACGACGCCGAGGAGTGCGCGGAGATCTTCGCGATGCTGCGGCCGCTCCGGGTGGCGGCGGAGGACTTCGAGGAGCAGTAGAACCGCGCGTTCCGGTCGTGCCGGGGCCGCCGGAAGATCGCGCAAAACGGGCCGATACGCTCGTAGGCATGAAGCGATCCGTGCTGACCCGTTACCGGGTGATGGCCTATGTCACCGCCGTCATGCTGCTCGTGCTGTGCACCTGCATGGTGTTCAAGTACGGCTTCGACAAGGGCGAGGGCCTGACGCTGGTCGTCTCCCAGGTCCACGGCGTCCTCTACATCATCTACCTGATCTTCGCCTTCGACCTGGGCTCCAAGGCGAAGTGGCCGTTCGGCAAGCTGTTGTGGGTGCTCGTCTCGGGCACGATCCCGACGGCCGCCTTCTTCGTCGAGCGCAAGGTCGTGCGCGAGGTCGAGCCGCTGATCGTCGACGGCTCCCCGGCCACCGCGAAGGCGTAGCACCACCCCGGAAACACCGCCACGGAGATACCCGTGGCGGTCAGCCATCGACATTTACTAGGACGTCCAAGTAAATTCGAAGCATGGACGCTGACGCCATCGAGGAGGGCCGCCGTCGCTGGCAGGCCCGGTACGACACCGCGAAGAAGCGCGACGCGGATTTCACCACGCTCTCCGGCGACCCGGTCGAGCCCGTCTACGGGCCGCGGCCCGGGGACACCTATGAGGGATTCGAGCGGATCGGATGGCCCGGCGAATACCCCTTCACCCGCGGACTCCACCCCACCGGCTACCGCGGCCGGACCTGGACCATCCGCCAGTTCGCCGGCTTCGGCAACGCCGAGCAGACGAACGAGCGCTACAAGATGATCCTGGCCAACGGCGGCGGCGGTCTCTCCGTGGCCTTCGACATGCCGACCCTGATGGGCCGGGACTCCGACGAGCCCCAGTCCCTCGGCGAGGTCGGGCACTGCGGGGTCGCCATCGACTCGGCCGCCGACATGGAGGTCCTGTTCAAGGACATCCCGCTCGGTGACGTCACGACGTCGATGACGATCTCCGGACCCGCCGTCCCCGTCTTCTGCATGTACCTGGTCGCCGCCGAGCGCCAGGGCATCGACCCGGGCCTGCTGAACGGCACGCTCCAGACGGACATCTTCAAGGAGTACATCGCGCAGAAGGAGTGGCTCTTCCAGCCCGAGCCGCACCTGCGCCTGATCGGCGACCTGATGGAGCACTGCGCGCGCGACATCCCCGCGTACAAGCCCCTGTCGGTCTCCGGGTACCACATCCGCGAGGCCGGGGCGACGGCCGCGCAGGAGCTCGCGTACACGCTCGCCGACGGCTTCGGGTACGTCGAGCTGGGCCTGAGCCGCGGCATGGACGTGGACGTCTTCGCGCCCGGCCTCAGCTTCTTCTTCGACGCGCACCTGGACTTCTTCGAGGAGATCGCGAAGTTCCGCGCCGCCCGCCGCATCTGGGCCCGCTGGATGCGGGACGTGTACGGAGCGAAGACCGACAAGGCCCAGTGGCTGCGCTTCCACACGCAGACCGCGGGCGTCTCGCTGACGGCGCAGCAGCCCTACAACAACGTCGTACGCACCGCTGTCGAGGCGCTCTCCGCAGTCCTCGGCGGCACGAACTCCCTGCACACGAACGCCCTCGACGAGACGCTCGCGCTGCCGAGCGAGCAGGCCGCCGAGATCGCGCTGCGCACGCAGCAGGTGCTCATGGAGGAGACGGGCGTCGCCAATGTGGCGGACCCGCTGGGCGGTTCCTGGTACGTCGAGCAGCTCACCGACCGCATCGAGGCGGACGCCGAGAAGATCTTCGAGCAGATCAAGGAGCGGGGGCGCAGGGCGCACCCGAACGGGGAGCACCCCATCGGGCCCATCACCTCCGGCATCCTGCGCGGCATCGAGGACGGCTGGTTCACCGGCGAGATCGCCGAGTCGGCCTTCCAGTACCAGCAGTCCCTGGAGAAGGGCGACAAGCGGGTCGTGGGCGTCAACGTCCACCATGGCTCCGTCACCGGCGACCTGGAGATCCTGCGGGTCTCTCACGAGGTGGAGCGGGAGCAGGTCAAGGTGCTCGGTGCCCGCAAGGTGGCACGGGACGAGGCTCGGGTGCGGGCCTCGCTCGACGCCATGCTGGCGGCTGCGCGCGACGGGTCGAACATGATCGGCCCCATGCTGGAGGCGGTCCGCGCGGAGGCGACGCTGGGGGAGATCTGCAACGCCCTGCGGGACGAGTGGGGGATCTATACCGAGCCGCCGGGGTTCTAGATCGGGTCTTCGAGGTGCGTGGGATCTGCGGGGCCGTCGTGGCTGGTCGCGCAGTTCCCCGCGCCCCTTCGGGGCGCCCTCGGGCGCCCCGGAAAGCTCGGCTGAAAATTGTGGGTGTCAGATGCACGGGGCTGGGTAGGCGCCGCCCGTCAACCCGTCCTGCCCCTGGAGTCACCCTGTGTCACCCGTGAGCATGCCCGGCCCCACTCGTACCGCCGTCATCGCCATCGGAGCCGCCACGCTCACGCTGCTCGGCGCGCTGACCGTGTACGGCTCAGGTGACGTCAGCGCGAGCCCGCCGCCCGAGCCGAAGGTCCAGGACACCTTCGATTCGCTCGGCCCGGACGTGCACGCGGCGAAGCTGAAGAACGGCCGGACGGCGCACTACTCCGACACCGGGAACAAGGACGGCAAGCCGGTCCTGTTCATCGGCGGCACCGGCACGAGCGCCCGCGCGGCGCACATGACGGACTTCTTCCGCTCGACGCGCGAGGACCTGGGGCTGCGCCTCATATCCGTCGAGCGCAACGGCTTCGGCGACACGGAGTTCGACAAGAAGCTCGGCAAGGCCGACTTCGCCTCCGACACCCTTGAGGTCCTCGACCAGCTCGGCGTGGACGACGTGAGCGTGATCGCGATCTCGGGCGGCGGTCCGTACGCGGCGGAGCTCGCGGGTCGAGCCCCCGGGCGGATCTCGGCCCTGCACCTCGCGGCGGCCCTGCCGCCCTACGGCACGAAGCCCGCGTACTGCTCGATGTCCGACGACGCGCTCGCCGACACCGTGCGGGACTCCATCAGGGACCCGCGCAAGTGGTGGGCGTTCCCGGACGACAGCCCCGTGAAGACGATTCCGGGCTTCGCCGACACGGCGTACGAGGAAGGCGCTCGCACCTACAACCAGCGCGGCCAGCAGGCGGACCCCGCGCCGCAGGTGCACGAGCAGAAGCTGTACTGCGGCCGTCCCGGCCCGGACCTGAAGAAGCTCGACGCCCCCGTGTACCTCTACGGCGGCAAGAAGGACACGACTGTGCCGCCCGCGACCCTCACGACCTGGCAGGAGGCGCTGCCGGGCAAGGCGAAGGTGCGTACCTACGCGGACTCCGGGCACGACGTGCAGTACCGCCACTGGGACCAGATCCTGGTCGACCTGGCGGGCCACGGCGAGCGCACGGTCGTCTGCCGCGGCAAGCACACGCGCGTGCTCCCCGCCGACGAGGCCGACCGCGCGCTCGCCAAGGGCAAGGCCACGCTGGGCAGTTGCGCCTGGAAGAACGGCTGACGAGCCGGGCTACCGGTCGGGCAGTGTCAGTCTGAACAGCGCGCCCCCGCCCGGCGCCCTCTCCGCCGAGAGCTCCGCTCCGTGCGCGTGGGCGATCTGGCGGGCCATCGCGAGACCCAGGCCCGAGCCCGGCAGGGCGCGGGCCTTCTCGGCGCGGTAGAAGCGGTCGAAGACGTACGGCAGGTCCTCCTCCGCGATGCCGGGGCCGTGGTCGCGGACCGTCAGGGCGGTGGGGGTGAGGGATGCCTCCACCGGTGTGCCCGGCGGGCTGAACTTGGCCGCGTTGTCGAGCAGGTTGGTGACCAGCCGGGAGAGGCGTGCGGGCACGCCGGGGATGCGCGTGTCCTGGGCGTCCGGCGACACCTGGAGCGTGAAGGGCACCTGCGGCCAGTGGCCGCGCGCCGCGTCCACGACATGGGCGACCAGCGACGCGAGGCGCACCTCCTCCAGGAGGGGCTGCGGCTCCTCGTCGCGGGCCAGCTCGATCAAGTCGTTGACCATGCCGGTGACTTCGCGCAGCTGGCGGCCCAGCGCGCCGGACGCACGGTCGCGCTGCGCGTCGCTCAACCGGTCGGCGCGGGCGAGGAGTTCGGCGTTCGTACGCAGCGCGGTCAGCGGGGTGCGCAGTTCGTGCGAGGCGTCGGCGACCAGGCGGCGGCGTGCGGTGACCGACTCCTCCAGCTCGGCCAGCATCGCGTTGAACGCGGCGGCGAGGCGGGTGACCTCGTCCTCGCGGCCAGGCGGTCCCGGCGGCAGCTCGATGCGGTGGCGGGCGTCGCGGGTCGCCGCGATGCGTTCGGCCGTGGCGGTGAGGCGGGCGACCGGGGCGAGGCCGGTGCGCGAGACCCAGTAGCCGCCGAGCCCCGACAGGAGCACTCCGGCGCCGCCCACCGCGGACAGCAGCCCGGCGGCCTGTCGCACGCCGCGCTCCGCGATGTCGGCGCGCAGGGCGACCTGGACGGCGTCGCCCTTGCCGTAGTGGGTGGTGTACATCCGCGTCGGCCTCCCCTCCAGGGTGAGGCTCGTGTAGTACGGC
This sequence comes from Streptomyces sp. NPDC055243, assembly GCF_044544025.1. Lineage (NCBI taxonomy): Bacteria > Bacillati > Actinomycetota > Actinomycetes > Kitasatosporales > Streptomycetaceae > Streptomyces > Streptomyces sp. NPDC055243. The sequence continues at coordinate 379,047 of NZ_JBITWR010000009.1, forward strand.
GCCGCTTGGCCGGCCGCGACCTTCCGCGTGGACTGGCTCACCGGGAGCAGATAGGGCTTCGAGGGATCGTCGGCCGGGTCGGCGGGGACGATCTGCGAGCAGGCGGGGGCGCCGAGGTAGCGGCACTCGCCCGTGACGACGCCCGGCTCGTTGTCGTAGTGCCGCTGCTGGGCGATGAGGCTCGCCGACTGGGCGAGGTTCTGGTCGAGCTGCTGGTAGAGCTTGTAGCGGATGACCAGGAACGCTGCCGCGCACACGCCGACCGCGACCAGTGCGACGGCCGCCGCCGCGGCGAGCGCGAGCCGGGTGCGCAGCGGACGCCTGCGCCGCCACCGGGCGCCGAGCCTGCGCCGGGCGCTCACGGGCTGCCCAGGCGGTAGCCGACGCCGTGCACGGTGTGCACGAGGCGGGGCTCGCCGCCCGACTCCAGCTTGCGGCGCAGGTAACCGACGTACACGGCAAGGGAGTTGGAGTCGGGTCCGAAGTCGCGTCCCCAGACCGACTCCTGGATGAGTTCGCGCGGCAGGACCTGCCCGGCGTTGCGCAGGAGCAGTTCGAGCAGGGCGAACTCGGTGCGGCTGAACTCGACGGTGCGGTGGCCGCGGCGGCCGGTGCGGGTCGCGGGGTCCAGTACCAGATCGGCGTACGCGAGGTCGCCGCCCTCGGCGGGGGAGTGCTGCTCCGGGGCGGCGCGGCGCAGCAGGGCGCGGACGCGGGCGACGAGTTCGTCGAGGGCGAAGGGCTTGACCAGGTAGTCGTCGGCGCCCGCGTCGAGGCCGTCGACGCGTTCGCTGACGGAGCCGAGGGCGGTGAGGACGAGGACCGGGGTGCGGTCGCCGAGTGCGCGCATCTGGCGGCAGACGGCGAGACCGTCCATGACGGGCATCATCACGTCCAGGACCACGAGGTCCGGCTCCCAGCGGGCGATGGCGCCGAGCGCGCGGCTGCCGTCCGCGGCGCCGCGGACGGAGTGGCCCTCGATCGTGAGGGCGTCCTCGACCGCCGCGCGGACTTCCGGGTCGTCGTCGACCACGAGGATCTTGGGCGCGGGGGGTGTGGTCACGCTGGGCCCGCCTGCGCGTGACGGGGGCGGCCTGCTCGCCCGCGGGGGCGGCTCCTCGGAGATCTCATGGGTCAAAGGTGCCAAACGCGGCTCTTAAAACCCTCTTAGACCTGCTCGTGATGCTCCATTGCCATGCGAACACCCGATATGCGATCTCCCGAGGCAGGGGCCCGTGCCCCTCTCTCCGTCGTCATCGGCGCGGGCGGCACCGGTGGACACATCTATCCCGGGCTCGCCCTCGCCGACGCCCTGCGGCGTGCCGTGCCGGGCGCGGTCGTCACCTTCGTCGGCACGCAGCGGGGTCTGGAGACCCGGCTGATACCGGAGGCCGGATACCGGCTCCACACCGTCGACATGATTCCGTTCGACCCCTCGCTGGGCGCCAAGCGGTATCTGCTGCCCGCCGCCCTGGTGAAGTCGGGCACCCAGTGCCGGGCGATCCTGCGGGCGCAGGGCGCGCAGGTCGCCGTCGGGATGGGCGGCTACCCCAGCGCTCCCGTCATCGTCGGGGCGCGGATGGCGGGTCTGCCCAGCCTGATCCACGAGTCCAACGCGGTGCCGGGCCGTGCCAACCGGTTCGCGGCCCGGCTCACCCCGAACATCGCCGTCGCGTTCGACCGCAGCCGGGAGCACCTGCCGGGCGGTGAGCGCGCGTACACCACCGGGATGCCCATCGCGGCGCCGCTCGCCGTGCTCGACCGGGGGGCTCTGCGGGCCGAGGCCCGCCGGGAGTTCGGGGTGCCTGAGGGGGCGCGGGTGCTGCTGTTCAACGGCGGCAGTCTCGGCGCGGCCCGGCTCACCGAAGCGGCCGTGGGGCTCGCGGCGCGGTGGCGGCACCGCGCCGACGTGCAGCTGCTGATCAAGACGGGACCGGCCGCGCTGGACGAGACGCGGCGGCGCCTGACGGAGGCGGGCGCGGAAGGCATCGCCCGTGCCGTGCCCTACCTCGACCGGATGGACCTCGCCTACGCGGCCGCCGATCTGGTGGTCTGCCGGGCCGGTTCGGCGACCGTCGCCGAACTCGCCGCGACCGGGGTGCCTGCCGTCCTCGTCCCGTATCCGCACGCGCCCGGCGACCACCAGACCCACAACGCGCGGGTCCTCTCCGACGCGGGCGCGGGCCTGCTCCTTCCCGACGGCGAGACGACGGCGGCGCGGCTCGCGGAGCTCGTCGGTCCGCTGCTCGCCGATCCGGCGCGGCTCGCCGCGATGAGCGGTGCCGCCGATCCGGGCCCGCACGCACGGGCCGCGGACCTGCTCGCCGAGCGGGTCATCGAACTCACCCACCACACACCGCACTTGGAGTACGCATGAGCAGCAACGGCACTTTCGACGACGCGACCTTCGGCTGGGCGGGCCGCACCGTCCTGGTCACCGGGGCCGAGGGCTTCATCGGCTCGACGCTCGTCGATCTGCTCCTGGAGCAGGGCGCGAAGGTCCGCGCCTTCGTGCACTACAAGCCGTACGCGGACAAGGGCCACCTCGCGCATCTGATGGGGGACCCGCGGGTCGAGATGCTCGCGGGCGACGTCCGGGACGCGGGGCGGGTGATGGACGCGGTGGAGGGGTGCGACACGGTCTTCCACCTGGCCGCGCTGATCGGAATCCCCTACTCGTACGACTCGCCGGGGGCGTACGTCCAGACGAACGTCGTCGGCACGGAGAACGTGGCGGAGGCGTGCCGGCGGCACTCCGTGCGGCGGCTCGTCCACACCTCCACGAGCGAGGTGTACGGGACGGCGCTGACCGCTCCCATCTCCGAGGAGCACCCGCTCCAGCCCCAGTCCCCGTACTCCGCCTCGAAGATCGGCGCCGACATGATGGCGCTGTCGCACTGGCACGCCTTCGAGCTGCCGGTGACGGTGGTGCGCCCCTTCAACACGTACGGTCCGCGGCAGTCGGCCCGCGCGGTGATCCCCACGATCCTCGCGCAACTGCACTCCGGGGCGCGGGAGATCAAGCTGGGCTCGCTGACGCCCACGCGGGACTTCACGTACGTGACGGACACCGCGCGCGGCTTCATGGCGCTGGCGGCGTGCGAGGCGGCCGTGGGCCATGCGGTGAACCTGGGGGTGGGCCAGGAGATCTCCATCGGGGCTCTGGCGGAGGCGCTGATCGAGGCGTCCGGGCGTGCGGCGGAGGTGGTCGTGGACCCGTCCCGGCTCCGTCCCTCGGGCAGCGAGGTCCAGCGGCTCCTGTCGGACAACTCCCGGGCCCGGGAGTGGGCGGGCTGGACTCCGTCGGTTTCCTTGAGCGAGGGCTTGAAGTGGACCTCGGAGTGGGTCGCGCAGAATCTCCGCCTCTTCGCGGCGGACCGCTACCAGGTCTGAGGGGGCCCTGCGGGCGGGCTGGGCGGGGCCTGGGTCGCTGTTCCCTGCGGGTGGGTGGGGCGGTGCCTGTCCCGCCGCTCTTCCCTGCGGGTGAACGGGGCGGCCCCTGTCCCGCCGCTTTTCCCTGCGGGTGGGCGAGAGGGGCCCTGTGCCGCCGCTCATTCCCTGCGGGTGGGCCAGACGTCCTTGTCTCGTCGCTCCTTCCCCGCGGGTGGGTGGGGCGGGCCCTGTCCCGCCGCTTCGCGGCGGATTCTCCCCGCCCGCCCACCCGTTCACCCCGCAGCGCATCGTCAACGTGCCTGGGTGGGGCGGATCCGGGGCGCTCGGGTGGGTGGGTGGGTGGGAGACATCCGTCGCGAAGCGGCGGTGTAGGTCGCGGCGGCCGCAGCCGGGGGCACCGCCCCCGAAGCGGGGCGTGGCGGGCCCGCGGTGTTGGAGGCGCCCGGCCAGTTGCGGCTGGGCCGCAGCCGGGGGCGCCCGCCCCGAGGCGGGGTGCGGCAGGCTCACGCTGCCGGAGGCCCCCGGCCAGTTAGTGCTGGGCCGCAGCCGGGGGGGCGTCCCGAAGCCCGGCGCAGCGGGCTCACGCTGCTGGAGGCCCCCGGCTAGATACTGCTGGGCCGCAGCCGGGGGCGCCCGCCCCGAAGCCCCGCGTGGTGGGCCCGCCCCCGGTCCGGTCAGTTACGGCTGGGCCGCAGCCGGGGGGCGTCCCGAAGCCCGGCGCGGCGGGGTCACGCTGCTGGAGGCCCCCGGCCAGTTACGGCTGGGCCGCAGCCGCCGCCAAGCCGCCCAGCAGCAGCAGCGTGAAGCGGCGGGCCCACGCTTCGTCCACCGGTTCCGCGCTGACCAGGGCGCGGTGGACCACCGCGCCGGCGATCACGTCGAAGATGAGGTCGGCCGTTCGGCCCGCGGCGGCGGGATCGGGCTCCGACGGGAGCTCACCCCGGTCCTGCGCCCGCTTGCGCCCCGCGAGGACCAACCGCTTCTGGCGGTCCACGATCGACGTACGGATCCGCTCCCGCAGCGGCTCGTCCGACGTCGACTCGGCCACCACCGCCATCAGCGCGGTCTTCGTCTCGGGGCGGCTCAGCAGCGCCGCGAACTGCAGCACCACGCCCTCGATGTCCGCCGCGAGGCTGCCGCGGTCCGGCAGCTCCAGCTCGTCGAACAGCTCCGCCACCGCGTCCACGACCAGCTCGCTCTTGCCCGCCCAGCGCCGGTACAGGGTCGTCTTGGCGACGCCCGCGCGCGCGGCGACGTCGCCGAGGGTCAGCTTGGACCAGCCGAGTTCGACCAGGGCCTGCCGGGTCGACTCCAGGATCGCGGTGTCCGCCGCGGCGTTGCGGGGGCGGCCGCCGGTGCGGGCGGCAGGAGGGATGCGGCTTTGCATCCCGTGACCATACCGGTCAGTACGGAGCGCGCCGGAGCAGTTCCCTACCGGCCGCCGAGTGAGGCAGATCACCGGAGTTCGTGCGGGCCCGCCTCCCACACCGCGGCGCTCGACAGTTACGCTACGAGTCGTAGCGAAAGAGACGTGGGCGGGACGAACGGCAATTCCTCGGCGCCCACGCTCCTTCGCCGAGCGACAACCACAGCGGCACCACAGCAGCACCACAGCGACAACCACAGCAGCAGGCACTGGTACGGGGTGGGGACCTCGTACCGACAACCATCGGTCCTCCTCGGGACCTTGGCGCCACGGCCGTCCTTGGCCCCGCAATCCGGCGGGGGGCTTCGGACGGGCGCGGTTCCCGCACGGCTTGGGGGAGGATGTACTCATGCAGCCACGGAACATGTCCATGAGCGGAGTCGTCGACCTCGCCGCCGTGAAGGCGGCCCAGGAGGCCAAGGCGAAGGCGGAGCAGGCGCGCGCCGAAGCGGCCAGGCAGGGCGGGGGCGCCGTACCGGGCGTCTCACCTTCGAGTCTCGTCATCGACGTCGACGAGGCCGGCTTCGAGCGCGAGGTCCTCCAGCGCTCCGCCGAAGTGCCCGTCGTCATCGACTTCTGGGCCGAGTGGTGCGAGCCGTGCAAGCAGCTGAGCCCGCTGCTCGAAGGCCTCGCGCGGGAGTACAACGGCCGCTTCGTCCTCGCCAAGATCGACGTAGACGCCAATCAGATGCTGATGCAGCAGTTCGGGGTCCAGGGCATCCCGGCCGTCTTCGCGGTGGTGGCCGGACAGGCCCTGCCGCTCTTCCAGGGCGCGGCCCCGGTCGAGCAGATCCGCCAGACCCTGGACCAGCTGATCCAGGTCGGCGAGGAGCGCTTCGGCCTGACCGGCCTCGTCGTCGACCCGGACGCCCAGGGTGGCGGCGACGCGCAGGAGGCTCCCGTCGCCGAGGTGCCCGCCGGTCCGTACGACGCCCTGCTCGAAGCCGCCGTCCAGGCGCTGGACGCGGGCGACTTGGGCGGCGCGGTCCAGGCGTACCGCAACGTACTGAACGACGACCCGGCCAACACGGAGGCCAAGCTCGGCCTGGCCCAGGCCGAACTGCTGCAGCGCGTCCAGGACCTGGACCCGCAGCAGGTCCGCAAGGACGCCGCCGACCGGCCCGCGGACGTGGCCGCGCAGATCGCCGCCGCCGACCTGGATCTGGTGGGCGGTCATGTGGAGGACGCCTTCGGGCGGCTCATCGAGGCGGTCCGCCGCACGGCGGGCGACGACCGGGACGCCGCGCGGGTGCGGCTGCTCGAACTCCTCGAAGTGGTCGGCTCGGACGACCCGCGGGTGACCGCGGCGCGTACGCAGCTCGCGCGGGTGCTCTTCTGAGTCGTCCCTGGTCCGCGCCCTGGTCCGGCAACCGCCCGCGCGCCCTGGCTCGGACGTTCGACCCTTCGCGAGCCGTCCGCTGACCAGTCCCTAAACGCCGGGGCTTGTGATGCAGGAGTGAAAAATTCGCCTCCAAGGCGTCACAGTGGCCGCGCTTTACCAAATCTTGGTAAACGCGGCCACTGTTACTTGGAGTAAGCCCAGGCCAGCCTTCTGTCCTGTTGTGCCCTTCAACATCCCGGTCTGTTCCGCCCACTGGGCGCACCGTCTGTGGCCGACCGATACCGCGCGGTCGTGCTTCGGTTATCGCGCCGTTACTAGCCAGTAACGAACCCCCTTGTGCGGGGACCGAGAATGCACCACGATCGGCGACGCTCGGTCCATTAACCCGCAGCCCGAAAGCCAGTCGGGAGCGGGGTTTCTGGGTCCCCACCGAGCAGGCCGGAGACATCCCGTCGCCGGTCTTGGACAGGGGGGTCTCTGCCGTCCGGCAGGGCCTGTCCGGCAGGTTGTGCGTGTCGCGTGCGACCAGTGGTTGTCGCTCGGGGGTGATCGCCGGTGCTGAGTGGCGCGGTTGCGCGCCTCCCATGCGGGCGCTCTCCTTCCCGAGGACGTAGCGCTTCTCCCATCCCTGCCCGACTGAGCGCCCAGCAGTCAGGGCCGGAGATGTACGTCCGAGAAGGAGGAAAGTCATGGAGTCCGTGGCTCGTGGCGGAACCAGATGGAAGCGGTTCGCCGTAGTCATGGTGCCGAGCGTCGCGGCGACTGCCGCGATAGGCGTGGCCCTCTCGCAGGGTGCACTCGCGGCATCGTTCAGTGTGTCCGGTCAGCAGTTCAAGGTGACTGCCGACCAGCTCGACGGTACGGGATTCGTCCAGTACGGGGCGCTCGACAGCGGCAAGTCGGGTAACCACCCGGTCGCCGTCGTCGGCCTCGAATCGGCCAAGATCACCAACCTGTGTCAGTCCGTCGTCGTTCCGGTCCCCGTCTTCGGCGATGTGTCGATGACCCTCAAGGCCGGCGGCAAGGGCGGCCCGAGGGTAGCGGCCAAGAAGCTCTACATCGACGCCGACGACCTGAAGGCCGACGCGACGTTCACCAACGTCGACATCGGTGTCTCGGTCGACCAGACCACCAAGGGCCCCGGCCCGGCGAAGGGCGACAAGTACGCCCCGGACTCGTTCGCGCAGCAGGCCGACAAGGTGAAGTTCACCGACGTCAAGCAGCGTGCGTGGGCGACCACCGCCGGCACCTTCAAGCTCTCCGGTCTGGCCATGTCGGTCAAGAAGGGCAAGCACGAGTGCTACTGAGGCAGTTGATGCCTTAGACAGCGGTACTTGTTGCGCAGCACGGCCGGGCGCGGGGGCGCGACGGAAATCTTGACCTCAAACCGTCCCCGTGCCCGAATCCGCAGCACACACAGAACCAAACGCCATTCCCCGAGGAGCTGTACGACATGAGCGCCGAAGCGCAAGTGGGGCTGGGCGACAAGCTCGGCCGGATGCGCCGATCGTTCCGAGGGTGGCGCGGTCAGCGCCCGTTCTGGGGTGGTCTGCTGACGTTGCTCGGCGGCATCCCGATCATGTACTTCCCGTACGCGAACCTCACGATCGGCACGATGACGATCCGGATGGCGACGACCGCCGGTGCCGGTTCGCTGATCATCGGCGTCCTGCTTGTCGTGCTCGGCCTGACCATGTGGTTCCAGCCGCATTCCCGGATCTTCGCGGGTGTCGCGGCGATTCTGCTCGCACTGGTCTCTCTGGTGGTCTCCAACTTCGGCGGCTTCGTCATCGGCTTCCTGCTCGCGCTGCTCGGCGGTGCCCTCGGCATCTCCTGGGCCGCGGCCAAGCCGGTCAAGAAGTCCGCGAAGGGGCGGGCCGAAAGCTCCGACGACGGGGCGCCGGAGCCCGCGGCCGCGGGGGCCGCGAACGGGGTGAGCGGCACTACGGACGATCTGTCAGGAACGAGCCCGGACAACGGGACGAACGGGAGGCACCGTGCCGGCTGACGAGGTGCATCAACTGGACTCCGCGGGGGAGCCCCGCGCGAGATCCGGGCCGCGCCACGCGGCACCCAGAAAGCCGCTCCTCACCCGCCTGCACGTGCCGGCGGGCAAGGCGATAGCCATCGCGGCCATGCCGACCGCCGTCCTCATGGGCATGGGACTGACCCCCCAGCTCGCGCAGGCCAAGCCGCTGCCGAAGAACCCCTTCCAGGACGGTCCGTGCGTCACGGCGCCGGACGACGCCTCCAAGGACACCGAGAAGGAAGCCGACGAGGCCGCCGCGCAGAAGGCGGCGAAGGAGAAGGCCGAGCAGGCGGAGAAGGACGCCGCCGACAAGGCCGACGAGAGCGACGAGAGCAAGGACGACTCCGGCAAGGCCACCGCCGAGCCGACGCCCTCGCCCTCCGCCGGTGACAAGGCGGGATCGGACGCCGACGGGGCCGAGCCGACCCCGTCGCCGGCCGACGCGGACGACAAGGCCGACGAGCCCGCTCCGGAGCCCTCCGAGACCAAGAACCCGCTGGACCCGCTGGGTGTCGGCGACGCGCTCAAGGACATCTTCACGCCCGACGAGAAGGAGTCCGCGAGCCCCACGCCGACCCCCTCCGCCTCGGAGGAGGCCGAGTCCTCGAAGTCCCCCGAGTCCCCCGAGGACAAGGCGAAGGACACGGTCGACGACGTCACCAAGCCCGTCGACGACGCCCTCGGCGAGGTCGAGGACGGCGTCAAGGACGGTGCCGGCAAGGCCGAGGACACGGTCGACAAGGCCAAGGAGGAGGCCGAGAAGGCCGCCGCCGACGCCAAGGCCAAGGAAGAGGCCGAGGACCCGTTGGCACCGGACGAGAACGGCAAGAAGCCGTTCCCGTGCGTGGTCGAGAAGAAGGTCGACGGAAAGGCCGAGCAGACGCCCGCGCCGATCCCGAACCAGCCGTGGAACCTCGAGGCCAGCTCGCTGACGCTCAAGGGCGCGGACTACCAGGGCGTCGTGAACCTGACGATGCCCAACGGCAACACCAAGCAGGCCCTGAAGTACGTCGTCCAGAACACGGACATCGGCGACCTGCACCAGATCGTCGAGGGCCCGGCCGGCAAGAAGTACCACGTCCAGGCCGAGAAGGGCTCCACCTCCACGATCCGTGGCGGGGAGACGACGATGTACACCGAGTCGATCTCCGGCAAGCTCTTCGGCCTGATCCCGATCACGTTCGACCCGGAGCACCCGCCGCCCCTGAACATCCCGCTGATCTACTTCACGGACGTGAAGGTCAAGCAGGCGGGCCAGTTCGGCGGCAACCTGCACGTACCCGGCCTGAGCCAGACGATCACCGACTGATCCCGCCGCGATCAGCGACCGGTCGCCAAGATCCCACCGGGAGCCGCGAAAGCGCTGAGGGCGCCCCCTGCATCAGGGGGCGCCCTCAGTGTCGTACCGGACGATGTCAGTCGCGCTCGCCGCCGCCCAGGTGGTGCACCCGGACCATGTTGGTGGTGCCGGGGACGCCGGGGGGCGAACCGGCGGTGATGATCACGGTGTCGCCGTCGTTGAAGCGGTTGAGACGGACCAGCTCGGCGTCGACGAGCTCGACCATCGCGTCGGTGTTGTCGACGTGCGGCACGACGTACGAGTCCACGCCCCAGCTCAGGGTGAGCTGGTTGCGGGTGGCCTGGTCGGTGGTGAAGGCCAGGATCGGCTGGGCCGCGCGGTAGCGGGACAGACGGCGGGCCGTGTCACCGGACTGCGTGAAGGCGATCAGCGCCTCGCCGCCCAGGAAGTCCGCGATCTCGCACGCGGCACGGGCCACCGAACCACCCTGCGTACGTGGCTTCTTGCCGGGCACGAGCGGCTGCAGACCCTTGGCGAGCAGCTCCTCCTCGGCCGCGACGACGATCTTCGACATCGTCTTGACGGTCTCGATCGGGTAGGCGCCCACGGACGACTCGGCGGAGAGCATGACCGCGTCCGCGCCGTCCAGGATCGCGTTGGCGACGTCGGATGCCTCGGCGCGCGTGGGGCGCGAGTTGGTGATCATCGACTCCATCATCTGGGTCGCGACGATCACCGGCTTGGCGTTGCGGCGGCACATCTCCACGAGGCGCTTCTGCACCATCGGGACCTTCTCGAGCGGGTACTCGACGGCCAGGTCGCCACGGGCGACCATGACGGCGTCGAAGGCCGCGACGACGCCCTCCATGTTGTCGACGGCCTGCGGCTTCTCCACCTTGGCGATGACGGGGACCCGGCGGCCCTCCTCGTCCATCACCTTGTGGACGTCCTTGACGTCGCCGGCGTCGCGCACGAAGGACAGGGCGACCATGTCGCAGCCCATCTTCAGGGCGAAGCGCAGGTCCTCGACGTCCTTCTCGGAGAGAGCCGGCACGTTCACGGCCGCGCCGGGCAGGTTGATGCCCTTGTGGTCGGAGATGACACCGCCCTCGACGACGATCGTCTTGACGCGCGGGCCCTCCACCTCGACGACGCGCAGCTCGACGTTGCCGTCGTTGATCAGGACCTGGTCGCCCTTGGAGACGTCTCCGGGCAGGCCCTTGTAGGTGGTGCCGCAGATGGACTTGTCGCCGGGGACGTCCTCGGTGGTGATGGTGAACTCGTCACCGCGCACCAGCTCGACGGGTCCCTCGGCGAAGGTCTCCAGACGGATCTTCGGACCCTGCAGGTCGGCGAGGACGCCGATGGCACGGCCGGTCTTGTCGGCAGCCGCACGGACGCGGTCGTACCGCCCCTGGTGCTCGGCGTGCGTGCCGTGGCTGAAGTTGAAGCGGGCCACACTCATACCGGCTTCGATCAGCGAGACGAGCTGCTCTTCGGAGTCGACGGCGGGGCCCAGCGTGCAGACGATTTTGGAACGGCGCATGGGGGCGATCCTATCGGTTTGTTTCGCTTCGGAATATTCCGTCTGGTGGAATCTACAAATGGGCGGAAGTGCGCTCAGGCGTTGCGGTGATGAATTGCTGATGTATCGCGTTTATGACGGGTTTTCGACCAGTGCATAGGTCTGCCGCGCGATCTCCAGCTCCTCGTCGGTGGGGACGACGGCGACCGCGACCCGTGCGTACTCCGGCGAGATCAGCCGAGCCTCGTCGGAACGTACGGCGTTGAGTTCTCCGTCGACCGCGAGCCCCAGCTCCTCCAGACCCGCGACGGCAGCCTCCCGCACCGGCGCCGCGTTCTCACCGACCCCCGCCGTGAACGCGATGGCGTCCACCCGGCCGAGCACCGCGTAATAGGCGCCGATGTACTTCTTCAGACGGTGGATGTAGATGTCGAAGGCGAGCGCGGCGGCCTCGTCGCCGCCGTCGATCCGGCGCCGGATCTCCCGCATGTCGTTGTCGCCGCAGAGACCGACCAGACCGCTCTTCTTGTTGAGCAGGGTGTCGACCTCGTCGATCGACATCCCGCCGACGCGGGCCAGGTGGAAGACGACCGCCGGGTCCACGTCACCGGAACGGGTACCCATCACGAGCCCCTCAAGCGGCGTGAGCCCCATCGAAGTCTCCACGCACCTGCCGCCCCGCACGGCGCTCGCCGACGCGCCGTTGCCCAGGTGCAGCACGATGACGTTCACGTCCTCGGGCGCCTTGCCGAGGAGCCAGGCGGTCTTGCGGGAGACGTACGCGTGCGACGTCCCGTGGAAGCCGTAGCGCCGCACGCGGTGCTGGTCGGCGGTGGCCACGTCGATCGCGTAGCGGGCCGCAGACTCCGGCATCGTCGTGTGGAACGCCGTGTCGAAGACGGCGACCTGGGGGAGGTCAGGACGCAGGGCCTGGGCCGTGCGGATGCCGGTGATGTTGGCCGGGTTGTGCAGCGGCGCCACCGGGACGAGCCGCTGGATCTCCGCGAGCACCTCGTCCGTGATGACCGTCGGCGCGGTGAACTTCAGGCCGCCGTGCACCACCCGGTGGCCGATCGCGGCCAGCTCGGGGGAGTCCAGGCCGAGCCCGTCGGCGGTCAGCTCGGCGGCGACCGCCTTCAGGGCGGCCTCGTGGTCGGCGATCGGTTCCTCGCGCTCGCGCTCGTCGCCGCCCGTCAGCGGCGTGTGCTTGAGCCGCGACGTCTCCTCGCCGATGCGCTCGACCAGGCCGACCGCGAGACGTGAGCTGTCCCGCATGTCGAGCAGCTGGTACTTCACCGACGAGGAGCCGGAGTTGAGGACGAGGACGCGGGTGGCGGTCACGGCGGAGATGCTTTCTGTAGACGTCATACGAGGTCGCTCTGTCATACGAGGGTGCTACACGGAGGTGGCCGGGCGGCCTTGCGCCTGGATCGCGGTGATGACGACGGTATTGACGATGTCCTGCACGAGGGCGCCGCGGGACAGGTCGTTGACCGGCTTGCGCAGGCCCTGGAGCACCGGGCCGACGGCGATCGCGCCGGCCGAGCGCTGCACGGCCTTGTAGGTGTTGTTGCCGGTGTTCAGGTCCGGGAAGATCAGCACGCTGGCCTGGCCCGCGACCTCCGAGTCCGGCAGCTTCGTCGCCGCGACCGAGGGCTCCACGGCGGCGTCGTACTGGATCGGCCCCTCGATCTTCAGATCGCCGCGGCTGCGGCGCACCAGCTCGGTCGCCTCGCGCACCTTGTCGACGTCGGCGCCCGACCCGGACGTACCCGTCGAGTACGAGAGCATCGCGATCCGCGGCTCCACGCCGAACTGCTCGGCGGTGGCGGCGGCCTGGACGGCGATGTCGGCGAGCTGCTCGGCGTTCGGGTCCGGGTTGACCGCGCAGTCGCCGTACACGAGCACCTTGTCGGCGAGGCACATGAAGAAGACGGAGGAGACGATCGAGGCGTCGGGCTTCGTCTTGATGATCTCGAAGGCGGGCCGGATGGTGGCGGCCGTGGAGTGCACGGACCCCGACACCATGCCGTCGGCGAACCCTTCCTGCACCATCAGCGTGCCGAAGTAGTTCACGTCGGCGACGACGTCGTACGCCAGCTCGACGGTGACGCCCTTGTGGGCGCGCAGCTCGGCGTACTTGGCGGCGAACGCGTCCCGCAGCTCGGAGGTCTGCGGGTCGATGAGCTGCGAGTCGGCGAGGTCGACGCCGAGGTCGGCGGCCTTCTTGCGGATCTGCTCGACGGGGCCGAGCAGCGTCAGGTCGCAGACACCGCGGCGAAGGAGCACGTCGGCGGCGCGCAGGACGCGCTCCTCGGTGCCCTCGGGCAGGACGACGCGGCGCTTGTCGGAGCGGGCCTGCTCCAGGAGCTTGTGCTCGAACATCATCGGCGTGACGCGGTCGCTGCTGGGGGCCTGTACGCGGGTGAGCAGCCCGGCCGTGTCGACGTAGCGCTCGAAGAGGCCGAGGGCGGTCTCCGCCTTGCGGGGCGTGGCGGCGTTCAACTTCCCCTCCAGGGCGAAGAGTTCGCCCGCGGTGGGGAAGGAGCCGCCGGTCACCGCGATTACCGGGGTGCCGGGCGCGAGGCGGTCGGCGAGCTTCAGGATCGCCTCGCCGGGCTGCTCGTTGAGGGTGAGCAGGACGCCCGCGATGGGCGGCGTACCGGCGCTGTGCGCGGCGAGCGAGCCCACGACGAGGTCGGCGCGGTCGCCGGGGGTGACCACGAGGCAGCCCGGGGTCAGGGCGTTCAGGAAGTTCGGCAGCATCGCGCCGCCGAAGACGAAGTCGAGCGCGTCACGGGCCAGGCCCGCGTCGTCGCCGAGCACGACGCGGCCGCCGAGCGCGTGGGTGATCTGGGCGACCGTGGGGGCGGCCAGGGCGGGCTCGTCCGGCAGGACGTAGCTGGGCACGGGGAGGCCGGCCGCGAGGCCGTCGTGGATCTCGTCGCGGTCGGCGGGCGCCACCCGGTTGGTGACCATGGCGAGGACGTCGCAGCCCAGGCTCTCGTAGGCGCGATATGCGTTGCGCGTCTCGGCGCGGACCGATTCGGCGGTCTGGTTCTTGCCGCCGACGACGGGTATCACCGACGCCCCGAACTCGTTGGCGAGGCGGGCGTTGAGGGACAGCTCGTCGGGGAGCTGGGTGTCGGCGAAGTCCGTGCCGAGCACGAGGACGACCTCGTAGTCCCTGGCCACCCGGTGAAAACGGTCGACGAGCTGGGAGACCAGCTCGTCGGTGCCCTGCTCGGCCTGGATCGCGGAGGCCTCGTGGTAGTCCATCCCGTACCCCGATGCCGCGTCCTGCGCGAGCCGGTAGCGGGCGCGGAGAAGATCGAAGAGCCGGTCGGGCCCGTCGTGGACCAGCGGCCGGAAGACCCCCACCCGGTCGACCTGACGGGTCAGGAGTTCCATGACTCCCAGCTCGATGACCTGGCGGCCGTCGCCCCGGTCGATCCCGGTCACGTACACGCTGCGCGTCACGCGTGCTCTCCCCTTCTTCGCTGCGGTGTCCCTGCGTACCCGGCAAGACCCGACAAGACCCGGCGAAGCCGGGTCGGACCGGGCAAGCTCACTCAGGGCCGGACAAATGACCCGATATGGTTGCCGTGCCCTCTTGACAATACCTCTGCGGCTGGCTAGGTCGCCCGCCGGACGAAGGGCCTCGTCGAGGGGCCCAAAGGCCTCCTCCCCAGGATCGGGCGGCGCAGCCGTGACGCGTGACTGCTTCGGGTGCGCGGCGGCCCCCGCGCGGCCATGGAACAATCAGACCGGCTCACACGCATCAACAGCGAGCAGGAGACACAGCACGATGCGCATCGGAATTCTCACCGCAGGCGGCGACTGCCCAGGCCTCAACGCAGTGATCCGGTCGGTCGTGCACCGAGCCGTCACGCACTACGGCGACGAGGTCATCGGCTTCGAGGACGGGTACGCCGGCCTGCTCGACGGCCGCTACCGCTCCCTCGGCCTGAACGAGGTCAGCGGCATCCTGGCCCGCGGCGGAACGATTCTCGGCTCCTCGCGCCTGGAGCGCGACCGCTTCCGCGCGGCCTGCGAGGACGCGCCCGCGCTCGCCAAGGAGATCGGCTTCGACGTCCTGATCCCCATCGGCGGCGAGGGCACGCTCACGGCCGCGAAGATGCTGTCGGACGCGGGCCTGTCGGTGGTCGGCGTCCCCAAGACGATCGACAACGACATCTCGTCGACCGACCGCACCTTCGGCTTCGACACGGCGGTGGGGGTCGCCACGGAGGCGATGGACCGCCTGAAGACGACGGCCGAGTCGCACCAGCGCGTGATGGTGGTCGAGGTCATGGGCCGCCACGCGGGCTGGATCGCCCTGGAGTCCGGCATGGCGGGCGGCGCCCACGGCATCTGCCTCCCCGAGCGCCCCTTCGACCCGGCCGACCTGGTCAAGCTGGTCGAGGAGCGGTTCTCGCGCGGCAAGAAGTTCGCGGTGATCTGCGTGGCCGAGGGTGCGCACCCGCAGGAAGGCACCATGAACTACGGCGTCGGCGCGATCGACCAGTTCGGCCACGAGCGCTTCCAGGGCATCGGCACGGCACTCGCGTACGAGCTGGAGACCCGCCTCGGCAAGGAGGCCAAGCCGGTCATCCTGGGGCACGTCCAGCGCGGCGGCACCCCCACGGCGTACGACCGCGTCCTGGCCACCCGCTTCGGCTGGCACGCGGTGGAGGCGGCGCACCGCGAGGAATTCGGCCGCATGACGGCGCTGCGGGGCACGGACATCACGATGGTGCCGCTCGCGGAGGCGGTCACCGAGCTGAAGACGGTGCCGAAGGACCGGATGGACGAGGCGGAGTCGGTCTTCTAGCCGGCGCGCTTCCAGCCACGCTTCTAGCCGTCACGCTTCCAGCCGTCGCGCGGGCGGCGCGGCGTCAGCCCCCTGCCGCGCCGCGGACCTGCGCCCAGAAGTGCTCCAGGATCTTGTCCAGGAAGTCCTTCCCGGCACTTCCCGAGGCGTCGGCCCCGGCGCCGCCGCCCCAGCTGAGCGTCCGCACCATCCGGGACTGGTAGTCGGCGTGCAGCTGCTGGAGCACGTCTTCGAGATGCCGCTTCGGCACGGGCAGCATCTTGCTGACCGGCCGGACGTATCCCTGCCAGCGGCTGGTCACGGCGCTGCGCAGCAGTTCGGCGAGGTCGTCGGCGCGCCCGGTGATGCCGATGAAGTCGGGCAGGGGGAGCTGCAGCACCTCGGCGAGGGCGGCGGACTGCCGCTCGTTGCCGCGCCAGGTGTTGGTCTCCTCCATGTGCAGATACGCCTGGATCTCGACGCCGGAGCCCCGGGCCACGTCCTCGGGCGCGAGCCCGCGGGCGAGCCGGTGCTCGCGCAGGGTGGTCGCGGCGCCCATGAGCTCTCCCGGTGAGCACCACAGGGTTCCCGCGAGGGCGGTGAGTTCGGCGGAGGTGGGCGAGGCGAGCCCTCGTTCCCAGGCGGCGATGGTCTCCGGGGTGATGTAGGTGAGCCCGTAGCTCGCCCGCATTCCGTAGGCGACGTGCCCGTGCGCCATCCCGAGCGCCTCGCGAAGGCGCCGGGCGGCGGGAAAGTTGAACGGGGGTGTGGGCTGGTGCGGCGGTCGGCTCGGTTGCACGGGCACACGGTATGGGCGCGGGGGTCTGGCGACTACGGTGTGTTCATACGAGGTTGCGGATTGGTGCGAAGCTACGGGAGGCCGTGGGTACCCAGCAGGGCGTCCAGTGCATGCCCGTACTCCCGGAAGAGTGACCGGGCGTCGGGCCGCGCCGGCGAATTGGGCAGCAACAGATCCGCGAGGAAGGCGACGCGCCACATCCTCAGGACGGTCGCGGGTGTGCTGCCGACGGTGTCGTCCGACGTCCCGGAGACCAGCTCTGCGGCGATCCGCAGCGCCTCGGCGATGAGGGCGGCCCCCCGCTCGACCTCTGGCCCGCGCGCGATGGCCGCATTGACCAGAGCCTGAAGGAACCGCGTCAGCTGCAGATCGGCACCCACGTGGCTCATGCGCCGCACCGAGTCCGGCTCCTCGAGTCGGGGTGACACGTCCTCGTACACAGAGGACCACATCAGCAAGGACGGTGCGCTCACCGGATGCTCACGCAGGTAGCCGAGACCGTCGAGGATCTCCATGGTCGCGTCCCCGAAGTCCCCGGCTTCCCTGACCACTTCGAGGACCCGCGCCACATCGTGCTGCCGCGCAGCCACGAACCCGCCGACAGAGGCGTCCCGCAGCGACCATGTCTCCGTCGCGGCGACCGCACCGATCTCGATGATGCCGCCGAGCGGTGCGAAGACCGCACGGCCGAGAACCTCTTCCGAGATGTTCCATTCCGGCATGCTCAATTGATCCACGTCTCCTAGAAGGTCCCGGCCACGTTCTGCATGAATGCCTCGTTGAACGGCAGTACTCGTGGTGACCCGGCGTTCAGGAGGGCGACGTCTTCAGGCGTGTTCACGAAGTATTCCGGTTGGTTACCAGCAGGCCCTTCGTGGGTGCGCAGCCAGCGAGCGGCGTCTGCCCGGGGAACTTCCGTGCGCACCACGTGTCCGCCGGGCCCAGCGTACTGGTTGGCGGCCCGCATGAAGTCGTCCGTCAGATAGACGCCCGCGTCAGGTGTGTACCGCCGGGTGTCCGATATCGACGTCGGCAATGAGAACGCGTCGCCATGCCAGTTCTGCGAGCCGTGGTAGAGAACCACGTTGTCGTCGTAGCCGGAGAGCCCATAGGGGTCGATCTGACGGAACGGATTGGTGACGTATCCGTAGGGATCGGGTGCTGGCTCCAGGCCCAGCGGGTCGAGCGTGGTGTAGCGGGCGGACTCGGGGTCGTAGTGACGTTGGAAGTTGTAGTGCAGTCCCGATTCCGGGTCGTGATACTGACCGGGGAAGCGCAGCGGTGTGTACGCGGCGCTGCGCTCGGGCCAGCTGGTGAGGCCCCAGACGGTCCGCCGGGCGCGCCAGGCGATGTGGCCGTCTTCACCGATGAGTTCGGTCGGGGTGCCGACGAGATCCGTGACGATGGCGAAGAACCGGGAGTCGATCTCCTCCTGAGCGGCCTCGTCGATGAGGCGCTCCGTCTGGGCGATGGCCCGGAGGCCGTCGTAGTCCCAGGTCAGCGTGACGGTATGGGGCATGTCAGGGGACGCTGTGGTCTGCTCGGTGAGCTGCGGCCCGTCCCACGTGAAGTCGGTCCGCTCCAAGACCGTCGCCCCGTCGGGCGCCATGCGCAGCTTCGCGGTCCGCCGTCCCAGCGGGTCGTACAGATACTTCCAGATGGTCCCGTCCGGAGTTGTCAGGGACGTCAGGCGGTCCTCGCCGTCCCACGTATAACGCCAGACGTCCGGCTTCCGGGACAGCCGCGTCTTCCGGCGTACGACGACACGCCCTGCCTCGTCGTACTCATAGCGCACCGTCCCCGCGCGAGCCAGCCGTATACCGCTGAACTCCCGCTCGCCCCGGGCATCCTGTCCCGGATGATGCTCGGGCCACTGCGCACTCGTCAGCTGCCCGGCTTCGTCGTAGGCGTAGCGCTCGGTCCAGTCGTGGCCGCTGACGGCGGTGATCCGGCCCACCGGGTCGAGTCCCATGGTGACCTCGCCCAGCAGCGGATCGTCTATGCCGGAGACGATGCTGTCGGGGCGATAGTCGTAGGCCCGGCGTTGGACGGCCGCGCCTCCGACGGTCACCGTCTGCTCGACAGGGCGGCCGACCGGGTCCCAGGTCTGAGCGACCGCGAGCGAATCATCCACGAGTCGCTCTGTCTCTTGGCCGTTCGCGGCGTAAGCGAAGGACAGGAGGTGTCCTGAGGTGTCCAGATGGGTTGCCCGCCCCACCGCGTCGTAGGCGTAGCGGGCCCGCGCGCCCGTGGGAGTGGTGCGCCGCGTACGCCGGCCCATGGCGTCGTAGGCGAAGGCCAGCGTCCGGCCGTCCGACCGCTCGGCGAGCACCCGCCCGCGAGGGTCTCGCTCCCAGGTCAGCACGGAGTCCGGTCCGGCACCGCCTACCAGCCTGCCCGCTGGGTCGTAGGTGAAGGTGGTCCGCCGGTCGCCGACGTCCTTCGTGACCGGCCGTCCCAGGGCGTCATAGGTGAAGCGGACGGTCTGGCCCTGCGGGTTCCTGCGTTCCAGGAGGCGCCCCATGGCATCGCGGGTATACCGGGTACGTCGACCGTCGAAGTCGCACTCGGCCAGCAGATGTCCGGCGGCGTCGTACTCGTAATTCCAGTTCCGGCCATGAGGGTTGGTGACTTGGGTGAGCCGCAGCGAGGCGTCGTGGCCGAACTCGTAGCGGGCGCCGTCGGGGCCTGTGCGCGCGCTGACCAGGTCGAAGTGCGTGTACTCGTAGGTCGTGATGGCGCCGGCGGCGTTCGTGTGGCGGATGCAATTGCCCTCGCCGTCGTACTCCCACGCTTCTTCTGCCCCGTCGGGCCCGAGCACGCGGGTGATCTTGCCCTCGACGGACCACCACATCCGAGTCGTTGCTCCGGCCGGATCGGTGACCTCGGCGAGGCGCCCGAACGCGTCGTAGGAGCGCGTGGTCCGTTCACCGAGCGCGCTCACGATCTCGACGGGGAGCCCGGCGGCATTGCACCGCACCTGTGTGGTGGCGCCCAGCGGGTCGGTGACCCCCAGCGGCCGCCCTGCGGTGTCGTAGGTGAAGCGGGTCGTCGCGCCGTCGGGTCCTGTGAGCGCAGTACGGTTGCCCCGCTCGTCGTACGAGTGCCGCCACACGGCGCCGTCCGTCGTCACCACCCGTACCGGCAGGCCGATTTCGTTGTACTCGGTGTCGGCTTCGGTGCCGTCGGGACGGCTGACCGTGACGGGCTTGCCGTACGCGTTGTTGGTGAACTCGGTGGTGTTCCCGAAGGGGTCGGTCCACGACACGAGGTGGTGATGGTCGTCGTACGTGCTCCGAGTCACGGAGCCGATCGCGTCGATCTCCGCGACGACCTGGCACCGCTCGTTGATGACGAAGCGGGATACGGCGCCTTCGGAGGTGGTCAGGGTGGTGATGCGGCAGTCGGGCCAGGCGTCGTCCGTCCCGTCGTAGTCGAGGGTCAGGGCGATGTGTCCGGCCTCGCCGCCTTCGGCTATGCAGCGGTCCTGGTCGTCGTAGGTGTACGCGTAGCGGCTGTGATTGCTGTCGGTCCAGGAGGTGGCGCGCAGGCGATCGTCGTACGTGAACTTCAGCGACAGACCGTCGGAGTTGCTGACCTCCGTGAGGTTCCCGTCGGTGTATCCGTACTGCTTGATCGTGACGTCCGAACCGTCCCTGGCGCCTCCCGCAAGGAGCAGCCCCGTGACACGTTCCCTCTCGACCACCAGTTTGAGGTGGTAGCCGCAGGAGTGCCGGATCGCGAGCGGCGTACCGTCGCTGTCGTAGTCGAAGTCAATGGCGTTGTCGTTGCGGTCGGTTATGCGCTCCAAGAGGGCCAGGCCCTCGTCCGGAATGCCGAAGTGGCGGCTCTGTCCGGTGAGAGGGTCATCGATGCGATAGCTGCCGTTGTCCAGACGGACGAGGGGCCAGTGGGGACCGACCGCTGGCAGCGTCGCGGTCTGGGGCCCGTCGGCGTGCGGATAGGCAAGCAGCAGACCGTCTTCGGAGACGAACACGACCCCCTCGTCGTCGACTTCGAGACGCTGATCGATGGTGGAGGACCAGGTAGGTCCGAACCACCAGCCGGTGCGGTAGTCGGAGGCGACGCGACGACGGAAGGCCAGCGGCAGGATGCCGGGCAGTTCGATGTCCGTCTGAGGCAGGAACATCTGTCCTGAGGCGAGGTCGACGGGGTCGGTCAGCTTCTTCCAGACGGCTTTGGCACTGCGCGCGAAAGCGTCCTTGCCCCGGCCAAGCATGCTGCGGGCGCTCTTCAGGCCCTTGAGGCCACCTTTGAGGCCCTTCAGACCCTTGCCGAGTTTGGCGACCGTGGTCAGGCCCTTCATGCCAGGAACACAGTCCAGCGCCGCGAACGCCACGTCGAGCAGGCCTGCTTGGCCTTTTCTGTATTTGTTGAGGGTGTCGGCCAGCACGATGACGGCGGCCACGACGACGATGATGGCGAGAATGGGTCCGCCCACGATCATCGCGATGATGCCCACCACCGCGACGATGACCTTGCAGACCTCGACGATGGTGTCCCAGTTGTCGGAGACCCAGTCGCCGATCTCCTCCCACCACTTGCGGTTCTGGATGCCCGCGTCGGACGCCTCGTCGATCTTCCGCTTGGCCGTGCCCGCGGCCTCCTCGCGCATCTTGCGCGCGTCCTCGGCCATCTTCTTCGCCGCGTCCAGCGCGCTCTGCGCGGAACTGACGTCCCCCTGAGCGGTGCTCTGCGCCTTCTCCGCGGAGGTGGCATTGCGGGTGGCGGCCCGCACCTTGTCCGGGTCGGGCTCGGGCACGTCCTTGCCGCCGCCCGAAGCCTTGTCGTCCTTGTACTTGTCGGCTTCCTTGCCCGCCCGCTCCACCCAGGAATCCGCCGTGGACAGCCGGGACTTGGCGCTGTTCAGGTCGGCCCGCGCCTCGCGGCCCTTGACCAGCGCCTTGCCCGCCAAGCTCTGGGCGCGCTCCAGCTCCGGCCAGTACGCGGACAGCGCGTCGCCCGCCATCTCGTAGCTCTTCTTGAGCTTCTTCAGCTTGCCCGGAGCGTCCTCGAACTGCTCCGTGAACGCGTCCGCGGTCTTGCCCGCCCACTGCAGGATCGCGTCCTCGCCCGCCATCCCCTTGATGTCCCGCAACACCTTCGAGACATCGTCGGCGAAGTCGTGCAGGTTCTTGGCCAGACCCCGAACCCGGTCCGGATCACCGGGCGTCGGGTCCTTGTCCAGGTCCAGGACATGCCAATCCACCGGACGATTCCCTGCCATAGCGCTTCCCCCGTTTTACGTGTGCCGTCGACTACCGGTTGATGGCCTGGATCTCCCCGACGACGACCTCTTGCTCCGCACCGAACTCGCCGTCAGGCAGGCCCTTCGGTTCGTTCACACCGGTGCCGGTCCAACTGATCTTCCAGGTGACGGTCGCCTTGAGCGGATACGAGCCGTCTCCCGATGAGCGGAGGTACTTCACCCCGCAGGACGGGTCCTGCTTGGACTTGCCCTTGGCGTACGGTTCGCCGATCTTGCCGTTCCTGATGGGGCAGGCGCCGGAGGCGGGGTAGGTCTCGGCGTCCTTCGTACCCGGGTCGATCTTCAGGGAGACCGGCTCGGCGGTGGTCGTCGCCTCGATGTCGAGCATCGGGACGGAGGCCGTCACCGACACCGGCTTGAACTCCGTCTCGTCCAGCCAGGCCCAGGTGGGCAGATTGACCTTCGTCTCACCTTCCGGGGCGAGGGTCACCTCGGTGCCGGGTACGCGGATCTCTGCGTACGCGAGTTTGGAGAGCATCTCCGGAGTGATCGCTTCGGGGATGTCGGCCGGGGGCGGGTCGCCCTCGTCGACCCAGAAGGTGGGCTCGTCGCAGCCGTCCCAGCCGGGCGGATAGCTCTTGTTGGGGAAGGACGTCCACCAGTAGCCCTTGCCGGCCTTGTCCAGGTTGAAGTTCTTGTAGGGCTCGCCGTCCACGTACCGCTTCCTCTGCTCCAAGTCCCACTGAGGGCCGGTCGACTCGGCCTGCCAGATCGGCTCGACGTACTTCTTGAACTCCGCGGGGGAGTACGTGGGGGAGTACCAGCAGGCGGGCGGGGTCCAGTCGGCGGGCGGGGTCACGGCACCGGTCTTGGCGCCGGTGCCGTTCTTGGAGCGGTCGTAGACGATGCCGCCGGACGCGGTGGCGGACACCGTTCCGTCGTCCTCGGCATTGCCGGAGGCCTGAGGGTCCTGGGCTCCGCCTCCGATCTCGTTGTCAGCCGCTGCCGGGACGGTGGAAAGGAGTACGCAGCCGAAGGCGGCGAGAGTCGCTGTTCTCAAACGGATATTTACGGCTGGCACTTGGCGCTCCCCCGAGTCGAATTGATCTGCGTGGTCACCCAGACGCCCGCGTCGTTCTTTTGCAGCTTGGCGGCGTAGAGAACGTAGCTGTTCTTCGTTGCGGGGGTCTTCTTGACCTTGTCCTTCTTGAGGTACTTGTCGTAAGCCTTGCTCTGGTCCTCGCAGTAGACGAGGGAGGCGGAGCCGCCGTCGCCGCTCACTTCCGGGTTGTAGTAGCGGTAGGCGCCGGTGGTGCGCGCCTTCGCGTCGACGTAGGCCTGGATGAACTTCTGCGTCTGAGCGGCGGCTTCCCCTTCGTAGTAGAAGCGGTATGCCTTGTTGGCCGGGTCCTGCTCGGCGATGGCCATGTCGACTGCCTTGATGGACTGCTCGCTGTCGGCCAGGATCGCGTCGTCGGCCTTCTTGCCCGTCTTCGGCCAGTCGAAGGTGTACGTCAGGTCTGCGGGCAGGTCGACCTTCGGGCGCTCGACGGCCTCCGAGTCCGGTGCGCTGGGCGACGGCGACTTCTCCTCGCCTCCGTTCTCCGCTCCAGCGATCTTGTCGCTGTCCTTCGACCCGTCGTCGCTGCTTCCGCAGGAAGAGAGCAGCAGAGCCGCGGATACGGCCAGTGCGGACGTCGCTAGACGGAGAGGGCGGTTCACTGACGGCTCCTGGTGAGGGTGAGAGTTAGCGCGAGCTAAGCACGCTAGTGGGCACCGATCGGTGGCACCAGAGAGATATGTGATCAGTAATGGGGCGGTAGGGGCCTATCCCGGTGAATCCGGGCGATGCTTTCCCTCACAGCGCCCCCGCACCGCTTTGCGTTCGGTGAGATCAAAGACGAGGAGTTCGCATGGGGACGAGGCGGCACGCCATGGATCTTGAGGCATACATGGAGCGGGCGCGGAACGGGCCCTGTTTCGTCTGCGCGTTCCTCGCCGGGGACCCCGGCTACGCGCATCACGTCGTCCACGAGGACGAACACCACATCGCCTTTCTCGACCGGTGGCCCACCCTGCCCGGGAAGGTCCTCGTCGCGCCCAAGGCGCACGTCGAGCACGTCGTCCGCGAGTTGGACGAGGCCGACTACACGCGGCTCATGCTCTTCGTGCGGACCGTCGCCCGCGCCGTCGAGGACGTGCTCGGTGCCGAGCGGACCTATCTCTACTCCCTGGGGAGCCAGGACGGGAACAGTCATCTCCATTGGCACGTCGCCGCCCTGCCGCCCGGGGTGCCGTACGAGGAGCAGCAGTTCCACGTCCTGATGTCCGAGAACGGCGTGCTGGACGTGGCGCCCGACGCCATGGCAGGGATGGCCGCGCGGCTCCGGGACGCCATCGCGTCGGCGTAGCGCTCGGCGCCGCTACTGGCGGGTGGGTGCGAATTTCTTGTCCACCTTGCCGATTTCGGTCCAGGTGTTGTCCTGTCGGCGGTCGAACCACACCGGGCGCTGGCGCGCCGAGCGGCGTTTCTCGAAGGAGACCTCGTCCAGGACACCGTTCACGGAGACGCCCTGGATCTCGCGGTCCAGGGTGTGTCGTAGTGATGTCGCCGAGCCCTCGGCCGGGAGCTTCTTGAGTGCGGTGGCCAGGGCCAGGGCGCCGTCGTACAGCTCCTGGTTGCCGCGCGCGGCGAGGTTCTCGTCGGGTTCACCGGAGTAGTTGCGGGTGCGCAGGACGCCGTCGGGGATGGTTTTGTCCGCCTTCTCGGTTGCCGCCCGTTCCGCCGAGTCCTCGCAGGGGCCCTCGGGGGCGCTCTGCGTCAGGACGGGGCCGGTGAAGCCGTCCGCCCTGAGCTTCTTGGCCCACACGCCGACGTACGACCCGGAGGGCACGACGACCGCGTCCGCCCGCGCCTTGTCGACCAGCGCCGGGATCTGTGAGGCCTTCACCTCGTCCGGCCCGGTGTCCAGCGCCTCGGCCTGCACGCCCGCCCGGCGCAGCGCGGTGCCGATGCCGTCCTCGCGGTCCGTCCAGATCTTGTCCTCGGCCACCAGGACCCGGCGGGCCTTCGTCCGGGTCAGGAGGTAGTCGGCCATCGCCTCGCCCTGCCGCGCCTCGTCGGCCGGGATCGCGAACGCCCCCTCGGCGTGGGCGACTTCGGAGCACGTGCTGATCTCCGGCAGGAACGCCTCGTCGGTGTCGTGCACCCAGGAGAAGTCGTTCGTGTCGCCGATGACGGCGAGCATGTCCGGGTGCTCGGCAAGGAGCTTGCGGGAGGTCGTGTCCGGGTCGGCGGAGACGGGGACCACGCGGAAGCGGCTGCCGCTCTTGGCGCCGAGCGTCTCGGCGAAGGCGGACTCGACGGTGCGCTTCTGCTGGATGGTGAACTGCCGGTACTCCGACTTCTCGTACGTGTCCGCGGCGCCGTCCGAGCGATCGGCACCGACGTGGGTGTAGCTGTGGGCGACGCCGATCGTGTGGACCGCCGACGCTCCGTCGGCGCCGGACGCGGACGTGGACGTGGTGTCGGGCGCGGCCAGCGAACGTATGCCCAGTCCGGTCGGGATGCCGACCGCCAGGACGAGGGCGGCGGGGATCAGCAGGCGTCCCCGAGAGCGGCGGCCACGGGGACCCGGTGCGTCCGGAGCTGTGGGTTCCTTGCGGACGGCCGGCGGGCGGGGGCGGGCGTCCTCGACGGGGGAGGCCGGGGAGGCCGGGGAGGACGGGGCGGCTCCGGAGGGGATGGAGTCGTGCACGTCCGGGGCCGGGGTGGATGCCGGTGCCGGTGCAGTGGTGTCGTACGGGGACGAGGTGGGGGCCGGCTCCTCCCCGGCCGGCGGCAGCGACCGCGCCGCCGCCACAATCCGTTCGAGCGCCGTCGCGGCGTCCGCGGGACGGTCGGCGGGTTCCTTGGCCAGGAGGGCGAGCACGAGGCGCTCCACCGGGGCCGTCACCTCGGCCCGCGCCCGCGAGGGCCGCAGCGGTGCGTCGTTGACGTGGTTGTACATGACGCCGACCGCCGTGCCGGTGAACGGTGGCCTGCCGACGAGGAGTTCGTAGAGCACGCAGCCCAGCGCGTACAGGTCGGTGCGTCCGTCGCCCGCCTCCTGGCGGAACCGTTCCGGCGCCAGATATGGCACGCTGCCGAACGGCAGCTGCCCGGTCTGCGTGAGCCGGGCGTCGCCCGCGGCGCGCTCCATGAACGTCGCGATGCCGAAGTCGACGACCTTGGCGGAGCCGTCCTGCGCGATCATCACGTTGCCAGGCTTGATGTCGCGGTGCACGACGCCCGCCGAGTGCGCCGTGTCCAGGGCGCGGCAGACGTCCGCCGCCCAGCGCAGCGCGTCCGCCACCGGCACCCGGACGCTCTCGCGCAGCACCTGGTCCAGCGAGCGCCCCTGCACCAGGGCCATCACCAGGTACGGGGTGCCGTCGTCCGAGCCGTGGTCGTGGACGGCGACGATGTACGGGCTGTCCAGCGAAGCGGCGGCGCGGGCCTCCTGCCGGAAGCGGGCCAGGAGCTGCTCCAGCTCGGCCTCGTCCGCCGATGCCGCGGGCACGAAGAGCTTGACCGCCACCTCGCGGCCCAGGCTCCGGTCGCGGGCACGCCACACCTCGCCCATGCCGCCCGCACCGATCCGCTCGATCAGTTCGTACCGGCCGTTCAGCAGACGCCCCCGCATGTGCCCTCCCTTTGACCCGGTGATCCTAGCCAGCGGGCCGGGCAGCCGGAGCGGGGCGGGTCAGGTCAGTCCTCGGGCGGGTCAGCCCTTCACCGCACCCCCCAGCGCGAACCCCCCGCCCAGCTTCCGGGAGATCAGGACGTACAGGAGGATCACCGGCGTCGAGTAGATGATCGAGAACGCCGCCAACTGGCCGTAGACGACCGTGCCCTTGTTGCCGAAGAAGTCATTGATGCTCACCGATGCGGGCATCTGCTCCGGCGTGAGCAGGAGCATGAAGGGGACGAAGAAGTTCCCCCACATCATCACGAAGGAGAAGACCGTCACCACGGACACCCCCGGGCCCATCAGGGGGAGCACGATCCGCAGCAGGGACTGGAACGACGACGCGCCGTCCGTCCACGCCGCCTCCTCAAGCTCCTTGGGCACGCCGTCCATGAAGTTCTTCATCAGCCAGATGGCGAAAGGCAGTTGGGACGCGGCGAAGAAGAAGATCGTGCCCTGCATCGTGTCGATCAGGTCGACCTGGACGAACAGCGCGTACACCGGGACCATGATCGCGGTGATCGGCAGGCTCGTCGCGAAGAGGATCGTCAGCATGAAGGGGCGGTTGAGGCGGGACGTGAAGCGGGAGAGCGGGTAGGCGGCGAGCGCCGCGCAGACCACCGTCAGGAGGGTGCCGCCGCCGCACAGCAGCAGGCTGTTGAGCAGGGGCGTGAAGGTGATCTCGGGGGTCAGGACCGCGTCGTAGTTGTCCAGGGTGATGCCGTCGGGGACCTTCACCTTGAGGTCGGCCTCGGTGTCGAGCGAGGACAGGATCACCCAGGCCAGCGGCAGGACGAACGCGGCGGCGACCACGAGCAGGCCCGCGTCCGCCGCGAGCCGCCGCGCCGTACGGCGTGAACGCAGGGTGCGGGCAGGTGAGTTGACGGGGGAGGCAGACGTGTTGGCGGACGTGTTGGCGGACACTCAGACCTCCGTGCGGAGCAGGCGCATGTAGACGAGGGAGAAGAGTGAGCCGACGACCAGGAGCAGAAGCGCCACCGCCGTGCCGTAGCCGATCATGCTCTTCTGGAAGGCCTGTTCGTACATGAACAGGGGGAGGGTCTGACTGCGGTTTCCCGGGCCGCCTCGCGTCATCACCCAGATCAGGCCGAAGACGGAGAGGGTCTGGAGGGTGTTGAGCATCAGGTTCGTGCCGATGGAGCGGCGGATCATCGGGAGCGTGATGTGCCACATGCGGCGCCAGCCGCCCGCGCCGTCCACCTCGGCCGCCTCGGTGATCTCCTTGGGGATCTCGTTCAGGGCCGCCGAGTAGACCAGCATCGAGAACGCCGTGCCGCGCCATACGTTGGCGAACGACACCGCCAGGATCGGCAGCGTGTACATCCAGTTCTGCGACGGCAGATGGAGGAAGTCCAGGACCGCGTTGAGCGTGCCCTCGCGCCGGAAGAACGCGTACAGGAGGAAGGCCGCCACCACCTCGGGAAGCACCCACGCCGTGATCACGATCGCGCCGGTGACCGTGCGGACCGGCTTGGACGCCCGCTGCATCAGGGAAGCGAGCGCCAGGCCGATGGTGTTCTGCCCGATGAGCGAGGACACGACCGTGAAGACCAGCGTCAGCCAGACCGCGTTGAGGAACGCCTCGTCGCCGAAGGCCTTACGGAAGTTGTCGAACCCGACGAAGCTCGACTCCGCCTGGCCGGTGAGCTGGAGGTCGGTGAAGGCGATGTAGGCGCAGTAGCCGATCGGTCCCGCGAGGAAGAGAAGCAGCAGGACGACGGCGGGGGACACGGGCAGCGCGCGGGACAGGGCCCGTCCCGTCGCCTTGCGGCGGGACGGGGGCCGGGCGGGGCGCGGGGCGCCCGGGCCCGGCGCGGTCTTCGCGATGTCGCCGGGCCCGGCGGGGGGTGCGGTGGTCACCTCGGGGCACTCACTTCCCTTGCGTACGGACGACGACTACCGTGCGCCGGCGGTCACTTCTCGACGACCTCGCCGTCCGTCGCCGCCTTCACCTCGTCGTCGTACCCGCTCGCCGCGTCGGCCACCGACGCGTCGCCCGTCGTGACCTTCTCCATGGCCTCCTGCACCGCGGTGGAGACCTTCGGGTACGCCGGGTACGCCGGGCGGTAGTGCGTCGAGGGCACCAGGTCGGTGAAGAACTTCAGGCCGGGCTGCGCCTTGAGGTACGCGGGGTCGGCGGCGACGTCCTTGCGGACCGCGATGCCGGAGTTCGCCACGTACCACTTCTGGGCGTTGGCCTTGGTCTGCATCTGCTCGATGAACTTGAACGCCAGGTCGGGGTTGGACGCCTTGGACGGGATCGCCCAGGTCCAGCCGCCGGACATGCTCACCTTGCCGGGGGCCTCGCCGTTCTGGGTCGGCATGTGGGCCAGGCCCAGCTTCTTCGACCACTCCGGCCACTCGTGGCCCGCGCCCTTGCCCCAGTCCTGCGGCAGCCAGGAGCCGTCGAGGTTGATGCCGAGCTTGTCCTCGGGGAGGAGTTCGCCGCGCACCCGGGTGGCGAAGTTCGGGTCGAGGGCGTCGGAGACGTCGGGGCCGAGCTTCTCCTTGTAGACGGTCTCGACGAACTTCAGGGAGTCCTTGAAGCCCTGGCTGCCGGTGACCCACTTCTTCGACTTCGGGTCGTACATCGGGTCCTGGCCCGTGCCGTACAGGAGCATCTCCATGCCCTGCATGGTGGCCGCCTCGCCCGCGGGCTTGCCCGTGTAGACGTTCATGGGGGTGACGCCCGGGACCTTCTTCTTGATGGTCCGCGCCGCCTGAAGGATGTCGTCCCACGACTTGGGCTGCCAGTCGGCCGGCAGCCCGGCCTTCTTGAAGATGCCCTTGCTGAACCAGAGTCCGCGGGTGTCGGTGCCGTCCGGGACGCCGTACGTCTTGCCGTCCGCCGCCTTCGCCGCCGACTTGGACGTGCCGATGAACTGGTCCCAGTCCTTCCACTTGTCCAGATACGGGTCGAGCGGCTTCAAGTACCCGCTGGTGATGTCCGAGTTGATGAGGAAGGTGTCCTCGTAGACCAGGTCGGGCGCGGTCTTGGGGGAGCGCATCATCTGCTGGAGCTTGGTGTAGTACTCGGAGTCCGGCGCCTTGATGGGCACCAGCTTCACCTTCTTGCCGGGGTTCTCCTTCTCGAACTGCTTCTTGATGTCCGCCAGGAAGGTGTCCATGACCTTGACCTGGTTGTCCGTGGACTGCTTGAAGGAGACCTTGACGGTGTCCGGATCGTCGCCGGAGTCCCCGCCGCACGCGGTGAGGGTGGCGGTGGCGACCAGGGCGGTGGCGAGGAGCAGCGGGGTGGTGGGACGCACGGGCACGACCTCCTACTGGCCGACGCGGCTGGGTTACCACGCAGGGCGCAACGCGGGGCTGCCCGGTGAACGTAAGGGCGGGCTCGGAGCAAGGTCAATGCCCGTGCGTCGCCCCTTGTCATCAACGTGACAACGTTGTTATTGGAGGCGGCACCGGGGCGTTACCGGCGTGGCCGCGGGGTGTTAATCGGCTTGTCCGGCCGGGGACTTGGGGCTTCAGGGAGTCGACGGGGCCGAGGTCAGCCAGCGGTAGGCGTACTCGGGGCGGCCGACGTGGCCGTACTGCGGGGTGCGGGCGGCGCGGCCCGTGGTGACCAGGTGCTCCAGGTAGCGGCGCGCGGTGATGCGGGAGATGCCCACGGCCTCGGCGGCGGCCGCCGCGGTGACGCCCTCGGGGGGTGCGTCGCGCAGGGTGCGGGTCACCCTCTCCAGGGTGGGGCCGCTGAGCCCTTTGGGCAGGGCGGCGGGGCTCGGCGCGCGCAGGGTGGCCAGGGCGCGGTCCACCTCGTCCTGCCCGGTGGCCTCGCCCGCGGCGGTGCGGAACTCGGCGTAACGGGTGAGGCGGTCGCGAAGGGTGGCGAAGGTGAAGGGCTTCAGTACGTACTGCACGACGCCGAGGGAGACGCCCTCGCGTACGACGGCGAGGTCACGGGCCGATGTGACGGCGATGACGTCCGTGCGGTGGCCCGCGGCGCGCAGGGTGCGGGCCAACTGGAGGCCGTGGCCGTCGGGGAGGTGGAGGTCCAGGAGGAGCAGGTCCACCTCCGTGCGGTCCAGCATGCGCCTGGCTTCGGCGGCGGTGTGTGCCTTCCCTGTGGCCTGGAAGCCCGGTACCCGGTTCACGTAGAGGACGTGAGCGTCGGCGGCCACGGGGTCGTCCTCCACGACCAGGACGCGGATCGGCTCTGTCACTTGGTGCCTCCGTCAGTCCTCGGTGCGGTACGTCTGTCCATGGCCGGGGCGGCCGAGGCCAAGCGGACCTCGAACTCCGCGCCCCCGTCCGGCGAATCCCGCACCTCCAGTGTCCCCTCGTGCTTCGTCACCGTCTGGTGGACCAGGGCCAGGCCCAGGCCGCGGCCCGCCGTGGCCTTCGTCGACCAGCCGCGTTCGAAGACCGACTCGGTGTGGGCCGGGTCGACGCCGGGGCCGGTGTCCGACACCCGCAGCGTGAGGCCGGCCCCGTCGGCCCGTGCCGTCACCGTCACGCGGGCCGCGGGGGAGCCCTGGGCCGCGTCCACCGCGTTGTCGATCAGGTTGCCCAGGACCGTCACCAGGTCGCGCGCGGGCAGGTCCGTAGGGAGCATGCCGTCGTCGATGCTGCTGTCGGGGGAGACGACGAGCTCCACGCCGTGCTCGTTGGCCTGGGCCGCCTTGCCCAGGAGCAGGGCCGCGAGGACCGGCTCGCTGACCGCGGCGACCACCTGGTCCGTCAGGGTCTGCGCAAGCTCCAGCTCGGCCGTGGCGAAGTCGACCGCCTCGTCGGCGCGGCCCAGCTCGATGAGGGAGACCACCGTGTGCAGGCGGTTCGCCGCCTCGTGGGCCTGCGAGCGCAGCGCCCGCGTGAAGCCGCGCTCCGAGTCCAACTCGCCGGTCAGCGCCTGGAGTTCGGTGTGGTCGCGCAAGGTCACCACTGTCCCTCGGCGCTCACCGCTCGACACCGGTGAGGTGTTGACGACGACCACCCGGTCCGCCGTCAGGTGCAGCTCGTCCACCCGCGGCTCGGCCGCGAGCAGCGCGCCCGTCAGCGGCACGGGCAGGCCCAGCTCGGCGACGTTGCGGCCGACCAGGCCGCCCGATACGCCGAGCAGCTCGCGCCCTCCGTCGTTGATGAGCGCGATGCGCCGCTGTCCGTCCAGCATGAGCAGGCCCTCGCGCACCGCGTGCAGCGCCGCCTCGTGGTAGTCGTGCATGCGGCTCAGCTCGGCGGCGTTCATGCCGTGGGTGTGGCGGCGCAGGCGGGCGTTGATGACGTACGTACCCAGTCCGCCGAGCGCGAGCGCGCCCGCCGCGACACCGAGCAGGGCGAGCAGCTGGCCGCGCGCCTTCTGGCTGATCTCCTCGATGGTGATGCCCGCGCTGACCAGGCCGGTGATGCGGTCGCCGTCAAGGATCGGGGTGACCACGCGCACGGAGGGGCCGAGCGTGCCCGTGTACGTCTCGGTGAAGGTCTCGCCCCGCAGGGCGTCCGCCCGGTGGCCGAGGAAGCGCTCGCCGATCTGGTCCTCGTCGGGGTGCGTCCAGCGGATGCCGTCCGGGTTCATGATCGTGACGAAGTCGACCCCGGTGTGCCGGCGGACGTCGGTGGCGTACGGCTGGAGGGCCTGGGTCGGATTTCGGCCACGCGCGGCCTCGCGCACCGAGGGGGAGTCCGCGACCGCCCGCGCCGCGGCCGTGGCCTGCCGGCGGGCGCCCTCCTCGGCCTGTTGCCGGTCGCTCAGGAAGGTGAAGAGCGCGCACCCGGCCACCACGACGGTGACCAGGACGATCTGCATCGCGAAGAGCTGACCGGCGAGGCTGCGTGGTCGGGGCGGGCGGGCGAGGGGCATGCTGCCAGTCTGCCTCGCCGTATAAGTGCGAACTAAATGAACGTAAGGGTGACCGCCCTCACAGGGCGAGAGATAGTCACCCGAGATTCGCCTGCCCAGGACGTGAGCCGCACGCACTGGCCGAAAACGCCGACGTAGTCGTTCAAGGAGGGCCCTCGTGGCCGACACCACCGACAGCCAGGTGGCACCGGCTCCCGCAGCCAAACGGGACCGGACCCACTACCTGTACATAGCCGTCATCATCGCCGTCGTCCTCGGTGTCGGGGTCGGCCTGCTCTTCCCCGACTTCGCGACGGAGCTCAAGCCGGTCGGCACCGGCTTCGTGAACCTGATCAAGATGATGATCTCGCCGATCATCTTCTGCACGATCGTCCTCGGCGTCGGCTCGGTCCGTAAGGCCGCCAAGGTCGGCAAGGTCGGCGGTCTCGCGCTCGCCTACTTCGTCGCGATGTCGGTCGTCGCGCTCGCCATCGGCCTGCTCGTCGGCAACATCCTGCACCCGGGCTCGGGCATGGACATCTCCAGCTCCGAGAAGGGCGCGGGGCACGACGCGGCCGAAGAGGCGAACAAGGGGCTCGTCGACTTCGCGCTCGGCATCATCCCGAAGACGCTGGTCTCCGCCTTCACCCAGGGCGAGGTGCTGCAGACGCTGCTCGTCGCGCTGCTCGTGGGCTTCGCGCTGCAGGCCATGGGCCGCTCCGGAGAGCCGATCCTGCGCGGCATCGGGCACATCCAGCGCCTTGTCTTCCGCGTACTCGGCATGATCATGTGGGCCGCCCCGGTCGGCGCGTTCGGCGCGATGGCGGCGGTGGTCGGCGAGACCGGCACGGACGCCCTGAAGGCGCTGGCCACGATCATGATCGGGTTCTACGTCACCTGTGCGCTGTTCATCCTGATCGTGCTCGGCACGCTGCTGCGCCTGGTGACCGGCGTCAATCTCTTCAAGCTCCTGAAGTACCTGGGCCGCGAGTTCCTCCTCATCCTGTCCACCTCCTCGTCCGAGTCCGCGCTGCCTCGGCTCATCGCGAAGATGGAGCACCTGGGCGTCAGCCGTCCGGTCGTCGGCATCACGGTCCCCACGGGCTACTCGTTCAACCTCGACGGCACGATGATCTACCTGACCATGTCGTCGCTCTTCATCGCCGAGGCGATGGACCAGCCGCTCGGCATCGGCGAGCAGATCTCGCTGCTCCTGTTCATGATGATCGCGTCCAAGGGCGCCGCGGGTGTCTCCGGTTCCGGCATCGCGGTCCTGGCCAGTGGCCTTCAGTCGCACAAGCCGGGCCTGGTGGACGGTGTCGGCCTGATCATCGGCGTCGACCGCTTCATGAGCGAGGCCCGCGCCCTGACCAACTTCGCCGGCAACGCGGTGGCGACCCTCCTGATCGGTACGTGGACCAAGGAGGTCGACCGGCAGCGGGTCGACGACGTCCTCGCGGGACGCCTGCCGTTCGACGAGAAGACGCTCCTCGACGAGGGCGGCTCCGAGCCCGAGAAGCCCGGGAAGGGCGACCCGGGGACGGCGGACCCGGAGACGGTGGACGCCGTCCCGACGCAGCCGGACAGCGTCGAGAAGAAGTCCCTGACGGCTTAGCCGTCGGCGGTCGCGGCCCTGCGGTCGGCGACCCTGGTCACCAGCTCGGTGGCCTGTGAGGCGGGCAGGCCCGCCGCGGTCAGAAACGTGATCGCGGTGGACCTGCCCGCCTTCTGTGCCGGTACGACACCGTCGTTGACGGCCTCCATCACGGCGAACAGAATCCCTTCGAGTACGTAGCCCAGCGCCCGCGTCGGCAGCGGCGACACGAACGTGCCGCCGTCCAGGCCGCGTTGGAACGTCTCCAGGCCGGACTCGTGGACGCGGCCGAGCCGTTCGCGGATGCCGCCCATCGTGACGCTCCGGTGGGAGAGCGAGAGCAGCAGGCGGTAGCGGTCGGCGACGTCCCAGACGGCGAGCAGTGAACCGGCCACCGCCTCCGCGGGGTCGTCGATGCCCTCGCGGCCCGCGGCGTGCGCGCTCTCCACCGCCTCGACGGCCCGCTCCACGATCGCCTCGATCAGCGCGTCGCGGCTGGGGAAGTGCCCGTACACCGTCCGGCGCACCACGCCCGCGGCGCGCGCGATCTGGTCCATGGACGCGTCGGGGTCGTGCAGCAGCTCGGCGACGGCGACGTCGAGGATGCGGCGGCGGTTGGCGTCAGCGCGGACGCTGCTCGCTGGACGGGGGTTCATGGCCCCCATTCTGCCCACTCGCGGACGCCCCCGCTCCCCCCACTTGCACACTGCTGTGCAACATCGGGTATCTTGCACAGCAGTGTGTATTTGCACAGACTTGTGCAAGATGGGATGGGTGGAATCGAGATGCCTTTGCTGATCAAGGAACCGGTCGAACGGATGGAGCAGCCGTACGCCCGCCGCTGGTGGGCCCTCGGTGTGCTCTGCCTGAGTCTGCTGATCGCCGTGATGGCGAACACCGCGCTGACGGTGGCCGCGCCCGACATGACCATGGACCTCGGTCTGTCCAGCTCGGACCTGCAGTGGGTCATCGACGCCTACACCGTCCCGTACGCCGCGCTGATGCTGCTGCTCGGCGCGATAGGCGACAAGTACAGCCGCCGCGGCGCCCTGGTGCTCGGCCTGGTCATCATGTCCGTCGGCGCTGCCGCCGGTTCCGTGGTCGACAGCTCGACGGCGGTCATCGTCGTCCGCGCGGTGATGGGCGTCGGCGCGGCGCTGATCATGCCCGCGACGCTCTCGCTGCTGGCGGCGACCTTCCCGCGCGCCGAGCGGGCCAAGGCGATCACCATCTGGGCGGCCACGTCCGGCATCGCGATCGCGGCGGGCCCGCTGATCGCGGGCGCGCTGCTCCGTGACAACGGCTGGCACTCGACGTTCCTGATCAACATCCCGGTGGCGGTGCTCGCGATCATCGGCGCGTTCATCCTCGTACCGCCCTCGAAGGCGGCGCAGCACGGCCGGATCGACTACGTGGGCGGTCTGCTCTCGGTGGTTTGGGTGGGCTCCCTGATCTTCATGATCATCGACGGCCCGCACTTCGGCTGGGGCGTGCGGGCGATCTCCGCGGCGGTCGTCGCCGGGCTCGGCCTGATCGCCTTCGTCATCTGGGAGCTGAAGCACCCGCGTCCGGTCCTGGACGTACGCAAGTTCACGCAGCGCGGCTTCGCGGGCTCGAACCTCGCCGTGGCGCTGTTCTTCCTCGCGGTGTTCGGCGCCTTCTACTACCTGACCCAGCACCTCCAGTTCGTCCTCGCGTACGACCCGCTGGAGACCGGCATCCGCATGCTGCCGCTGGCCGGTGCGGTGTTCGTGGGCTCGGCGGTCACCGGCATCCTCGCGCCGCGCATCGGCGGCAAGATCATGGTGGTCGCGGGCATGGTGGGCGGCACGGTGGCGCTCGCCCTCCTGACGCAGATCGAGGCGGGCTCCACGTACGGGGCCTTCGTGGCACCGCTGATCATCCTGGGCCTGTCGCTCGGCTTCGCGGTCTCGCCGTGCACGGACGTCATCATGGGCTCGTTCCCCGAGTCGGAGCTCGGCGTGGGCGGCGCGGTGAACGACACCTCGCTGGAGCTCGGCGGTTCGCTGGGCATCGCGGTGCTCGGCTCGGTCCTCGCGAATTCGTACTCCTCGAAGCTGGCCGACGAGACCGCGGGCAGCAAGCTTCCCGCCTCCGCGCTCGACACGGCGCAGGACTCGGTGGGCGCGGGCAACGGCGTGGCACAGGGCATCGCCGAGCAGGCGCGTGAGCTCTCCGAGAAGGCGGCGAACGCGTCCTCGCAGCAGGAGGCGGCGCAGCTCAAGGCGCAGGCGCAGGAACTCGCCGGGGGCGCGCACCAGATGGCGGACGCGGTGGGCTCGGCGTTCTCCGGCGCGGTGGCCCACACCAGTCTGATCGGTGCGGTGATCCTGGGGGTGGGGACTGTTGTGGTTGCTGTGTTGCTGCCGGGGCGCCGGACTGAGGCCCGGGCGGGGGCGCGCAAGGGAGCGGACGGGCCGGTTGATGGCGCTGAGGAGGGTCGGGCTGAGTCTGAGTACGTGGGTGAGGGCCGCTGATAAGGGAGTTCGAGGAGGGTGAGCCGGGGGTGACCTGAGCCGGTGGGGACGGGACAGGTCGACCAGGGCTCGGTAGCGGTAGGGCTTCGCCGGGTCGGCGGCCCTATTCGGTGCCGGGGCCGCCCGGTTGTCCCGAGGTTGGCGGTTACGGGACGGGAGTCAAGGGCGCTCCTGCGTCGCGTCGGCTGCGCCGATTGCGCTGCGCTCCACCCTTGACACCCGTCCCTCCACCGCGCGAGGGAAGGCGACCGGACGGCCCGAGGGGCGGGACTCTCGACCACTCCCGCAGGGCCGTGGGGTCTCGCTGCCGGGTGCGGACCGGTACGTCGCAGGGCGCCGTCACGGGACGTGGTGCGCGGTCGCCCCGGGGATCGGTGCCGGTCTCGTCAAGCGGCTGCCGACCGGATCTTCTGGGGTGGCCGTCACGGGCTTCTTGCCGTCGCGCACGCCCGGTGGCCCGGGGGCTTGCAGTCGTCGACGGGGTCAGCGGCTGACCGGGTGCCTGCTGGGGGCGGCACCTAATTTCAAGAAGGCGCGTTGGGCAACGCGTGCGCCCCCTGTCTGTCAGAACACGACTTTGCCCAGGCAGGTGCGCCGCCCCGCGTGGCCCGGGGCCCTCGGCGGTTAGCCTCAAGGTCGGAACACGGGGGCAACGGGGAAGGGGGCGGAGCTCATGGCGGTCAAGCCGATGCGTGCCGCGATCGGGGAGATGTGGATCAACTGCCAGGTCTGCAAGGGGGATCTGTTCCGTGACCGCGAGGTCAAGCTCAACAGCTCCGGCATGGAGTTGATGAACCTGGCATGGGCGAACGAGTCCGCGACCGGGCTCATCTGCTGGCGCTGCGGCTACGTTCACCTCTTCGTGAACCGCGAGCTCCGGCTGTACCGGGCGGACAAGTGACACCGGCGGATGGCGGTGGATGTGTCGCCTGTGGGCTTGCCGGTGGCGCCGTTCCTCTTCCCGGCGGCACGCTGCTCCGCACACCCCACTGGACCGTCGAGCACTGCGTCGGCCCGCTCGGTGTCGGCACCCTCATCGTCAAGCCGTTGCGGCACATCACCGGCGTACACGAGATGAGTGCGGGTGAGGGTGCCGGGCTCGGGCCCTTGCTGGCCTGCGTGACGTCCGGCCTGCGCGCGGTGGTTGGGGAGGGGTGCGAGCAGGTCTACGTCTGCCTCTGGTCGCATGCCGGGCGCGTACCCGGTCACCTGCACTTCGTGGTTCAGCCCGCCCGTACGTCCGACATCGATCGCCACGGCGGCGCCTACGGACCCGCCCTCCAGGCGGCGATGTTCGCCGAGGGCGCGGAGCCGGAGCCGGGGGCCGTGGAGGAGTTCTGCGGGCGGATGCGGCGTGTGCTGGGTGAGGGTTCCGCCATCTAGGTGGGCGCGTGCGCAAACTGTTGACTCTTGTTCAAACCTGCCAGTAACTTCAGCGTTGCACCACTGAGAACCGCCGAAAGCCACTGAAGCCTGCTCAAATCGCCCCCACAGTACGGCTGTTGGCGCCCGTGGCTTGTTCGCTCCTCTCCGGGACTTACCCCCCATCGGATTCAAAGGAGACTCCAGATGGTGATCCGCGCACGCGCCCTGCGCCTGGCAGCCGCTCTCGCCGCCGCAGCCACCGCCACCCTCGGCCTGACCGCCCCCGCCCAGGCGGCCGGCGGCGAACCGCTCGACTACGTCGCACTCGGCGACAGCTTCAGCGCCGGGTCCGGCGTCCTCCCCCTCGACCTGACCGCGCCGCTCCTCTGCGCGCGCTCGACGGCCAACTACCCGCACGTCGTGGCCCAGCGCACCGGCGCCCGCCTCACCGACGTGACCTGCGGCGGAGCCCAGACCAAGGACTTCGCCGGGTCGCAGTACCCCGGCGTCGCCCCGCAGCTCGACGCCGTCGACGTCGACACCGATGTCGTGACGCTGACCATTGGCGGCAACGACAACAACACCTTCATCAGCGCGATCCTCGCCTGCGGCTCCGCGGGCGTGCTCTCCGGCGGCAAGGGCAGCCCCTGCAAGGACGCCAACGGGGACAAGTTCACCAAGGAGATCGACGCCAGTACGTACCCGGCCTTGAAGAACGCCCTGCGAGCGGTCAAGGCCAAGGCCCCGCACGCGCGCGTCGGCGTACTCGGCTACCCCTGGATCGTCCCGGCCCAGGCCGATCCCACCTGCTTCGCCAAGATGCCGATCGCCGCCGGAGACGTTCCCTACCTGCGGGATCTGCAGGCCCACCTGAACAAGGCCGTGCAGCGCGCCGCCACCGAGACGGGTGCCACGTTCGTCGACATGGCAGCCGCCTCGGAGGGGCACGACGCCTGCAAGCCGCTGGGCACCCGCTGGATCGAGCCCGTGCTGTTCGGCACGAACTTCGTCCCGGTGCACCCGAACGCCCTCGGCGAGAAGGGGATGGCCGACCAGGCCATCGGGGTCTTGAAGCTCGGCTGACCTCAGTCAGGAATCACGGCCGCTTCGTCCACACCGCCACGTAGTCCACCGCCATCGCCTTCCCCGGCTCCGTCCGCGCCACCGGAGTCGCCCTGCCCGCGACGCCGTCGGGGAAGGCGCCGCCCATCGCGACGTTCAGCAGGATGAAGTACCCCGCGTGGTCCGTCATGTTGGACCAGGTGGCGGCGGAGAAGCGGTCCTGGGAGAGGGTGTGGAACTGCTCCCCGTCCACGTACCAGCGCAGCTGGTTCGGGGTCGTCGAGCGGTCCCACTCGAAGCGGTACGTGTGGAACGCCGACTGGCAACTCGCTCCGGGACACGCGCGGTTGGCGCCCAGGCCCTGCGTCTCGTTGCAGTCGCCTCCCGGGTTCACCCCGCAGTGCAGCACGCCCCAGACCGAGTTGATGCCATTCACGTTCTCCATCACGTCGAACTCGCCTATCGACGGCCAGTTCTGGTAGTTGCCGCGATAGGGCGCGCCGAGCGCCCAGAAGGCGGGCCAGTAGCCGAGCGCGCTCTCGCCGGTGACGTTCGGCATCTGGATGCGGCCCTCGATGGCGAGCGTGCCGCCCGCCGGTGCCTTGAAGTCGCTGCGCTTCGTCTCGATGCGGGCCGATGTCCAGTTCCCGGCGCCGTCCCTGCGCGGGGTGATCCGCAGGCTGCCGTTCCCGTCGAGGGCGAGGTTGTCGGGGGAGTCCGTGTACGACTGGATCTCGCCCGTGCCCCAATTCGCGGGCCCGCCCGGGTAGTTGTGGCCCAGATCGATCTGCCAGTTGTCGGCGGACGGTCGGGAGCCCGCGGCGCCGTTGAAGTCGTCGCTCCACTCCAGCGACCAGCCGGGCGCCGGTGGCGGGACGTCGCCGCGTGCCGTCCCGGGCGTCATCAGGGCGCCGAGCAGGCCGACGGCGGCCAGGCCGGCCAGGACGGGGCCGGTGCGGGGGGAGTGGGTGAAGCGCCCGATGCGATGGGTGTGATCGGTGCGATCGATGTGAGCGGTGTGAGCAGTGTGATCGGTGCTCATGGAACACCTCCGTGGGGGGAGTGTGCGTACCGGTGAGAGCGCTCTCAGAACGCTCTCTGGGTTTTGTAGTTGCAGACATGCGGGGCGTCAATGGCTTCGCCGTGTCAACTTCCCTAACCAGTACGGTAGTTGTGTGAGTACCCCACAGAACGCCGACTTCTGGTTCGACCCCGTGTGCCCGTACACCTGGCTGACCTCCCGCTGGCTCCGCGAGGTCGAGCGGGTGCGGGACGTCGCCGTGCACTGGCGGGTGATGAGCCTCTCGGTCCTCAACGAACACCTCGACGTCGACCCCGAGGACCCCGAAGGGCAGTGGGGCGACTACATGCGGGGTCCGGGGCGGGTCTGTGCCGCCGTGTCCGAGCGGCACGGGAGTCAGGCGCTGGGGACGTATCTCGACGCGCTCGGCGTGCGGCTGCACGAGCGGGGCGAATGGGACGGCGCCGAGCGCGCACTCGCCGACGCCGGACTGCCCACGGAGCTGGCGGCGGTGGCCTGGACGGACGAGTACGACGACGCCGTGCGGGCCTCGCACGAGCAGGGGCTCGCGCTGGTCGGCCCCGACGTCGGGACGCCGGTGCTCTCCGTCCGGGGAGCGGGGGCGCTCTTCGGCCCCGTCGTCTCGCCCGCGCCGAAAGGGGAGGCGGCGGGACGGCTGTGGGACGGGGTGGTCCTGATGGCGGGTGTCCAGGACTTCTGCGAGCTGAAACGGCCGTACGGCGCACTCGATTTCGGCTGATCCCCGGGGTGGCCCGGCATCCTCAACTCACCGCGCTTGCTTACCTTTTCGTAAGTACCTGACTAATTAGTCGGTACTTGTGAGGCGCCGGGCGCTCGCCAAGCATGGTCGACATGACCACTCAGAAGCACGAGCAGCACAAGACCTCCGTGACCGTCCTCGGCCTCGGTGCCATGGGGCAGGCCCTCGCCGGCACCTTCCTCAAGGCCGGTCACCCCACCACCGTCTGGAACCGCACGCCCGGCAAGGGCGACGACCTCGTGGCCGGAGGGGCCACCCGCACCGCCACCGCCGCCGAGGCCGTCCGCGCCTCGGACGTGGTCGTCGTCTGCCTCTACGACTACGCCGCCTCGCAGGCCGTGCTCGGCCCGATCGCCGCCGACCTGTCGGGGCGCCTCCTGGTCAACCTCACCTCGGACACCCCGGAGCGTTCGCGCGAGGCCGCCGCCTGGGCCGCCGAGCACGGCATCGACTACCTGGACGGCGCCATCCTGGTGCCGGTGACCGTGATCGGCACCGCCGACGCGCTGCTCTTCCACAGCGGTCCGAGGGCCCTGTACGAGCGGTACGAGAGCACGCTCAAGGTGCTCGGCGGCCACACCGTCCACCTGGGCGAGGACCACGGTCTCGCGGCCGTCTACGACAACGCCCTGCTCGACTTCTTCTGGACCAGCATGTCCGGCCTCGTGCACGCCTTCGCGCTGGCCGGGGCGGACGGCGTGAAGGGGGCGGAGCTCGCGCCCTACCTGAGCGCCCTGCTCTCCATCTTCCCGGAGGCCATCGAGTCGACGGCGGTCGAGCTCGACTCCAACCAGTACCCGGGCGAGCAGGCCCCGCTCGTCACGGAAGCCGCCAACGTCGACCACATCATCCATGCCTCCGTGCACCGGGGCCTGGACGTGGGCGCCCTGAGCGGCATCAAGGCCGTCCTGGACCGGGCGATCGCCAAGGGGCACGGCGCGGACGGCTGGACGGCCACCATCGAGGCCGTACGCGGCGCGCGCTGAAGCGGCGTACGGTGAAAAGTGACCGCCGTCACAGAGCAGGAGCCGCGCGATGACTGGTGAACCGAGCTTCTTCGAGATCGGCGTCGAGGACCCGGAGCGGGGGCGGGCCTTCTACGGCGAGCTGCTCGGCTGGTCCTTCGAGCCGGGGCCGTCCGGACAGGGGTATGTGATCAAGACCCCCGGTGTGCCCGGCGGCATGCACGGCGGTGACGCGGGGGCCGCGCCCTACCTGTTCTTCCAGGTCGACGACATGGACACGGCGCTCGCCAAGGTCATCAAGCTGGGCGGCACGGTCGAAGCGCCCATCGGCGGGGAGAGCGAGGAGTCGGACGCCGCCTTCGGCCGGTTCCGGCTGTGCAAGGACGACCAGGGCTCCACCTTCGGCCTGCACCAGCCGCCGACGGCCCGCTGAAGCCCGGCGCGCGCCCGCTGAAGCCTGGCGCGCGCCCGCTGAAAAGACCGCCCCGCGCGCTGGCCTTGACGCCTGCGTCAAGGATTACCGTCGTGGACATGCGCATCGGCGAACTTGCGGAGCGGGCCGGCACCACCACGCGGACGCTTCGGTACTACGAGTCACGGGGGCTGCTGCCCGCCCGTCGCAGTGGCAACGGCTACCGCACCTACGACGAGGACGACGTACGCCTCCTGGAACAGATCAGGACCCTCCAGGACTTCGGGTTCGATCTCGAGGAGACGCGGCCGTTCGTGGAGTGTCTGCGGTCGGGGCATCCGGCGGGCGACTCCTGCCCCGCCTCGCTCGACGTCTACCGCCGCAAGCTCGGTGAACTCGACGCGCTGATCGGCGAGTTGAGTGCGGTGCGCGAACAGGTCGGTGCGCAGCTGGTGCGCGCCGAGGCGGCGGTTGTCGGAGGTCCGGAGCCGCGGTGCGAGCTGACGGACTGAGGGAGTGGGGACGTAGGCATGGCGATGGTCAAGGCGGACGGTGTGGCCGAGGTGACGGACGCGGACTTCGAAGGGGAGGTGCTCACGGCGGATCTGCCCGTGCTCGTGGAGTTCGGGGCCGAGTGGTGCGGGCCGTGCCGGCAGCTCGCGCCGGTGCTCAGCGAGATCGCG
Organism: Streptomyces sp. NPDC055243; assembly: GCF_044544025.1. Lineage (NCBI taxonomy): Bacteria > Bacillati > Actinomycetota > Actinomycetes > Kitasatosporales > Streptomycetaceae > Streptomyces > Streptomyces sp. NPDC055243. The sequence goes on from NZ_JBITWR010000009.1 coordinate 421,830, forward strand.
CGCGAGGAGGCGGACCGGATCAAGATCGTGCAGCTGGACGTGGACCACAATCCGCGGACGGCGATCGCGTACGGAATTCTCTCGGTGCCGTCCCTGGTGGTGTTCCGGGGCGGCGAGCCGGTGAAGTCCATGGTGGGGGCGCGGCCCAAGCGCAAGCTGCTGGCCGATCTCGCCGAGGTGCTCTGACGGCTGCCGAGGCGCTCTGACGGCGCGGAACGACGGAGAAAGAGAAATACCCCGGACGAATTGACGTCCGGGGTATTTCTTCGCGTATATTGGATCCTTTCGCGACCCCTGGCTCATCAAGGCACACGGAAGTCGCGAGAATCTGTATAAGAGCACTGTAACTGGCGAGGGGCTGAATTGTCAACCGAGGAATTGCGGGAAGAGCAGCAATTCGTCTCCGGGCTGTACGCGCGCCTCGACGCGCTGCGCGAGGAGGCCGAAGCCGCCGTGCGGACGTCGTTGTCGCAGGTCGGCACTGGTCTGCAGGCCAGGCTTGAGCGTGACGTCCTGGTGGCCGAGCGGTCCGGACTGCTGGCCGCCTTCAACGCGGGAGAGAACGGCCTCTGCTTCGGGCGGCTGGAATTCCGCGACGGCCGTGATCACCACATCGGGCGTATCGGAATCCGTGCGTCCGACATCGAGCGCACTCCACTCGTGATCGATTGGCGTGCCGAAGTCGCACGCCCCTTCTATCTCGCGACCGGCCATGTGCCGATGGGGCTCCGGCGGCGCAGGCACATCACCACCGAGGGCCGCGACGTCACGGCCCTGCACGACGAGATCCTCGATCTCGCCGACGACACCCGCACCGGGTACGAGGGAGCGGACGCCGACGAGGTGCTGCTCGCCGCGCTCGACTCGGCGCGCACCGGGCGCATGCACGACATCGTGCAGACCATCCAGGCCGAGCAGGACCGCATCATCCGGGCCCCGCACCACGGCGTCCTCGTCGTCGAGGGCGGCCCCGGCACCGGCAAGACGGTCGTGGCGCTGCACCGTGCCGCGTTCCTCCTCTACGCCCACCGCCGGCTGCTCGCCAAGCGCGCGGTCCTGATCGTCGGACCGAACCCCGCCTTCCTCGGCTACATCAGCGAGGTCCTGCCCGCGCTCGGCGAGACGGGCGTCCTGCTCTCCACGGTCGGCGAGCTGTTCCCCGGCGTGTCCGCCACCGGCACCGACACGCCCGAGGCCGCCGAGGTGAAGGGCCGCGCGGAGATGGCGGACGTGCTCGCCGCCGCCCTGCGCGACCGGCAGCAGACCCCCGAGCCCGGCGCCCCGCTGATCATCGAGCACGACGACGGCGACCTCGTCCTGGACTGGACGATCGCCCAGGAAGCGCGTGAGGCGGCCCGCGACGCGGACGTCCCGCACAACCTGGGCCGGCCGCACTTCGCCTTCCGCGTCATCGACATGCTCACCGAGCAGCTGGCCGAACGGCTCGGCGCCGACCCGTACGGCGGCCCCAACTTCCTGGGCCCCGACGACATCGCCCAGCTCGGCAAGGCCGTCGCCGCGAGCCCCGACGTGCACGCGGCCATCGAAGGGCTGTGGCCGCAGCTCACCCCGGAGGGCTTCCTCGCGGACTTCCTGGAGGAGCCGACGCCGTACCTGTCGGACCAGGACGCCGACGTCGTGCGGCGCCCGCACGGTGCCGCGTGGACGGCCGCCGACGTGCCGCTGCTCGACGAGGCCGCCGAGCTGCTCGGCAGCGACGACAGCGCGGCGCGCGCGATGGCGGAGGCCGAACGCGCCAAGCAGATCGCCTACGCGCAGGGCGTGTTGGACGTCTCGTACGCCTCACGGACGTACGAGTTCGAGGACAAGGACGACGAGGAGTCCGAGGTCCTGCTCGCGCACGACATCATCGACGCCGAGCGGATGGCCGAGCGCCAGGAGGAGGCCGACCACCGCAGCGCCGCCGAGCGCGCGGCGGCCGACCGGACGTGGGCGTTCGGCCACATCATCGTGGACGAGGCGCAGGAGCTGTCCGCCATGGCCTGGCGGTTGCTGATGCGCCGCTGTCCGACCCGCTCGATGACCCTGGTCGGCGACCCCGCGCAGACGGCGGAGGCCGGCGGCTGCGGCTCCTGGGAGACGATCCTGTCCCCGTACGTCGAGGACCGCTGGGAGTACACCCGGCTCGGCGTCAACTACCGCACGCCGGTGGAGATCATGGACGTGGCCGCCGAAGTGCCCCGCGTGGAGCACCCGGACTTCCGGCCGCCGAGTTCGGTGCGGTCCACGGGCGTGCTCCCCTGGGCGCGCCGCACCGACGACCTGGCCGCGGCGGTGGCCGACGCGGTGGCGGCCGAGGCACGGGACGAGGGACGCCTCGCGGTGATCGCCCCACGCGAGCTGCATGACGAGCTCGCCGGAAAGCTCCCCGGTGTGACGGTCGGGGAGGCCCCGGACCTGACGCGGCCGGTCGTCTTGATCGACCCGCGTCAGGCGAAGGGCCTGGAGTTCGACACGGTCCTGGTCGTGGAGCCGGGCCGTTACGGCACGAGCGACCTGTACGTGGCCCTGACCCGGGCCACGCAGCGGCTCGGCATCCTGCATGCCGAGGAACTGCCGGTGGCGCTCAAGCAGTTCGACTGATTCACATTCGACCGATTCACACAGGTCGCAGCCACACCGTGGCCAGCGGCGGCAGGGTGAGGCGCAGGGACGCGGGGCGGCCGTGCGACGCCACCGGCTCGGTCTTGATCGGGTCCGGGTTGGTGACGTCGCTGCCGCCGTAGCCCGCCGCGTCCGTGTTGAGGATCTCGTGCCAGGCGGTGAACTCGGCGGGGACGCCCAGGCGGTACTCGTGCCGCACCACCGGCGAGAAGTGCGAGATGGCCAGGAGCGGTGCGCCGGTCGTGTTCTGGGGGTCCTCGGCGGCGTACCGCAGGAACGCGAAGACGTTGTCCTCGGCCGCGTCGCCCTCCACCCAGGCGAAGCCGCCCGGGTCGGTGTCGCGCTGCCACAGGCACGGCTCGCGGCGGTAGACGGTGTTGAGGTCGCGCACGAGATCGCGTACGCCCCGGTGGTCGGCCTCGGCCCCGTACGCGGGGTCGAGCAGCCACCAGTCCGGGCCGTGCCCCTCCGCCCACTCGGCGCCCTGTGCGAACTCCTGCCCCATGAAGAGGAGTTGCTTGCCGGGGTGGGCCCACATGAAGCCCAGGTAGGCGCGGTGGTTGGCGCGCTGCTGCCACCAGTCGCCGGGCATCTTCGACACCAGGGACCGCTTGCCGTGCACGACCTCGTCGTGCGAGATCGGCAGGACGTAGTTCTCGCTGTACGCGTACACCATCGAGAACGTCATCTCGTTGTGGTGGAACTTGCGGTGCACCGGCTCCTTCGACACGTAGTCGAGCGAGTCGTGCATCCACCCCATGTTCCACTTCAGGCCGAAGCCGAGCCCGCCGAAGCCGCCGGGGCCCTCGTGGTGCGTCGCGCGGGTCACGCCGTCCCAGGCCGTGGACTCCTCGGCGATGGTGACGACGCCGGGGGCGCGGCGGTAGACGGTGGCGTTCATCTCCTGGAGGAAGGCCACGGCGTCGAGGTTCTCGCGGCCGCCGTGCACGTTCGGCGACCATTCGCCGTGCTCGCGGGAGTAGTCCAGGTAGAGCATCGAGGCGACGGCGTCGACGCGCAGGCCGTCGATGTGGAACTCCTCGCACCAGTACGAGGCGTTGGCGACGAGGAAGTTGCGGACCTCCTTGCGGCCGTAGTCGAACTCCAGGGTGCCCCAGTCGGGGTGCGCCGCCCGGTCCGGGTCCTCGTGCTCGTACAGCGTCCGCCCGTCGAACTCCGCGAGCGCCCAGTCGTCGCGCGGGAAGTGCGCGGGCACCCAGTCCATCAGGACGCCGATGCCCGCCCTGTGCAGCGCGTCGACGAGGTACTTGAAGTCGTCGGGCGTGCCGAGGCGGGCCGTGGGTGCGTAGAAGCCGGTGACCTGGTAGCCCCAGGAGCCGCCGAAGGGGTGCTCGGCGACGGGCATCAGCTCGACGTGCGTGAACCCCAAGTCGGCTACATACGAGGGCAGTTGATCGGCGAGTTGGCGGTAGGTGAGCCCTGGCCGCCAGGACGCCAGATGCACCTCGTACACGGAGAACGGCGCCTGGTGGACGGGCGTTTCCGCCCGGCGCACCAGCCAGTCCTCGTCGTGCCACTCGTGGTGCGACTCGTGCACGACCGACGAGTTCGCCGGCGGGGCCTCCGTGCGGCGGGCCAGCGGGTCGGCGCGCAGGGTCTTCGTGCCGTCGGGCCGGGTGATCTCGTACTTGTAGAGCTCGCCCTCGCCGACGGAGGGCACGAACAGCTCCCAGACGCCGCTGCCGCCGAGCGAGCGCAGCGGGAATCCGGTGCCGTCCCAGAAGTTGAAGTTCCCCACCACACGCACGCCCAGGGCGTTGGGCGCCCACACCGTGAAGCGCGTCCCGGTCGCCCCCTCGTGCACCATCGGCTGCGATCCGAGGGCCTGCCACAGCTGTTCGTGCCGCCCCTCGCCGATCAGATGCAGGTCGAACTCGCCGAGCGCGGGCAGGAAGCGGTACGCGTCGTGGATCTCGAGCTCGGCGTCCTCGTACGTGATGTGGAGCCGGTAGTCCTCGGGGATCTCCCGCAGCGGAAGCACCCCGGAGAAGAACCCCTCCCCGTCGTCCTGCAGCTCGGCCCGCAGATCCTTGGCGACGACGGCGACGGAGCGCGCGTAGGGCCGCAGCGCGCGGAAGGCGATGCCGTCGGGGACGGCGTGCGCGCCGAGCACCCCGTGCGGGTCGTGGTGCGTGCCGCCCAGGAGGCGGGCGCGGTCGGCCTGGGGGACGGGTGAGGTGGGCCGGCTGCTTTTCTTCTGCTTCTGCCGGGGCGACCGGGGCGGCTCCGGCGTCCGGCCTGCGGACTCCGGCTTCCGCCTGCCCTTCTTGCTGGCCTCGTCGGACGGTTTGCGCGGCTGCGGGCGGGGGGTCACGGGAGGAGCCTCCTGGGCGATGGCAGGTCAGTGGGGTTCGGTGGCGGGGCCGTTCGTGGCCAGGCGCTTGATCGCGGCGAGCGGCACGGGGAGCCAGTCGGGGCGGTGGCGGGCCTCGTAGAGGACTTCGTAGACGGCCTTGTCCGTTTCGTAGGCGCGCAGCAGCACCGGGTCCATGCGCGGATCGCGGCCGGACACCTCCGCGTACCCCGTGCAGTACGCGGCCCGGCAGTCGCCCGCCCACTCCGGCGCCCACGGCTCGTGGGAGCGCGCCGCGTAGTCGAAGGACCGGAGCATGCCCGCCACGTCGCGCACCGGCGGCTGCGGCATCCTGCGCTCGGCCAGCGGACGGGACGGCTCGCCTTCGAAGTCGATGAGCGACCACTCCCCGGCGGGCGAGCGCAGGCACTGCCCCAGGTGCAGGTCCCCGTGGATGCGCTGGGCCTTCCAGTTCGCCTCGCCGCGCCCCAGGTCGGCGAGCGCCTCGAACGTCGTGTGCAGGGCGGCGGCGTACGGCAGCAGGGCGGGCACCGCCTTGGCCGCCGTGTCCAGGCGGTCCGCCATGCCGTCGGCGATCAGCTCCACCTGGGCGCGGCCCAGCGTGACGGTGGGCAGCGCGCGGGCGAGCGCCAGGTGCACGTCGGCCGTCGCGCGCCCGAGCGCCCGTGCCTCGTCGCTGAAGTCCCGCCCCGCCGCGAGCTCCCGCAGGGCCAGCTCCCAGCCGTCCACCGTGCCCTTCAGATAGGGCTGGAGCACGCCGAGTACGTTCACCTCGTCCCCGGCATCGGCCAGGAACCAGGCGGCCGGGGCGGGCACCTGCGCACAGCCCTCGCGGGCCAGCATCAGGGGCAGCTCCAGGTCGGGATTGACGCCGGGCACGATGCGGCGGAACAGCTTCAGGATGAACGTATCGCCGTACACCAGTGAGGAGTTGGACTGCTCGGCGGCGAGCACGCGCGGCGCGAGGTCGTCTCCTATGGCCTTGCGGCGGTCGCGCTCGAAGCGGAGCTTGCCGACGCGCGCCTGTATGCGCAGCGCCTCGAGGAGGAAGCCGGACATACGGGGGTCGTGCAGCGCTTCGTAGACCGTGAACCCGGCGAGCGGCCCCCGCGTCACATGGCCGATCAGCGCGGGCGCGAGCCGTGGCGGCAGCTCGCGCCGTACGCCGATGAGGAGTTGATAGCAGTCGGCGGGCAGGGGCGGCACGCCGCCGGCTGCCGGGTCCGGCACCGGCGGCTGCCGGACCCGCACGAGCAGGTGCAGGAGCCCCAACTCGGCTGTCGGCGGGAGCAGTTCGGTCGCCGTGACCAGGTCGAAGTCGGTGATGGGGCGGCCCTTGCCCGCGAACCAGCGCTGCCGTGGCAGCCACGTACGCAGCAGCGGATCGAGCGAGGCGAGCAGCGCGTCCGTGGTGATGCCCGGGCGGGTGACGGCTTCCGACATGGCGTCGCGTCCTTTCCGCGGTGCGGACAAGGGAGGAGTGCGGGAGTGCCGGTTGTGCGGGAGAGTGCCCAGGGCGGGGCGGTGGAAACCGCCCCGCACAGGAGTAGCAGGGGTGGAGCCTACGCCGCGTCCCTGCGCAGCCGGAACCAGTAGAAGCCATGTCCGGCCAGAGTCAGCAGGTAGGGCAGCTCGCCGATGGCCGGGAAGCGCACCCCGCCGATCAGCTCCACCGGGTGCCTGCCGTTGAAGGTCTGCAGATCCAGTTCGGTGGGCTGCGCGAAGCGCGAGAAGTTGTGCACGCACAGCACCAGGTCGTCCTTGTACTCCCGCAGGAACGCGATCACCGCCGGGTTCGACGACGGCAGTTCCGTGTACGAGCCGAGTCCGAAGGCGGGGTTCTGTTTGCGGATCTCGATCATGCGGCGGGTCCAGTGCAGCAGCGAGGAGGGCGAGGACATGGAGGC
>NZ_JBITWR010000010.1:0-22343 GCF_044544025.1 Streptomyces sp. NPDC055243
GCCGGCCCTCGCGGACGACGGCGCCCTCCGAGCGCGGGAAGAACTCGTACCAGGACCCGAACAGCGCCCGCTCCCGCTCCACCAGCAGCGGCAACCGCTCGGACTCCGTGACCAGTTCGCGCAGCGGATGCTCGGCGAGGACCGCGTCCACCTCCGGGGTGAGGGCGGCGGCCAGGCGGGCCGCGACGGGGCGGTCCGTGTCGCGCAGGGCCTCGGCGGCGGCGCGCAGGGTGGCGCGGCGGCCCTTGCTCACGGGGGCGTCGGCGGCGGCACGTTCGTGCAGGCGGGCGCCCTCCTCCAGGACGAGTTCGGTGTCGATGCCCGCCGGTATCTTGATGTGCGCGTGGTGCCGCCACTGGGAGAGGGGATCACCCCACGCCTCGACGGTGTACGTCCACGTCCCCTCCGCGTCCGGGGTGACGTCCGCGCCCCACCGGTCGGTGCCGGGGGCCAGCTCGCGCATCGGCGTCCACGGCCCGGGGCGCCCCGCCGGGTCGCGCAGGACGACATTGGCGGCGACCGCCTCGTGCCCTTCGCGGAAGACGGTGGCGGTGACCTGGAAGGTCTCACCCACCACGGCTTTGGCGGGCCTTCGCCCGCCGTGGACGAGAGGCGCCACGTCGAGGACGGGTATGCGGCCGGTGAGGGTGCCGGGCCGGGCGGTTCGAGGGGGTGGGTCCTGCGGTTGGTCCTGCTTCGAGCCCTGCTTCGGGTCCTGCTGCGGGCCCTGCTGGAGGTTCTGCGGGTCCTGCTGTGGTGCCTGGGATGTGGGCACCCTCGTAGGGGCCTTTCCCGAGGGCGTCGCCGACGGGCGAGTTGAGGGCATGACCGCTCCTGTCCGCGTTACATGAGTGGGGCGGATACGGGGGTGTGGAGGGGTTCTGCAACTGCGTGCCGCGCTTGCTGGCCGTACCGAGCCGTGACTGACCGTACTGAGCCGATTGCGTTCCGGGGGAGCCTTCCCACCAACTTCGGGTGGGCAATCCGGCGCTTTGTTAACTACCGGTGCGTAAGCCCTATACGCGACCGGCGCCCTATCGAGGGTGCTTCGGGTTGGCGGCTGAAGCAAGGCCATGGCCGCGCACGCAGAACCGGCCCCGCCGTGTTCGACGGGGCCGGTTTCTCAACGCTGCGTGCTCTAAGGGTTGTTGACCTGCAACAACTTGTTCGGCGAGCCGAGACCGGCGCCGGTCACCTTGCCCGTCGCCGCCTGGTCGGTCAGTGCCTTGCTCACCTCGGCCGGTGCGGCCGATGGGTGGTCGGCGAGGTAGAGCGCCGCCGCGCCCGCCACGTGCGGCGAGGCCATCGACGTACCCGAGATGGTGTCGGTGGCGGTGTCGTCCGTGTTCCACGCGGACGTGATGCCGACGCCCGGTGCGAACAGGTCGAGGCTGCCGCCCCAGTTCGAGAAGCCGACCCTGGCATCCTTGGCGTCACTCGCGCCGACCGTGACGGCTTCCTTCACGCGGGCCGGCGAGAACAGGAACGCGGGAAGCCCGTCGTTGCCCGCGGCGACCGTGTAAGTGACCCCGGACGCGATGGAGTTGCGCACGGCCGCGTCCAGCTGGGCGTTGGCCGTGCCGCCGAGGCTCAGGTTGGCGACGGCGGGCTTCTTGGCGTTCTTCGTCACCCAGTCGATGCCGGCGATGACCTGGGCGGTCGTCCCCGACCCCGCGTCGTCGAGCACCCGGACACCCACGACGTCCGCCTTCTTGGCGACGCCGTGGTTCTCGCCCGCGACGGTCGCGGAGACGTGCGTGCCGTGTCCGTTGCCGTCCTGCGCGGTGGCGTCGTTGTCGATGAAGTCCCAGCCGCTGCTCGCCCGGCCGCCGAAGTCCGCGTGCGAGGTGCGGACGCCGGTGTCGATGACGTACGCGGTCACGCCCTGACCGGCGGACTCGGGCCAGGTGTAGGACTTGTCGAGCGGCAGATCGGGCTGGTCGATCCGGTCGAGCCCCCAGGAGGGCGGATCCTTCTGGGTGTGGTCCAGTGACACGGTGCTGTCCTGGACGACGGAGGCGACCTTGGAGTCCCCGGCGAGCTTCTTGGCCTGATCCGCGTTCACCTTCACCGCGTATCCGTTGAGCGCGGTGCTGTAGGTGTGACGTATCTGCGCCCCGTACTTGGCGGCGACGCCCTTGCCCGCGTCCGACGGGGCCTTGGTCCCGCCCTTGAGCGTGACGATGTAACTCCCGCTGATGGAACCGGGCTCACCGGCTCCGAGTATCTTCCCCGGCGGGGCATCGGCGGGAGCGGCGTGTGCGGGCAGCGTGATGGCCGAAAGCACCGCCGTCGTGGTGGCGGCGGTGACGGCTCCCGCCCACCGCAAACGCTTCGTTCGCGTCAGAGTCATACGCTGGTTTCCCTCCCCAACTTGACGTGCGCACCGCAGAGTTGGACCGATCTGTGCCGGATCCCCCGTATCTGCACGGGCGCCACTTGGCAGCCTCTCGTGCGGCGTGAGGCCCTACAAGACCACAGGGCAGGGGGGAATCGGCCATATCGCCCGTGGGGGTGCTGTGAGGGTTGCGCCGATTTTCGGACGGGTTCAGGATGCCTCCGCCGATTACGGGACCACGGGGTGACCGCCGGTAGCTCGACGTCCGATTCCCGCCGGTGGAACAGCGCGGAAGCGGTGACGCTGAGAGCATGACGACCCAGCACGAAGCCGCCGCGCAGGACTCCGCACTCGACAGCGTGCCGGACTCCCTGACCGTCCTGACCGGCATGTACGAGGCGGAGTCCCGCTACCTGGCCGAGGGCGGGCCCGGGAAGGCCACGTTCGACCTGCTGGCCCCCTACTTCGCCCCCGACGTCGTGATGCACCAGGCCGATGCCCTGCCGTACGGCGGCACCTGGCGCGGACACGAGGGCATGGCCCGCTTCTTCCTCGCCATGAGCGAGACGTGGGAGAGCTTCGAGATCGGGGAGCAGGAGTTCCTGGCCACGGGCGAAACGGCGGTGATCCACACCCAGGTCCGCGCACGGGCCCGCGCCACGGGCCGAGAACTCGCCTTCCCGGTACTACAGACGATCACCGTGCGGGGCGGACGCATCACGGAGGTGCGGCCGTTCTACTGGGACACGGCGGCGATCGTGGCCGCGACGGTGACGCCTTAGGACGTCACAGGGCGCGGCCGGAGACGAGGCGGCCTTCGACGGACTCCGCGAACACCGCGCCCCCCAGGTAGAGCGGCGTCGTCAGGGTGTCCGCCAGGCCGTCGATCGCCTTCACGTCGGTCGTGGGGATCGTCCGCTGGGTGACGTTCTCCGCGTCGCCGTCGAGGGATACGGTGCGGATCTCGTAGGAGCCCACGGACAGGAGCCGGTCGCCGGAGAGGCCGAGGGCGCTGGGAGTGCCGCGGGCCGGGAGGTCCCAGAGCTCCTTGCCGGACTTCCAGTCGTACGCGGAAAGGCGGTCCGGAAGTTCGGCCTTCTCGTCGGTGCCGGCGATGACCAGAACGCCCTTCTCGCCGACGACCGGGGCGACATCGGGCTGCTTCGCGGCCCCGATCGTGCGGCGGGAGGCGAGGGTGCCGCCGTCGAGCACGCTCACGCCTTTGCGCTCCACGGACCAGCACAGGACCGCACCGTCGTATCCGATCAGGTCGTCGCACGCGGGCTTCGACACCTCGGCCTTCTCGTCGCCGGTCCGGGCGGAGAGGGCGATGGCGCCGCCGGCTTCCAGGGCCGCGTACAGCCTGTCGCCCTGCGCGAGCAGTGTGCCCCGGAGCCTGCCGTCGACGCTCGTCTCCCACAGTTGCCTGCCGGTGCTCGCGCGGCGGGCCCGCACCACTGTCGTGTAAGGGGCGGGCGCGGACCGGCTGTTGAACTCGGCCGTGTACACCACCCCTTGCGCGTACGTCACGGAGATCACCCCCGAGTGCTCGGGGACCGTGTGCCGCCAGACCTCGTCGCCGGTCGCCAGATCCAGGCCGATCACGCCCAGTTCGCTGGGGACGAAGACCCGCTCGCCGTCGGTCTCGGGAGGGTTCTCCTGGACGCCGGTCGGATTCCCCGGGAGGCCGGGAGCCTTCCAGCGGTCCTTGCCGGTCGCGGCATCCAGGGCGGTCGCCGCGCCCCGCCCGTCCCGGCACACGAGCGTGGACCGCGCCATGACGCAACCCTTGCCGGTGCTGTCCACGCCCTTCGGCTTCTTGCGCGACCACGGCTTCCAGCCCTCGGGCAGCGCGGCCTCGCGCACGGCCGATGTGCCGAACTCGCCGGAGTGACCCTGGTTGCCGTAGGCGGTGACCACACGGCCTGCCGGTGCTGCGGCATCCGGCCGCGGACTCGCGGAGGGGGCGGCCGCCGGGTCGTCCGCGAGGACGTCCGGCAGCAACACCGCCGCCACGGTGACCACCACGGCGGCCGCGGCGGAGGCCACGACCCACGGCAAGCGGCGCTTGCCGAGCACCGGCGCGGGACCGAACGACCCCAGGGCGGGCGGCGCCTGCGGCGGGGGAGGCACGTCCGCCCCAGGGTGCTCGAACTCGGACTGCTCGAATCCGGCCGCGGCGGAGCGGTACTCGGCGAACAGCGACAGGGCTTCGGAGGGCCAGGGGAACGGGGCGGGCGCGGTGCCGTCGGCCAGGCGCTCGGCGAGCTCGACGGGCGTGGGACGCCGGTCGGGATCGGTGTCCAGACACTCGGCGACGAGGCCGCGCAGCTCGTCCGGCACACCTGAGAGGTCCGCGTCTCCCCGCGCGATGCGGAAGACGACCGAGGCGAACTCCGGGTCGTCGAATGGCCCGTGGCCCGCCGCCGCGTGGCACAGAACCGCGCCGAGCGAGAAGACGTCCGAGGCGGGCACGACCGCGTGGGAGCCCTCGATCTGCTCCGGGGCCATGAACCCCGGTGTGCCCACGAGCATGCCCGTCATGGTCAGGGCCGTCGCCTCGAAGGCCTGCGCGATGCCGAAGTCGATCAGCCGGGGGCCGTCCGGGGTGAGCAGTACGTTGCCCGGCTTGAGGTCACGGTGCAGGACCCTGGCCGCGTGCACGGCCGCGAGCGCCCTGGCCAGTTTGGCGCCCAGCGCGCGGACCGCGTCCACCGGGAGCGGACCGCACCGCGCGACCGTGTCGGCGAGGGACGGGCCCGGCACGTACTCCGTGGCAAGCCAGGGGAGGCGGGCGTCGGCGTCACCGTCCAGGAGGGCGGCGGTGAACGGGCCCGTGACCGCGCGGGCCGCGGCGATCTCCCGCCGGAAGCGGACACGGAACGCGTCGTCCATATCCAGGTCCAGCTCCTGACGCACGGCCTTGAGGGCGACGAGCCGCCCCTGCTCCCGCCGGGCCAGGAACACCTCGCCCATGCCGCCCGCACCGATCCTGGCAAGCAGCCGGTAGGGGCCGATGCGGCGGGTGGACCCGGGCGGCAGAGGTGTGAGCATACGCATCCTCAACTCATGCGAACGTTACGGACGATGACCGGTCAGGAAGTCCGCCGGGGCAGTTCCACCGACGAGATCTCGCCCTCGTCGTAGACGATGTGGGCGACGCCGCCGAGGGCGAGCACGGTCGGCGCGCGCAGCATCTCCGAGATGACGGTGCCGTTGACGTTCGGCGGGGGCTCGGGGCGGTCGCCCGGCGCTCCGGGCACGGGGTGCCGCTTCGGCTTCCCGGCACCGGCATCGAGCGGCAACGTGTACAGCGCGCCGCTGTCCGCGTAGACGGCACGCCCGCCGAGCACCAGCGGCGACGAGGCCGGGACGTTCCCCGTCGGCAGCTTCGCGGTACGCAGCACCTTTTCCTGGCCCCGGTCATGGACGAGGACGCTGCCCCTGTCCGGGTCCACGGAGACCGCGAGGGTGTGGTTCACGGCCGTCGGGCCCGCCGCCGGTCCGTATCCCTCGGGCGCCGGGTAGAAGAAGGGCTTGCCCGCTGCCTCGAAGGTGCGGGGTTTCAGTTGCAGTGCCTTCACGCGCGGCGGCGGAGCGTCGGTCTCGGGTGCGTCGTCGTCGGAGGTCGTGCACAGCACCACGTCCTCGTCGACGAGCACCGCCCCGCACTCGCTCCCCGTCCGGCCGAGCCGCTCGCCGGTCCGTGCGTCGTACGCCGCCAGGCTGCCCTTCTCGTCGGCGTAGACGACCCCGTCGCGCAGGGCCCGCATCTGGTACCGGTTGATGTCGGCCTTGGCCTCCAGCGGAGCGCCGAGATCCTCGTCCCACAGAGGGCGGCCGCCGTCGAGGTCGTAGGCGTGCAGGGAGGCGATGGCCCCCTCGTTCACGTACGAATCCTCCGCGGTGACCAGGAGCGTGTCGTCGTCCAGGAGCGGGCGCAGCGTGAACGCGCCCGCTCCGTCCGGGGCCGGGGCGTCCCAGATGACATCACCCGTCGTGGAGTCGCGGACCTGGAGGACGCCGTCGTGGGCGATGACCGCTCTGCCGCCGCGCACCTGCGGTTCGAGTACGTCGCCGGGCCGGAAGTAGGCGCCGCTCGGGCCGATGTACGCCTCGTCCACACCGCCCTCGGGATCGACCTTGCCGGACTTCCACAGCCGCTTCCCGTCGACCGCGCTCACCGCCTCGTACGTGCCGTTGGTCAGCAGGCAGACGATGGCGTGCGTGTCGGCCGCGCAGCTCATGGGGGAGTGGCTGAGACTGCCCCGCCATGCCTTCCACCCCTCGGGCCGCTGGGCGGCGACCTGGTCCACGACTCCGGAACGGTCCGCCGTGCCGTCCGCGTCGACCCCGGCCCGGGCTATCAGCTTCTTGACGGCAGCCGGGTCGGTGGGGCCCGGATCCACCGTGCCCGGTGCGGCCGAGCCGCCGGGCGGCGCGGCCTCCGACCCCTTGCCGTCCGACCCTTCCGTCCAGGGACCCCACACGGCGAGAGCCCCGCCCAGTGCGCCCACCACCACGGCGACGGCAACCGTGGCGAGCAGCACGCGCGGCACGCCGCGGCGGGGGCGGGCCGGGGCAGGCGGAGGTGAGCCGCTCATCGTCGGCAGCTGATGTACGTCCACGGGGGCGGGCCCCCCGGGTGCGGTCACCGGATGGCCGAGAGCAGTCACCGGATGCCCGGGAGCGGTCTCGGGGCTGCCCTGAGCCGTCGCCGGGCGGCGCCCGGCATCAGCCTCCGGCCAGACCGGCACCGGCAGCAACGCCTGCCCCGACGCGCACAGCTGCTCCACGTCCCGGCGCGCCGCACCGACCGCCGCCCGCACCGGCTCCGGCCACTGCGCGTCCGTCGCCGCGTCCCGCAGCCGTCCGAGCCGCTCGGCGACCTCCGCCGCTCCGGGCCGCTCGCCCGGGTCCCGCGCGAGGCAGGCCGAAAGGACCTCCCGCAACGCGTCGGGCATCGCGCCCAGTTCGGCCTCCGCCCGCGACACCCGGTACAGGACGGCCGCCATCGGTCCGTCCCCGAAGGGGTCCTGTCCCGTCACCGCGTACGCGAGCACCGACGCCAGGCAGAAGACGTCCGACGCCGCCACCACATGCCGGCCGCCCGCCACATGTTCCGGCGACATGAAGCCCGGTGTGCCGACGAGCAGGCCCGAGTGGGTCATCGTCGTGGCGGTCTGCACCCGTGCCACGCCGAAGTCGATCAGCTTGGGGCCGTCCTGGCCCAGCAGGACGTTGCCCGGCTTGAGGTCGCGGTGCAGGGCGCCCGCCCCGTGCACCACGGTCAGCGCCCGCGCCACGCCCGCGCCGAGTGCGGCCACCGCGCCCGCGGGCAGCGGGCCGTGGCCGCGCACGGCCTCGGAAAGGGTGGGCCCGGGGACGTACTCCGTGGCCAGCCAGGGCACTTCGTCCTCGGCCTCGCTCGCCACGAGCCTGGCGACGAAGGGGCTGTCGACGGAGGCCGCGACCTGCGCCTCCCGGCGGAAGCGCCGCCGGAACATGTCGTCCGCCGCCAGTTCGTTGCGGATGGCCTTGACGGCGACGAGGTCATCGGGGCCGAACTCGGAACGCTCACCGGGGCGCGCGAGGAACACCTCGCCCATCCCGCCCGCCCCGAGCCGGGCCAGCGTCACATACGGTCCGATCCGCCTGGGCGACGAATCCCGCAACTGGCCGATCATTCGCCCCGTCCCCCTGTGTGCCCTTGTCAACCGCCGTCCCCCGAGGTCACGTTACCCGGCGACCACGAACGCTCCCCATGCGCCGTGGTGACGGGCGCGACGCACCGCTACCGTCGATGCGACACGTCGGAACGCGAGGTACGAACGCCCCTGTCATACGCCCGTCGGACACCCTGTCAGAGGTGCACCGTGATGAAGGCCATCCGTCGATTCACCGTACGACCCGCCCTTCCCGAACCTCTCACCCCCCTCTCGGAGTTGGCGCGCAACCTGCGCTGGTCCTGGCACACCGGAACTCGTGAACTGTTCAAGGCCGTCGACCCCGAGCAGTGGGCCGCTTCGGACGGTGACCCCGTGCGGCTGCTCGGCAGCGTGCCGCCGGCCCGGCTCGCGCAGCTGGCCGGGGACGGGGACTTCCTGCGGCGCCTCGCCGAGGCCTCGGACGGGCTTCGGGAGTACGTCACCGGGGACCGCTGGTATCAGGAGCAGTCCGCCGAGCGGGGCAGTGAACTGCCGCGCGCCATCGCCTACTTCTCTCCCGAGTTCGGCATCACCGCCGCCCTGCCGCAGTACTCGGGCGGGCTCGGCATCCTCGCGGGCGACCACCTGAAGGCGGCGAGCGACCTCGGGCTTCCGCTCATCGGGGTCGGGCTGCTCTACCGGCACGGCTACTTCCACCAGTCCCTGTCCCGCGACGGCTGGCAGCAGGAGACCTATCCGGTGCTCGACCCGAACGAGCTGCCGCTCTCCCTCCTGCGTGAGGCGGACGGCACCCCCAGCCTGGTGGCGATCGCGCTGCCCGGCGGGCGTTCGCTGCGCGCGCACGTCTGGCAGGCCAGTGTCGGGCGCGTACCACTGTTGATGCTCGACTCGGACGTCGAGGAGAACGACCCCGGCGCCCGCGAGGTGACCGACCGGCTCTACGGCGGCGGCAGCGAGCACCGGCTGCTCCAGGAGATGCTGCTCGGCATCGGTGGGGTGCGCGCCATCAGGACGTACTGCCGGTTGAGCGGGCACGCCGAGCCCGAGGTCTTCCACACGAACGAAGGCCACGCCGGGTTCCTTGGGCTGGAGCGGATTCATGAACTCGCCGCGCAAGGCGTCGAGTTCGACGCCTCGCTGGAAGCCGTGCGGGCCGGGACCGTCTTCACCACCCACACGCCCGTACCCGCCGGCATCGACCGCTTCGACCGCGAGCTGGTCGCCCGGCACTTCGGCCCGCACGCCGAACTGCCCCGCATCGACGTCGAACGCATACTGCGCCTCGGCATGGAGACCTATCCCGGCGGTGAGCCCAACCTCTTCAACATGGCCGTGATGGGCCTGCGGCTCGGGCGGTGCGCGAACGGCGTGTCCACCCTGCACGGCAAGGTGAGCCGCGAGATGTTCGCGGGCCTGTGGCCGGGTTTCGACGCCGAAGAGGTCCCGATCTCCTCCGTCACGAACGGCGTGCACGCCCCGACCTGGGTCGCCCCCGAGGTCTTCCGCCTCGGCGCACGCCAGATCGGCGCGCAGCGCACCGAGGACGCGCTGTCGGTGGGCGGCTCGGAGCGGTGGGACGCGGTCGCCGAGATCCAGGACGCGGACATCTGGGAGCTGCGGCGCGAGCTGCGGGGACAGCTGGTGACGGAGGTCAGGCGGCGGCTGTACGCCTCGTGGCGTCAACGCGGCGCCGCCAGCGCGGAGTTGGGGTGGATCGACGACGTACTCCAGCCGGATGTCCTGACCATCGGCTTCGCGCGCCGCGTCCCCTCGTACAAGCGGCTGACGCTGATGCTGCGGGACCGGGACCGGCTGATGGAGCTGCTCACGCACCCGGAGCGGCCGGTGCAGATCGTGGTGGCGGGCAAGGCGCATCCGGCGGACGACGGGGGCAAGCGGCTCATCCAGGACCTGGTGCGCTTCACGGACGACCCGCGGGTGCGCGGCCGGATCGTGTTCCTGCCCGACTACGGCATGGCGATGGCGCAGAAGCTCTATCCCGGGTGCGACGTCTGGCTGAACAATCCCCTCCGCCCCCTTGAGGCGTGCGGCACGAGCGGCATGAAGGCGGCGCTGAACGGCTGCCTCAACCTGTCGGTCCTCGACGGCTGGTGGGACGAGTGGTTCGAGCCGGACTTCGGGTGGGCGATCCCCACGGCGGACGGGGCGGCGACGGACGACGACCGGCGCGACGAGCTGGAGGCCGCGGCGCTCTACGACCTCCTGGAGCGCAGGATCACGCCCCGCTTCTACGAGCAGGGGCCGGGGGGCCTGCCCGACCGGTGGATCGAGATGGTGCGCCGGACGCTGACCCGGCTCGGTCCGAAGGTGCTCGCGGGCCGGATGGTGCGTGACTACGTGGAGCAGCTGTACGTGCCCGCCGCGCGGGCGCACCGCACGCTGGACGTGGACGCCGCGGGGGACCTGGCCGCGTGGAAGGCGCGGGTCCGTGCGGCCTGGCCGGGGGTCGCCGTCGACCACGTCGAGGCGTCGGCGACGGGCGCCACCGCCGAGCTCGGCGCCACGCTCTCGTTGCGGGTCCGCGTGCACCTGGGCGAGCTGACCCCGGACGACGTGGAGGTCCAGACGATCGCGGGCCGCGTCGACCCCGAGGACGTCATCGCCGACGCGAGCCCGGTCCCGCTGAAGCCGGTGGGCGGCCCCGACGCGGAGGGCCGCCGCCTCTACGAGGGCCCCCTGTCCCTGGACCGCACGGGACCGTTCGGCTACACGGTGCGCATCCTGCCGGCGCATCGACTGTTGGCGAGCGGGGCGGAGCTGGGTCTGGTGGCCGTGCCCTCCGAGGGGACGGGGGAGGCCGCGGGGGTATTGCTGCGGTAGGGGCGGCCCGGCCCCTGCGCGGCGCAGGGTTTCAGTCCGTCCGGCGTTTGAGGACGAACGCGGCGGAGCCGGTGATCAACGGTGCCAAGGCCCCCGCGCCGGAGCGGGTTTTCGGGAAGGGGCGGGGTCGAGGAGGAAAGGGCCCGCACGACGGCAGGCGGCACCCGGGGGAAAGCGTGTCCCCGGGTGCCGCCTGTCGTGGAGAGGAGTTACTTGACGTTGACGCCGGTCCAGGCCGCGGCCACGCCCTTGTACTCGGCGGAGTCCGCCCCGTACAGGTCCGTCGCCGCCTTCAAGGTGCCCTCGCGGGCCGCCTTGTAGTCCGTCGTCGTCGTGAAGTACGCCGTCAGGGCCTTGAACCAGATCTTCTCGGCCTTGTCGCGCCCGATGCCCTCGACCTTGGAGCCGTCGGCGGTCGGGGAGTCGTACTTGACGCCGTTGATCTCCTTCGCGCCGCTGCCCTCGGACAGCAGGTAGAAGAAGTGGTTGGCGATGCCCGAGGAGTAGTGGACGTCTACGTTGCCCGCGTCCGCGCTCCAGTTGTCCAGGGACGAGCCGTCCTTGGAGGGCTTGTCCATGTAGCGGAGCGGCGACCCGTCGCCGTTGATGTCGATCTTCTCGCCGACCATGTAGTCGGGGACGTCCTCGGCGTTCTTGGCGTTGAACTCGACCGCCGCCGCGAAGATGTCGGAGGTGGCCTCGTTCAGGCCGCCCGACTCACCGCTGTACTCCATGTTGCCGGTCGCCGACGTGACGCCGTGCGTCATCTCGTGCGCCGCGACGTCCATCGACGTGAGGGGCTTCTTGTCGCCCTCGCCGTCGCCGTACGTCATGCAGAAGCAGCTGTCGTCCCAGAACGCGTTGACGTACGCGTTGCCGTAGTGGACGCGCGAGGTCGCGCCCTTGCCGTCGCCCTTGATGCCCTCGCGGCCGTGCACGGCCTTGTAGTAGTCCCAGGTCAGCTGGGCGCCGTAGGCGGCGTCGACGGCGGCGGTCTGGACGTCCTCCGGCTTTCCGGTGCCCCACGTGTCGTCGTCGTCCGTGACGAGCTTGCCCTCGCCGCTCTGGGCGTGGTTCAGGTCGAACGTCGAGTGGCCGCCGCGCGAGTCGTCGGTCAGGTCGAAGCCGCTGGTGCCCTTCTTGGAGCCGACCTCGACGTCGCCGCTGTACTGGCTGTGCCCGGCGCCGTTCTCGATGGCCTGGTACTGGAAGAGCTTCTTGCCCGTGGCCGCGTCGGTGATGACGTGCAGCTTGCTGGGCGTGCCGTCCTTCTGGACGCCGGTGACCACGGTTTCGTGCGCGAGGACCGGCTTGCCCGAAGCGGCCCAGACGACCTTGCGCGGGGTCTGCGCGTCGGCCTTCTTGGTGTCGCCGGACTTCGCGGCGGTCGACTCGGCGGACTTCGCGGCCGACGTGGCCCCGATCTTCGCGGAGGTGGAGGCGACCTTGATGGTGGCCTTGGCCGCCTTGGTCACGCTCTTGACCGAGCCGCTCTTCGCGGTGTGGACGACGAGGTCGCCGCCGAGGACGGGCAGACCGTCGTAGGTGCGCTCGTAGCGGGTGTGCGTGGTGCCGTCACGGTCCTTGACGACGTCGCGTACGACGAGCTTCTCCTTGGCGCCGAGGCCGATCTTCTCGGCGGTGGCGGCCTTCTCCGCGTTCGCGTCCTGCAGCAGGTCGGCGCGGGCCGTGGAGGAGAGCGAGACGGGCGCGCCGGAAGGCGATGCGGCCCGGTCGGGCTGCGCGGAGGCTCCGGTGGTCAGACCGGCGGTGAGCAGTGCTCCGGCGGCAACAGCGGTGGCGATGGCCAGCGTTGAGCGCTTCCGGGATATGTGGGGGGTCACGCATGCTCCTTCTGTGGGGGGCCCGGACGGCATGGGGACTGTCCGGGCTGAAAGATGCGGTGCGGGTGTGCTGGTGTGACTTGAGAGGGAAGAGTGTCAGTTGAGCCAGGTGCATGTCAGGTACCTGACCGCAGGTTGGCCAGAAATCGTCCGTTGAGCGATGGTCCATGTACGCAATGCGAACGGGGTGTTGCGCGGCTGAGCGTGAGCGGCTGCGTGTGACCGAGGGGGGCGCACATGGGTGCGCCGCCCCGGGGAGTCGGTCCACCCGGAGCGGCGCGGTCTGCACGTGCCGTCAAAGCCCTTCAGATTCCGTCAGGGTTTACGGGAACGTCAGCTTCCAGCTGTTGATGCGGCCGACGTCCTGCGCGGCCACGTCCTGGACCTTCAGCTTCCAGGTGCCGTTGGCCACCTCGGACGAGGCGTTGACCGTGTAGGTCTCGACGATGTTGTCCGCCGAGTCCGACGAGCTGGAGTTCTTCAGGCGGTACGTCGAACCGTCCGGGGCCACCAGGTCGACGACCAGGTCGCCGCGCCAGGTGTGGACGATGTCGACGCCGACCTTCAGGGCGGAGGGCGCGTTGCCCGTGCGGCCGGTGACGTTCACCGAGGAGGTGACGGCCGCCCCGTTGTCCGGAATGGCGACGTCGGTGGTGTTCTCGAAGTCCGTGCCGCCGCCGGGACCGCCGGGCCGGGCGCCGACGTTGACGCCGGCCCACGCGTGGGCGACCGCCGCGTACTCGGCACTGGTGGTGCCGTACAGCTCGCCGGCGACCGCGAGAGTCCCGGTGCGCGCCGCCGCGTAGTTGGTGGTCGTGGTGAACTTCGTCGTGAGCGCCTTGTACCAGATGAGTGACGCCTTGTCACGACCGATTCCGGTCACGGGCAGGCCGTCGGAGGTGGGCGAGTCGTACGAGACGCCGTTGACGACCTTGGCGCCGCTGCCCTCGCTCAGCAGGTAGTAGAAGTGGTTGGCGACACCGGACGAGTAGTGGACGTCGATGCTGCCGATGCCCGAGTACCAGGAGTCCTTGGACGAGCCGTCCTTGCTGGGCTTGTCCATGTAGCGCAGCGGGGTGCCGTCGCCACGGATGTCGATCTTCTCGCCGACGAGGTAGTCGCCCTTGTCCTGCGCGTTGTTGGCGTTGAACTCCACGGCCGCCGCGAAGATGTCCGAGGTCGCCTCGTTCAGGCCACCGGACTCGCCGCTGTAGGTCATGTTGCCGGTCGCCGCGGTGACGCCGTGCGTCATCTCGTGGGCCGCCACGTCGATGGACGTCAGCGGCTTGGCGTTGCCCGCGCCGTCGCCGTACGTCATGCAGAAGCAGCTGTCCGACCAGAACGCGTTGACGTAGTTGTTGCCGTAGTGGACCCGCGAGTACGCGCCGACACCGTCACCCCGGATACCGGAACGGCCGTGCACGTTCTTGTAGTAGTCCCAGGTCAGCGCCGCCCCGTAGTGGGCGTCGGCGCCCGCGGTCTCCAGGTTGGCGGGCAGTCCGTTGCCCCACACGTCGTCCGCGCCCGAGAAGAGGGTGCCGGTGCCGGACGTGCCGCGGTTGAGGTTGTACGTCTTGTGGCTGCCGCGAGCGGTGTCGGTCAGGGTGTAGTTCGACCCCGACTGGGCGGTTCCCAGGGTGACTTGACCGCTGTACTGCGTGTTGCCCGTGCCGTTCTCGATGCCCTGCCACTGGAAGAGCTTCTTGCCGGTCGCCGCGTCCGTGACGACGTGCAGCTCGTTCGGGGTGCCGTCGTGCTGGAGCCCGCCGACCACGGTCTCGTACGCGAGAGTCGGCTCGCCCTTGGCCATCCAGACGACCTTGCGGGGCTCGCGGTCCGCGTCGGTCTTCTTCGACCCCTCGGCCTTCGCCGCGCCGAGCGCCTGCTTCTCGGCGGTCGCCGCCTTCACGTCGGCGCTGGTGGCGATGCCCTTGAGCTCCGCCTTCGCGGCCTTGGTGACGCCCTTGGTCTTGCCGGACTTCGCCTCGTCGACGACCAGGTCGCCGCCGAGTACGGGCATGCCGTCGTAGGTGCGCTCGTAGCGGGTGTGCGTCGTGCCGTCGCCGTCCTTGATGACGTCACGGACGACGAGCTTCTCCTTGGCGCCGAGCCCCAGGTCCTTGGCCGTGTCCGCCTTCGTGGCGTTGGCGTCCTTGAGGAGCGCGGCACGCTGGGCGGGAGTGAGCTTCACGGGCAGGGAGCCGGGGTCGGCCTTGCCTATCTTGGCCGCGGCCGGGGTCTTGGCCGGCGATATCGCGGGGTCGTCGGCCGATGCCGGGCCCGTCTGGAAAGCCACCGCGATGAGGGCGGCGACGGCGGTCAGTGCGCCCGCGGCGGTGGCGCGTCTGTGGGAGGCAGGTCTGTGAGAGGTGCTTCTCAACACGGACTCCTTCTGCGTGGCCGCGGGGATACGCGGCCAGGGGGACCGGTCGGCGCGGTCGTGCCGTCCGGGCAGAACAAGGCAGAACGTGGAGCATGGGATTCGAACGGTGCGACCCGGTCGAACGTGGTGGAGCTGGGAATCGAGGGGAAGAGTGGCACCGGAGCGCTCTGTTTGTCAGGAGTGCGTCAAGAGTTGGCCGGAAATGGTCCGCTGCCCGGTGGGTCGCGTTCGATATACGGAGGAGTCGCCCAGGGTGAAGGGCTCCGCGTTTGTTCGAGATGCAACCGTCGGCGGGCGGCCGGACGGTGTGGCTGATTCCGCACCCCAACGGTCGCCGGATACCGGTCGGTTGGGCAACGCACGAAAGCCGGCCTGGAGCGCTGCGTCGCTCCAGGCCGGTGCTGCGGTGCTGCGGTTCTGTCGTACAGGGGGGGCAGGGGGGCAGGGGGCTGGGGGGTGCCGATCAGAAGTTGTAGGGCTTCGTGGTGTTCCAGTTGGTGACCTCGGCGTCGGACCAGGTGAACTCCGAGGGCACGCCCTTGCCGTCGAAGGCGCCGGTCCCGGCGCCCGGGCCGGTGTCGCCGGTCTGGTCGCGCAGGGCGATGGAGAGGTCGGTCGAGGTGTGGGTCTTGTCGCTGTCCGTGAAGAGGGCCACGGCGGAGTAGACCTTGCCGCCGGGCTTGACCGTGATCCGGGTGGTGCCGCCCGGGGCGTCCTTGGAGGCGTGCGGCAGGACCGTCGAGGTGTTGCCGAGCATCACGGACGGGTAGGAAGTGACCCAGCAGGACTTGGCGTCGGCGTTCGTCGCGGTGATCAGGAGGTGCTCGCCCTGCTCCGCGGGGAAGCGGTGCAGCACGGAGTACGAGATCTCGTCGCCCTTGCACGGCTGGGTCGCCGCGGCGCGGGCGGGAGCGGCCTTGCCCGCACTGGAACCGGAGGTGCCCTGCTCGCCGCCGGCCGCGGTGACGCTGTCGCCCGTCTCCGAAGTCTCCGTCGTGGCCGTCGCCCCGGAGCCCTTCGACCCTTCGGTGGTGGCGACGCGCTTGCCGGCACCGGACTTCGACGCGTTGTCGCCGGATCCGTCCGAGCCGCCGCAGGCCGTCAGGGTGAGGGCGAGCGCGGCGGTGGTGGCGGCGAGGACGGTGGTGCGGATCCGGGTCGTACGCATGATGAGGTTCCCCGTTGCGGTGGTGGTGGGTGCGGGCCTGACTGGTCGTCCCCGCTTCTGACACCACAGTGACCGCCCCCGCTGGCGTCCCGCTCACGCCCGGCTGACGTCCCGCTGACGCGGCATGACGGCGCCGCAAGCGAAGGGCCATGGGGTGCGCGGCGGTTCGACGCCCCCCACGGCCGAGCGCGCGCCACGGGGCCGACGGTGCCATGCCCGACGACGCGGACCACCGTCGAGCCGTCACTCCCGACGCAGCCACAGGCCCGAGCCGCGCGCATACGGCACCCCCGCCGCAGGCCCGCCCGTCAATGGCGCCACACCCACGGACTCCGTCCGGGCGCCGTGCCTGCGCGCCCGGTCAATGGCACCGCACTCGCGGACCGCGTAGGTGCGCCGCACCCCGCGGACCCGGGTCTGCGTGCCGACCCCCGGCCTCCGCCCGTGCGCCCTGCGCCGCGGGGTTGGGGTCCGAGGTCGCGCGCCGTGCCATGTCCGGCGATACGGGGCGGCGTCGAGCCGTCACCCCCGACACAGCCACAGGCCCGAGCCGCGCGCACACGGCACCCCGCAGGCCCCGCCCGTCACAGGCCCCGCCCGTCAACGGGTCCGCACCCGCAGCCTCCGTCCGCGTGCGCCGTGCCTGCGGGCCCTGCCAACGGTGCCGCGCTTGCTGGCCCCCGGCACGGCGCCGTACGCGCGGACCGCGTTCGTATGCCGCGCGCCTGCGGGCCCGGTCATCGGCGCCGCACCCGCGGCCTCCGTCCGCGCGCGCCGTGCCTGCGGGCCCGGTCAATGGCACCGCACTCGCGGCCCCCGGCGCGGCGCCGCACCCCCGATCCCCGTCAAGGGCGCCCCCCCCGCCCCGTCCGTGCGCCGCCGTTCGCGCTGCTTTCTCAGGTCCGTTCCGCGAGGCGCACCATCGCCGTGTCGTAGCGGGCCCGTAGGCCTACGTCTGCTGAGACTCGGAGGAGGGCGCCGAGGGCTCGTACTGCGCCCTCGTCGTAGCCGGAGGCCTCCGCCTCGTCCGCCGCGGTCTCCAGGCGGCGGATTCCTTCCGTCTCGTCGCCCATGCCTATGAGGGCCTCGCCGCCCGCCGTGAGCAGGAGGACCCGGGAGGCCGTCGAGGCGTCCGCCGTGCTCTCCACGGCCAGGGCCGCCATCGACGTGTCCAGGGCCGACTGCCACTGCTTGGTGTCCAGTTGGTGCCGGGCGAGGTGGTGCAGGGCCAGACGTTCGGTGTGGCGGTCGCCCACCTCGCGGGCCAGGTGCGCCGCCTGGACACACCCCTCGGCCGCCTCCTCGGGGCTGCCGAGCGCGGCCTGGGCGAGGGAGAGATTGATCAGCGCCGTCGCCTCGGCGCGCCGATCGCCCGCGCGGGCGGCGATCACCGGGGCGGCCTCCAGGTGGACGACGGCCTCGTCGGTGCGGCCCTCCTCGGTCAGCACCCACCCGAGCAGGGCCAGCACCCGCGACTCGGCGCGCGCGTCCCCGTCGGCCCGGGCCGCCTCAAGTGCCGTCTGGAGTAGGGGAGTCCAGCCGTCGTGCACGCGCCACACCATCTGCGGCCACAGGCCAAGCACGATCCGCCACGTCCTGCCGTGCAGCCCCGCCGAATCCGCCGCCGTCGCCGCGAGCGTCAGGTCGTCACGCTCGGCGGCGTACCAGTCCATGGCCTCGTCCCGGTCCGCGAACTCCCGTATCGCGTACGGCGGTCGGAAGTCCGTGGGGAGCGAGAAGCACTCCTCGTCGCCCGGCTCAGCCGCGTCGGCCGCGGCCAGGGCGGTCGCCACCGTCTGGTCGAGCACTCGGTGCAGGGCGTCGGGCCCCGCGTCCAGGCCGCGTGCGTAAAGCCGTACGAGGTCGTGCAAGGTCCAGCGCCCCGGTGCCGCCCGCGTGACGAGGTGCGCCGCGGTGAGACGGTCCAGGGCGGCCTCGGCCGTGTCCGGGTCCGTGCCCGCGAGAGCCGCCGCCGTGAAACGGTCGACGTGCGTGCCCGGATGGCGGCCCAGGTGCGCGAAGTGGTGCGCCACGTCGTCGGGCAGTCGCCGCACGGTCAGCCGCAGCGCCGCGCGGACGCCCGTGTCCTCCACGTCGAGCAGGCTCAACCGGCGTGACTCGTCGTCCAGTTCGGCGCTCATCGCCCGCAGGGAACAGTCCGGCTGGTCGGCGAGGCGCGCCGCCGCCACCCGGAGCGCGAGGGGCAGCCCGCCGCACAGCTCCACGAGCCGCCGGGCACCCACCGCCTCCGCGAGGACCCGCTCCTTGCCGAGCACAGCGGCCAACAGGGCCGTGCTGTCCTCCGGTTCGAGTACGTCCACGGGTACGGGGCGGGCGGCGTCGGAGGCGATCAGGCCGCGCAGCCGGTACCGGCTGGTGACGACGGTGACGCAGCGCGTGCCTCCCGGAAGCAGCTCCCTGACCTGCTCGGAGCCGCGCGCGTTGTCCAGTACGACGAGGAGCTGCCGGTCGGCCGCGAGCGACCGGTACAGCGCGGACGCCCCGTTCGCCGACTCCGGGATCCTGCGCGGCGCGACCCCGAGGGCCAGCAGGAACTCGCGCAGCACCTCCAGGTGCGTCGGCTCTCCCGTGTCGCTGAAGCCGCGCAGGTCGGCGTAGAGCAGGCCGCCGGGGAACGCGGCACGGTTGCGGTGCGCCCAGTGCACCACCAGCGCCGTCTTGCCCACGCCCGCGGGCCCGGTGACCAGGCACACGGGGGCCTCGCCCGCCGCGGCCCTGGACAGGGCGGTCAGTTCGCCCGCGCGCCCGTGGAAGCCGCGGGGCATGCGGGGCAGCAGGTCGACCGTCTCCGGGGGCAGGGTGGCGGCCGGTCCTTGCCCGGAGCGCCCCTGCGGGGCGACGGAAGCGGCGGGCGGCGGGGCCGATGCCGCCGCTTCCGCCTCGCCGTCGCCCTCCCCGCGCAAGGCCACTCCGTAGGCGTCCGCCAGCTCACGGCCGGGGTCGACCCCCAGCTCGTCGGCGAGGAGCCGCCGGGTGCGGTGGAACCAGTCGAGCGCCTCCGAGCGGCGCCCGGCTCGCTGGAGTTCGCGCATGAGGGCGGCGGACAGCGATTCCCGCAGGGGATGGGCCTCGGCCTCCGCGCGCAGCACGGCCGCCGCGCGGTTGTGCTCGCCCAGGCGCGCGTACGCCCCGGCCAGCATCTCCACGGAGGCGAGCCGGAGTTCCTCCAGGGCGTGCGCGGCGGCCTGGAGCGGCGGGCTCGGATAGGCGCCGCTCAGGGCAGGCCCCTGCCACAGGGACAGCGCTTCCTGGTACATCGCCACGGCGTCGGCGGGCGCGCGCTGGCTGCGGGCCAGCGTCACCAGCTCCTCGAAGCGGTGGGCGTCCAGCAGGCTCTCCGGCATGCGCAGGACGTAGGAGGTGCCCTGCGTGACGAGCTCCACACCGAACATCTCGGCGTCCGCGCCCGTCAGCAGGGCCCGCAGCCGCGACACGTGGCCCTGGATGACGCCGCGGGCGCGCGGCGGAGGCTCGTGGTCCCACAGAGTGGCCGTCAGCTGCTCCACCGGAACCGGGCGGTTGGGCCGCAGGAGCAGGGCGGCGAGAAGGCTGCGCCGCTTGGCCGGACCGAGGGGCAGTTCGCCTGTCTCGGTGGCGAAGGAAACCGCTCCGAGCAGCCGGAACTCCACTGATGCATCTCCTTCTGGGGGAAAAGTCCAGATTACCGGAGGTGCTTCTGCTGCCTGTGCGGCGGCCTGTGCGGTGGCCTGTGCGGTGGCTCGTGCGGTGGCTCGTGCGGGGGCAGGTGGGGGCCGCCCCCGCCTGTCCCCACCCACCTACCCCACCACGCTGTCCCGCCACGCCCGGTGCAGATCCGCGAACGACCCGCTCCCCGCGACGAGTTCGGCCGGGGTGCCGTCCTCCACGACGCGCCCGTGCTCCATCACCAGGACCCGGTCGGCGATCTCCACCGTGGAGAGCCGGTGGGCGATCACGACGGCGGTCCTGCCGCGCAGCACGGTGTCCATGGCGCGCTGCACGGCCCGCTCGCCCGGGATGTCCAGCGAGCTGGTCGCCTCGTCCAGGATCAGCACCGCGGGATCGGCGAGCAGCGCCCGCGCGAAGGCGACCAGCTGCCGCTGACCGGCGGAGATGCGGCCGCCCCGCTTGCGTACGTCGGTGTCGTAGCCGTCGGGCAGCGACGCGATGAAGTCGTGCGCGCCGATGGCCCTGGCGGCCCGCTCGATGTCCTCGCGGGTGGCGTCGGGGCGGCCGATGGCGATGTTCTCGGCGACGGTCCCGGAGAACAGGAAGGCCTCCTGGGTCACCATCACCACGCCACGGCGCAACTCCGCGTTGGCGAGGTCGCGCAGATCGACCCCGTCGAGCAGGACCCGGCCCTCCGTGGGGTCGTAGAACCGGGCGAGCAGCTTGGCGAGCGTCGACTTGCCCGCGCCGGTGGAGCCGACGACGGCGACGGTCTGCCCTGCGGGCAGCGTCAGGTCGAAGCGGGGCAGGACCTCGCCGCCGGTCCGGTAGGCGAACCGCACGCCCTCGAAGCCGACCTCGCGGCCGGGGTGTGCGGAGGCGAGGGCGGGCAGCGCCCGTACCCGGTCGGCGTGCGGCTCGGGCACGGAGGGGGTCTGGGCGAGCAGCCCGGCGACCTTCTCCAGGGAGGCTGCGGCCGACTGGTAGGAGTTCAGGAACATCCCGAGCCGGTCGATCGGGTCGTACAGGCGCCGCAGATACAGCACGGCGGCGGCCAGGACGCCGAGCGCGAGGGTGCCGTCGGTGACGCGGTAGGCGCCCCACAGGACGATGCCGGCGACGGCGGTGTTGGCGACGAGCCGCGAGCCGACGACGTAGCGGGCCATCTCCAGCATGGCGTCGCCGTTGGCGCGTTCGTGGTGGCGGTTGAGTACGCCGAACTCGGCTTCGTTGGCGGCCTCGCGCCGGAAGGCGCGGACCGGCCGGATGCCGTTCATCGTCTCGGCGAACTTCACGATGACGGAGGCGATCGCGGTGGACCGCTTTCCGAAGAGGGGGCCCGCGCGGCGCTGATAACGGCGTACGAGGAGGTAGAGCGGCACGAACGACGCGACGGCCACGGCGCCGAGGCTCAGGTCGAGCCAGAGCAGCATCGCCGAGATGTAGACGAAGGACAGGATGACGGTGACCAGCTCCTGCAGCCCCTCGCTGAGGAGTTCCCGCAGGGATTCCACGTCGGTGGTGGACCGGGAGATGAGCCGCCCCGAGGTGTACCGCTCGTGGAAGTCCACGCTGAGGGCCTGCGCGTGGCGGAAGATCCGCCCGCGCAGATCGAGCAGCACGTCCTGGTTGACGCGGGCGGAGGCCACGATGAACGCGTACTGGAACGCGCCGGACGCGCCCGCGCAGAGCAGATATCCGACGCCGATGGCGACGAGGGGCCCGTAGTCGCCGCCACGGACGGCGGGCACGCCCCGGTCGATGGCATACGCGACGAGTAGCGGCCCGCCCTGCACGGCGGCCTGCTGCAACAGAAGCAACAGGGTCGCGAGGACAACGCGCCCCCGAAGCGGCAGGAGCAACGACCGGAGCAGGGCGGCGGTGGCGCCGGGGGGCGCGGGGAGCGTGTCCTTGTCGAAGTGGTCGGCGGGGGCGGAGGGCTCGTGGTCACCGGGGGCGGAGGGCTCGTGATTGCGCTCCCCGGAAGCCGTAGCGCCTGCCGTGTGGTGGTGGTCCCCGTCGCGGCTGCGGCTGGTGCCCTGCTCGGGAAGCCGCTGCTCTCCGGGGCGCTTGTGCTCTTCGGGGGCGCTCTGCGGCCGGAGGCGACCCTTCCCTCCGGAATGGGCCTCGTCGCCGGGCCGTTCCTCCGCCCCGGAGTACCCGTGCTCCTCGGTGCGGTCCTCCTCGTCGGGGCCGCCCGTGGTCCGTGACGCTGGTGTCGACGCGGTCATCGCGCGGCCTCACTCTCTGCGGACGCAGGGCCCGCCTCCGTCTGCCCGTCCGCGGGCGCCGGACCCGCGTCCCCGGCGGCGGGAGTGCCCCGCCCCTTCGTGGACGTCGGGTCGGCTGCTTCTGGTGTGGGACCGGCTGGCGCCTGCGTCTGTTCGCCTGTGGGTATGCCGTCCGCCTTGCCTGCCGTGGGCGGCGGGTC